>DIPB01000089.1:18283-25332 GCA_002426275.1 Firmicutes bacterium UBA5499
GGACCGGAAAGGCGGATCGCAGTCGGCGGGCCGTTGGGGAACACCATCGTCTCCGTGGGCGGCGGAGCTGCGGAAGTCGTCTCCTCGCCCTGCCCGGATAAAATCTGCGTCCACGGCGGCAGAATAACTAAAGCTGGGCAGCTGCTCATCTGCGCGCCGAATCTGGTCACGATTAAAATCATGGGGAAAGGGAATTATGATGCCCTTACCTACTAGAAAAATAACTAAGATGTCGTTTTTTCTCGCCTTAGCGCTGGTTCTCCATTTGGTGGAAGCTTTCTTACCGCCGCTTCCCCTGCCTGGGGTGCGCCTTGGCCTTGCCAATATCGTGACTCTTGCGGTCTTGGCATTGGCGGGCTCCGGTCCTGCGCTCACCGTTTCTCTGCTGCGGGTGCTTTTAGGCTCGCTGCTCGCCGGGACATTCGGCGCCACGGCCTTTTGGCTGAGTTTGGCCGGCGCGGCGGCAAGCTTTCTGGTGATGGCCGCTCTTTGGCGGCTGCCCAGGCCTAGGTTCGGATTTTTGGGCCTCAGCATAGCCGGCGCCATGAGCCATAATCTGGCTCAGCTTTTGGCCTACAGTTTGCTTGCCGGCTTGCGGGGCCTTTCCGCTTATGCTCTGCTGTCGGCAGGCGCAGCTATTCCCACGGGCCTTGTGGTGGGCTACCTAGCTTATTGGCTTTGCCGCCTGGAGAGGAGGATAGAATTTGTTGGATTTGCGCGCTGAATTAGCCCGGGTTTTTCCTCGGAAGGCATGCTGCCAGAAGGCGGAGTTGGCCGGGCTTTTGAAGGCTGCGGGCATGGTAGAGCTGAAAGGGGCGGGAGGGATGGCTTTAATCCTGGAAACGTATTGGGCGTCCGTCGCCAGGAAGGCCATTAGCCTGTTGAGAGAGCTTTATCAGGTCCGGCCTGAGGTTTTGGCAGCGCCTCAGACTAAGCTCAGACGGGGACATGAATATCTGCTTCGTTTCGCTACTCCCAGAGATAAAGCGCTTTTGAGCGAATTGGGCTTTTGGGGAGAGGAAGATGGCATTGCCGGGCAGCTTGTGCAGAAGCGCTGCTGCGCCGTCTCTTACCTGCGGGGAGTTTTTTTAGGCAAAGGCTCCCTTTGCGATCCCGAGCGAAGCTATCATTTGGAATTTGTCTGCCAGGGAGAGAAGTTCGCGGCTGATATCCGTGAGCTTTTGGCGAGGCTCGGCGTGCGGGCCAAGTGCGGCAGGCGCAAAGATGTTTTCCTGGTCTATATGAAAGATGCGGCCCAGATCAGCAAGTTTTTAGTCCTCACCGGCGCTCACGGCGCGGCGCTTGCCATGGAAAACGCCAGGCTGGTGCGGGGAGTGCGCAATCAGGCCAATCGGCTGGTCAATTGCGAGACGGCGAATCTCTCTAAAACCATAGACGCGGGACTGAGGCAAGCGCAGGCTTGCACGCGGCTGTTGGCTTCAGGCGTGAAGCTGCCGCCTTCGCTTTTGGCTTTGGCCAAGTTGAGGATAGCCGTGCCCGAGGCCAGTCTGCGGGAGCTGGGAGAGACCATGCGGCCTCCTTTGAGCAAAAGCGGCGTCAATCACCGCTTGCGGAAACTGATGGCTATGGCTGAGGAATTGGGCTTGGATTAGCTGAACAGGCGCAGGAGTTCCACCACCTGGCCGAGCAGCATGCTATCTTGCTCCAAGGCCGAGTGGACGCTCAGCGGATTGGCGGGATGAATGAGCAGCGAAGGCTGGCCGGGATAGAAGCGGAAGACTTGCGGCTTGGTTTTCAGCAGAGCCAGCACCAAGGTTCCCTGTTTTGGCCGTTCTTCAGGATCCACAATCAGCAGATCTCCTGCTGACAGCGTGGGAAAATACTCGTTTGTCTCCACGCGAAAAGCAAAAGCTGAATTGGAGTAATTCAAAAGCGCGGGGATCATTTGTCCTACGGTTTCCGCTTTGCCCTCGCTGGTGAAGCTCACAGCCAAGGGAACGTTTCTGCCGGGCGCCTCGGCAAAGTGACCGAACGGTTCGGACGTCAGCGGGTAGCCAGGGTGATATTGACCTGTCAAAACAGCTTGTCTGAATTTTTTAATTCCTTTGTACGGACTCTTCTGCAGCCAATAATAAATGGATTTTTCTTGCGCATAGCCAAGCTGCTTTTTCAGCTCTTGGACGGTTATCTCAGGATTGAGGCGAATGGCTTGGGCAATGCGCTCGAGCTGTTCGTTTGGATCGATGCGTTTGTAAGGGCTCAAAGTTGCCCCTCCTCCAAGTTATCTACTAACTTTAATTCAGGGAGGGCTTTTTAAAAACCTTTACCCGAAAACTGTCTATTTGCTTGCTTCGTATCGCTCTTTATACCTAAAACATGTAAAAGAACCGCGTCATATTTTCCGCGCCTCCGCCATATATATGAATTAGAATGACAAGCCTGGCGGGGGTGTAAGGATGCAGAAGTTTGAATTGGATTTGATCGACCGTGCAAAGCAGGATCCGCAAGCTAAAGAGGAATTGATCAAAAGCTATTTGCCCCTGATCCGCTATATAGTGCGCAAGCATTACGCCAGTTTCATGGACGACGACGATCTGCTCCAGGAAGGGATTATCGGCTTTCTCGCTGCCATTGAAGAATATAATCCCCAGCAATATCAAGTGAAGTTCAGCTCTTTTGCCTATCTTTGCATTTTAAGGAAGATTTACAATGTAATTAAAATGACCAGCGGCAACAAGCACCGCCTGCTCAATGACGCTGTTTCGCTATATAGCTATGTCAATCAGGAAGAGACCAGGATGATCATGGATCTGGTGGAGGGAGAGAGAGAGGATCCGCAATGGATCGTGGAAGATCTTTTTGCGCAAGAGAAGATCGATCAAGTTTTGCATAACCATCTTTCCTTTCTGGAGTACGCCGTGGTGAATTTAATCATGGCCGGGTATAGTTCCGGTGAAATCGAACAAGCTTTAGGAGTGGAAGCAAAAGTTGTGGATAATGCCAGGACAAGGGTAAAGGTGAAAGTGAAGAAAATTTTGGACCAATACGGTTCTCTGCTCAGCCCGCAAGTGCCGCAGAAAGTCCGCAAGCGCAAGGATTTGTATCTCCACTTGCATTGCGGCACTTAACTTAATATCTAAACTGGATTTTGTTCAGGGAGGAATTTTTCTCTCAATGGCGAACAAGTTAGTTAATTCCTCTGGAAGGCGCAGCTGGCTAGCGCAGACTATTTTGAAATCAATTCAGTTTCAAAACGAGAGGAGCGAAAGAAGTAGCCGTGGAAGATATAGCTTTGGCGGACTCAGAAAGAAAGGTAGACAGTCTTCGCCAAAAGATTTCTGAGTTGCACAGAAAAAATTCAGCTTGTCTTTATAATGAAGAACTGGCTTTCCTGAGTTCGGAGCTTGACCAGATTTTGGTAGAGGTTTTTTCTGATTCAGCGCGCTGACAAAAGAAAAACATAGTTGTTTCCCTTTATTTGGAGCATTTGCTCCTATTTTTTTTAGGAGTCTGGTTTATGACAAATTACTTAGTTTCGTTCCAGAGAATCGCCGCGCTTTTGCTCATAATATTTTTGGGAACGCTAGGCAGGAAGACAGGGCTGATTACAGAGCGCGGCCAAAAAGATCTGGTCAACATTTTGCTTTATTTCAATTTGCCGGCGATGATTTTGACCTCCACCAATCTGCCGCAGACTGCAGGAGCTTTGCCGGCGGGAATCTTGGCTGTGACTTTAGGGCTCTTGATTCGCCTCTTGAGCCTGCTGTTGGGACAAGCTGTTGGCAAGCTTTCCCGCTGGTCGGAAAGCGAGCGCGCGGTTTTCACCTTCCAGATGATCTTCGGCAACGCCGGCTTCATCGGTCTGCCCGTTTGTCTGGCGCTTTACGGCAAACAGGGAGCGTTCTTAGGCGCCATGTTCAATCTCTCCCATGACATGCTCCTTTGGACCTTAGGCGTCTGGTTGCTTGCCCGGGACAGCGTGAACGACTGGCGGAACCTCGTCAGCCCTCCGGTCCTGGCTGCGGTCTTAGGCTTCATTTTCCTCGGCTGCGGCGTTCAGCTGCCGCCTGTGCTCTCTTCCGTGCTGGAGCAACTGGGAGCCGCCACCACGCCGCTTGCCATGCTGGTTGTGGGAGCGCAATTGCAGTTTGCGGGAGCAAACAAAAGTCAATGGACGCTCTTGGGATGGCTATGCTTTTTGAGGCTTTTGGTTGTGCCGCTGGGAGTGTTTTATCTTTTGAATCTGTTTGCCCTGCCGAAGTTGCTAGTCCAAGTGGCGACTGTAATCACGGCGATGCCTGCCTCATCTATGATTACCATCATCGCCGCCCAAGTGGACGGCGATAGGAAGTTAGCCTCGGCCAGCACCTTGGTGGCAACGTCTTTGGCAGCTGTAACTTTGCCGCTGATTATCGCCGTGATCGCCTGAGGGCAGGAAATGACTGAAAAAAAGCGAATGTAAGAGTAACCCAATTACGAGGAGGAATAGAGAGTGCAAGCAGAAGTGGGCATTTTCGGCGGCTCGGGTTTTTATACCTTCGCCGAGGAACAGTGCCAGGAAATAACAGTTGAGACTCCCTACGGAGCGCCCAGCGATCAGTTGACCATCGCCACTATCGCCGGCAGAAAAGTGGCTTTTCTGCCGAGACACGGCAAGAAGCATCAGCTGCCTCCGCATATGATCAACTATCGGGCAAATCTTTGGGCGATGAAGCAGCTGGGCGTGAAATGGCTCTTCGGCCCCTGCGCGGCGGGGAGCCTTGATCCGAAGGTGAAGCCAGGAGATTTTGTGATCTGCGATCAATTCGTGAATCGCACCTGGGGCAGGCGGGATACTTTCTTTGACGGTCCGGTCACCACCCACATCGGCGCGGCGGATCCGTATTGCCCGCAGCTACGGCGGCTGGCCGTAGAGACGGCGGAGCGGCTGGGACTGCCTTATCACAGTAAAGGCACTGTGGTGACTGTGAACGGACCTAGGTTCTCCACCAGGGCGGAAAGCGCGGAATTCCGCAGTCACGGCTGGCAAGTGATCAACATGACCCAGTATCCGGAAGCCATTTTAGCCAGGGAACTTGAGATCTGCTATGCCAACATTTCCTTAATCACAGATTACGATACAGGCTTGGAAGGGGAGCCTGAGGTTGAACCTGTAAGCCACGAGGCTGTGGTGGAAGTTTTTCAGACGAATCTGGGCAAGCTGCGGGAGCTTTTGTTTGCCATCATTGCCCGCCTGCCCCAAGAGCAGAATTGCAGCTGCGCTTCTGCGCTGAAGTCTGCCAGGGGGGAGAGTTAAATGAACGGACATTACACAGATCCCGCCTTGGCTGCCGAGGGAGTCAGGAGGATCAAGTGGGCGGAGCAGGAGATGAAGGTCCTGCAGAAGCTGAATGAGCAGTGGCGCCTGACAAAGCCTCTCTCCGGGTTGAAAATAGCCGCTTGCCTGCATGTGACCACCGAAACTGCCAATTTGATGCGCGTTTTGGCAAATGCCGGCGCGGAGGTTGCTCTTTGCGCGTCCAATCCCCTGAGCACTCAAGACGATGTGGCGGCCGCGCTGGGAGAAGCTTACGGCATTGCCACCTATGCCGTCCGGGGCGAAGAGCGTCAGACATATTATCAGCATCTGGAGCAGGTTCTTGCCATCGGACCTCAGCTGACCATGGACGATGGAGCTGATTTGGTTTCCACCTTGCACAGCCGCCATCCGGAAAAAACAGCGGAGATTTTAGGCGGCACTGAGGAGACCACAACCGGCGTGATTCGCCTGCGGGCTATGGCCCGGGCCGGAGAATTGAGATACCCAATCGTGGCGGTAAACGACGCTTACACCAAACACCTGTTCGATAATCGCTACGGCACAGGTCAGTCCACAATCGACGGCATTCTTCGCCTGACTAACTATCTGCTTGCAGGCAAGACGTTTGTGGTGGCCGGCTATGGCTGGTGCGGGCGCGGCCTTGCCATGAGAGCCAGAGGCATGGGCGCTAACGTGATTGTGACCGAAGTGGATCCCCTGAAAGCTTTGGAGGCTGTGATGGACGGCTATCGGGTGATGCCTATGGAGGAAGCCGCCGTCATAGGCGATATTTTCGTCACAGTCACCGGCGATCTCAACGTGCTGGACAGACAGCACTTTGCGCTGATGAAAGACGGCGTCATCTTGGCCAACAGCGGCCATTTTGATGTGGAGATAAACATCGCGGCCTTAAAAGAGCTCAGTTCCCAGGTGCGGGAGGTGAGACGGGGCGTTGATGAATATACGCTCTCGGGCCGCAGGATTTATCTTTTGGCTCAGGGCAGGCTGGTTAACCTCTCCGGCGCCGAAGGCCATCCGGCTGTGGTGATGGACATGAGCTTTG
This sequence comes from Firmicutes bacterium UBA5499, assembly GCA_002426275.1. Classification (GTDB taxonomy): domain Bacteria; phylum Bacillota; class DTU084; order DTU084; family DTU084; genus UBA5499. The sequence goes on from DIPB01000089.1 coordinate 24,607, forward strand.
CCAATCAGGCTTTATCCGCCCATTGGCTCTACACAACAGCCGAAAGCGTCCCTGCCCAGGTGCTGCCCGTGCCGGAGCATCTGGACCGCCAGATTGCGGAATTGAAACTGAAAAGCATGGAACTGTCCATCGATACTTTAACCGCCCAGCAGAAAAAATATCTTTCCTCCTGGCAAATGGGAACATGAGCCGCGTGCTGCATCTGCTTCCTTACCTGGAAGCAGGGGGTACGGAGCGGGCGGTGCTCACCCTGACGCAGACGCTTTCCGGTTGGGAGTCTCGCGTCTTGGCGCCGCCCGGCTCCTTTGAGGAGCCTTTTGCGAAGCTAGGCTGCTTAGAGCTTATAGAAGGCGCCTTCGCCAAGAGCCTCAAACGCGCGCTCTCCGCCTGGAGGCCGGATCTGCTGCATGTGCACGCGGCAAGCCATTTCTTTTTCGCGGCGAAAAAAACAGGGTTGCCGCTTTTGTTTACAGGGCACGGCTATCCCACAAATTTTGATTACTGGCTGTCCGCCAAGTTCTCCAATCGCTGGGCGAAGAGAGTGATCTCTGTCAGCTGCGCGGAAGAGAAACGCTTCCTGGCCGCCGGCCTGGACGGCAAAAAATCATTGGTGATCTATAATGGCATCTTCAAACCCCAGCCTGATCCGGACCGGGCGGCTCGCCTGGCGAAGACGCTGGGCCTGGCCGGGGATCGTCCCTTGGCTGTGATGGCGGCGAGACTAGT
>DIPB01000089.1:25408-28481 GCA_002426275.1 Firmicutes bacterium UBA5499
GCGGCGAGACTAGTTCCTGATAAGGGCTGCGCCGATTTACTGCAGGCTTTGGCGCTGCTCTCTCCCAGGCCGCAGCTTGTCTTGGCGGGCACGGGTCCTATGGCGGGGAAGCTCCGGGCCGAGATTGCCCGGCTGGGTCTGGAGCGAGACGTCTTTTTGCCGGGATATGTAAAGCATCCTGAAGATCTGCTGCTCGCTGCGCAAGTGGCGGTTCTGCCTTCCTGGAGGGAGGCCATGGGCTTGTTTCTGCTGGAAGCCATGGCTATGGGCAAGGCCATTGTGGCCACAAAGGTGGGAGGGATTCCCGAGGCTGTGGGAGATTGCGGCCTGCTGGTGCCGGCTAAGGATCCCCGGAGCCTTGCCGCAGCCTTGAAGACGCTCCTGGCCAGCGAAGCTTTGCGGAGGGAACTGGGAAGCAAGAGTTTCCTGCGTTGGCAGGACATGTTCTCCGCGCGGAAGATGGGGGAGCGGACGGCTGCCGTTTATGATGAGGTTTTGCAAGAGACGGCAAGATAAGCGCTTTCCACAGCTCCATGCTGGGGAAATGCCGCGCCTGTCCGGCTGCCGGGGGCGGCGTACTGCTTCTCACACAGTGCTGCTACGAGGGATAAGGGATATGTATGAATTAGTACAAGTGGGAGCAAAAAGTTATTATCTCAACTGCCCGGCGAAAATCGGCATTTATCGCCTGAACGCCACAGACGTGTATTTAGTGGACAGCGGAAACGACAAGGATGCGGGCAGAAAAGTCCGCCAGATTTTGGCGCGGAACGGCTGGCGTCTGAAAGCCATTTTGAACACGCATTCCCATGCAGATCACATCGGCGGGAATCAATATTTGCAGAAACAGACGGCGTGCAAGATTTTTGCAAACGGAATTGAAAAGGACTTTGCGAGGCATCCGGTTTTAGAGCCGTCCTTTTTATACGGCGGCTATCCGTGCAAAGATCTGCGCCATAAATTTCTGCTGGCGCCGGAAAGCGTCGTCTGCGATCTCTCAGACGACGCTTTTCCGCAAGAAATTGCCGTCATTCCCCTTCCGGGACACTCCTTTGAGATGGTAGGGTTTCGCACGCCGGACAGCGTCGTCTTCCTTGCGGATTGTGTCTTCAGCAAAGAAACGCTTGCCAAATACGGCATCCCGCTTATCTACGATGTGGGCGCATTTTTGAGGACTTTAGATACGGTTGAAGCAATGAAAGCTTCCATGTTTGTCCCCGCCCATGCCGAAGCGACTGACGACATGACAGAATTGGCGCGATACAACCGGAATAAAGTCTTGGAAATAGCGGAGAGCGTGGTTGTCTGTTGTGAGGCTGCGCGAACATGCGAGGATCTTTTGCAGGCGATGTTCCGCCGGTACCAGCTCAGAGTGGACTTTGAACAGTATGTTTTGGCGGGCAGCGCCATTCGTTCGGTTCTGTCGTGGTTAAAGGAGACGGGGAAACTGAGCGTGAAATTTGAGGATTGCAAGCTGTACTGGGAAAGCGTCCGGAAATAAGGAGCATCAGCATGGCGATTGAAGACGTGAAAGCGTATTTTGAACAATATGACATGGCAAGCCGCGTGCGGGAATTTGAGGTGTCCAGCGCAACCGTAGAGCTTGCCGCGGCAGCATTGAACTGTGAGCCGAAAAGGATTGCCAAAACGCTTTCCTTTCGAGTGGCTGGACAGGCTATTTTGATCGTCGCCGCTGGCGATGTCAAAATCGATAACGCGAAGTTCAAGGCGCAGTTTAAAACGAAAGCGAAAATGCTCGCCCCCGACGAAACGCTCGAGCTGATTGGCCACGCCATCGGCGGAGTCTGTCCTTTTGCCGTCAAAGGAGGAGTCGCCGTTTATTTGGACGAATCTCTGAAGCGGTTTGAAACGGTATTCCCAGCCTGCGGCAGCAGCAACAGCGCCATTGAACTGACCATAGAGGAAATGGAAAAATATTCCGACTATACCGCGTGGGTGGACGTATGCAAAGGTTGGAATTAGCGCGCTGGTTTATCTTGGCGAAACAGCCTCTCCTGGCTTTTGCCCAGGATAAACATCAATTCAGTTATTTTTCGCTCAGCACGAAGGCAGCTTTATCAACATAGCTCGCCCAAAAAACCGTCAGCTCATGATGCAATAGAAATTCACCGCTGGCGGAGACGGCGTTTGGGGTATCCGTAGATTCCGGAGGAGATCACGGGAAAGGCGGCGGACTGGCATTTGTGCTTCAGGGGAAGAGCGAGGGAATTCAGGCAGCAGTTACGCAGCAGCTGGGTTGCGTTGTGGCCGCGCCAAATGGGACCCGGGGTGTGAATGATGGATTTAGCTGGCAGGTCGCAGCCAGATGTGATTACAGCCTGACCTAGTTTTAACGACGATCTATATGTAAAGACGAACCGCTGCCTCAGAATTCTCTGGGGCCAGCGGTTCATTTTATTTCCTTCAGATTTGCGATCAAGGCTGCCAGTTCGGCGCGGTTGGAAACAGGGTAGAGGGAGGTAAGCTCCTGTTTGCGGGAGGAGAGCTTCAGCATGTCTTCCTCCAAAGCTGCGCTTGCTGTTTTTTGTTTTTGCAGAGCAGATTTTACAGCTTCGATGTTAGGATTTTCTTTCAATAATTCTTTGATCAGAAGTAAGGTCTCAATGTTTCCTTCTGTGTAGCGGCGGTGTTTCCCTTGAGTGCGAATTGGTTTGAGCAGGCCGGTTTCTTCATAATAGCGAATTTGCCGGCTGGAAAGCCCGGCTTTTTTTGTTGCCTCCCCAATGGAATATGTGACAGGAGTGTCATGCTTTTTCTCCATTGCGCTCACCTCCTAGTTAATCTTTACTTAATCCCATGCTAACAAAAATTTTTCCCCATGTCAAGGGAAGATAATTTTTATAAATATAACATTATTAAAGTATTTTTAACAAAAAAGTAACATGAATACCGGTATACTTCACAAAAAACACTTTACACATGTCAGTTTGATGTTTATAATAGATAAAAGCCTATTAAAAGGAGGAGAATCCATGCAGAGTCCACTTTATGAAGGAATAATTCGCATTCCCTCAGGCTGCGCTGTGGCAGGGGTGATCAATAAAAAAGGAGC
>DIPB01000089.1:28575-29416 GCA_002426275.1 Firmicutes bacterium UBA5499
GGTGATCAATAAAAAAGGAGCTCCGCTGACAGGTGTTGTGATCACGGAAATGATGGAGATGATGCACGAACGAAGCAATGGGCTAGGCGGAGGATATGCGGGGTATGGAATTTATCCTGAATATGAAGAATTGACAGTTTTTCATCTGCTGCTGGTGGATCGCGAGGTTAAAGCGCAGGTTGAAGAGCTGCTGAAAGCATATTTTCATCTGCAGAAGTCTGAGGAGATTCCCACTCTGAGACAGGGTAACTATAGCGATGCGCCCCTGACCTGGCGCTATTTTGTGGAACCACGGCCGGAAGTCTGCAAAGAAAAGGACCTTTCCCAGGATGAATTGGTTGAGCTTGCCGTCCGCAGAATTAACAGGCTGGCTCCTAAGGCGTCAGTCATGTCCTGCGGTAAAAATATGGGCGTTTTCAAGGGAGTAGGTTTCCCGGAAGAAATTGCCGAGTTCTATCAGATAGCTCAGTACAAGGCATACAGTTGGATTGGCCATGGGCGCTTTCCCACCAATACTCCCGGCTGGTGGGGGGGAGCGCACCCATTCAGCTTCATGGACGTTTCGGTTGTGCATAATGGAGAGCTTTCGTCCTATGACGCCAACCGGCGGTTCTTGGAAAGCAAAGGCTATGAGATGAATCTGCGCACAGATACGGAAGTTTTATCATATGCCATTCATTACCTGAAAGAGCAAGACTTACCCTGGCAGCTGGTGGCTAAAGTGTTAGCACCTCCGAATTGGCAGGAGCTGGAGAGACTGCCAAAACAGGAACGAGAGCTATACGGTGCGCTGCGGCGAGTCTGGGGCAGTTTGCTAATGAACGGCCCCTTTTCCATCATC
>DIPB01000089.1:29533-29733 GCA_002426275.1 Firmicutes bacterium UBA5499
AACGGCCCCTTTTCCATCATCGTAGGGTTCACGGGCGGGCTCATGGCTCTGAATGATCGTCTGAAATTGCGCGCCCTGGTTGCTGCGGAGCGGGAAGACAATTTATATCTCGCCAGCGAGGAATGCGCCATTCGGCGCGTGAGCCCTGAGGTGGACAGCTTATGGTATCCCGGGGCGGGAGAAGCAGTGATTGGACAATT
>DIPB01000038.1:0-2651 GCA_002426275.1 Firmicutes bacterium UBA5499
CCTCAAACAAGCAAGATATAATAAGGTTGAATTGAGAAAGAAGAAGCTACGCTTCTCACCTTGCAGCGATGCTGGCAGGGTACACCAAAACTCTAGCTTGATTATATAGGGGTGGTGTGCCTGTGAGGCGCGGCCATCCTTTTTCTTTTTGGGATGAGGAGGTGCTATGTTATCATACGAGAGCGGGACGTAAGGGTAAACGAGGAGATTAGAATCGCGGAAGTTCGTGTAGTGGACGATGACAATAATCAATTGGGTGTGATGTCTCCTCGTGAAGCGTTAAGGCTCGCCCGAGAGCGGGATCTTGATCTGGTGGAAATCGCTCCCACTGCGCGGCCACCCGTATGCCGGATCATGGACTACGGGAAGTATCGCTATGAACAAAGCAAGCGGGGAAGAGAAGCTAGAAAGAAGCAGAAGGTTATCGAAGTCAAAGAAGTGCGCATGACACCTAAGATCGAAGAGCACGATTTTCAGGTCAAACATCGCAATGCGGAGAAGTTTCTGAAAGACGGAGATAAGGTAAAATGTACCATTCGTTTCCGCGGCAGGGAAATTGTGCATGCAGATCTGGGGAAAAAGCTTCTGGAACGGTTGGCGGAAACTCTTTCTGAAATTGCAGTTATGGAACGTGCTCCCCGCGTTGAAGGCAGAAACATGATCATGATCCTAGCCCCTAAGCAATAGGAAAAGGAGGAACCCACATGCCTAAGATGAAAAGTCACCGTGGCGCAGCCAAAAGGTTTAAAGTCACGGGTAGCGGTAAATTTGTGAAGAACAAGGCGTTTAAAAGCCATATCCTGGAAAAAAAGACCAGCAAGCGGAAGCGAAAACTTCGCAAGGCAGAAGTGGTGAGCCCGGCCGAGGCAAAGAAAATTCGTAAAATGTTGGCTCTAGGTTAAAGGAGGAGAATACTATGCCGCGCGCAAAAGGCGGAGTGGTAACAAGACGCCGCCATAAGAAGATATTAAAACAAGCAAGAGGATATTACGGATCAAGAAGCAGGACTTTCCGGCCGGCTAATACAGCAGTCATGAAGGCCCTCAATTATGCCTACATTCACCGCAGGCTGAAAAAGCGCGAATTTCGCAAGCTTTGGATTGCCAGAATCAATGCTGCGGCCAGACAGGAAGGCGTAAGCTACAGCCGTTTCATTTGCGGATTACGCCAGGCGGGCGTTGTGGTAAATCGTAAGATGCTTGCAGATTTGGCGGTAAACGACAGCGCTGCGTTTAACAATTTAGTGATCCTTGCCAAGGAAAAGTTAGAAGCATAAACCTGGGATTCTCCCAGGTTTGTTTTCTATTTGGGGGTGAAGAAGTGCAGGAACTCACATTTGAGCAAGCGTTGGCCCGCCTTGAGGAATTGGTGCGCAGTTTGGAAGAAGGGAAACTTCCTCTGGCTGAGTCCTTGGCGACATTCGAAGAAGGCGTGAGGCTGCTGCGCAGATGCGCCAAAGAACTGGAAGAGACGGAAGGAAAGGTAGAATTGCTCCTTGAAGATCAAGACGGCAAAGTCTTTACAAAATTGTTTGAGGAGGCCGAAGATGTTTGAACTGGACTCCTATCTGAAGCAACGGGCCGCCATGGTGGAGGATTCCTTGACGCAGCTTTTGCCCCGAGATGGAGTATTGGCCGATGCCATGCGCTATACCACCTTGGGCGGCGGCAAACGTCTGCGGGCCGTCCTTTTTTTGGCTGCGGCCGAATACTCGGGGTTAGCTGAGCTTAAAGCGGTTATGCCTGCCGCGGCTGCCTTGGAATGCGTCCAGGCTTATTCGCTCATCCATGATGATCTGCCGTGCATGGATGACGATGAAATGAGGCGTGGCAAGCCGACGAATCATCGGGTTTTTGGCGAAGCCGTAGCGCTTTTAGCAGGAGACGGACTTCTGACCTATGCCTTTGAGCTGCTGAGCAAACTTAATTTGCCGGCGGCAAACGTACTGGCAGCAATCTCCGATTTGGCAGTGGCCATTGGTCCTGCCGGCATGGTGGAAGGGCAAGCTTTGGATTGCCAATGGACAGGCAAGCGCCTGTCATTAGAACAGATGAAGCAGCTGCATCTGCGGAAGACAGCGGCATTGCTGTGTTCCGCGCTGAGGTGCGGCGCGCATTTGGCAGGCGCCCAGGAAGCGGATTTGGCTGCGCTTACCGCTTATGGCTTGAATTTTGGGTTAGCCTTTCAGATCATCGACGATCTCTTGGACGAGGCTGGCGATCCGGAAAAAATGGGCAAGAATGCAGGCAGCGATGCCAGGCTAGGGAAGACAACATATCCCGTGTTGTTGGGGGCGGCAGAGGCCAAAAAGCTGGCTGTCTCCGCTATTGCCGACGCTAAAGCCGCCTTGGCTCCCGCGCGTTCAGAGGCGCTCTCCGGGCTTGCAGATTACGTTATTTCGCGGCAATCTTGATCGGATTGCATCGCGACAGTAATTATGGTATAATGAGTGTAATTTGAGAGGTAGTGGTGCAGTATCCTAGTCACCGCTTCCATATCTGAAGGCGGGCCTAAAAATCCGTCAAGGGCACATCGATGAAGTCCTTGGTGCTGGCCTTCGACGCCCAGTCGAGGGTGGTGCTGGGGGTTAAGGAGATAGGGCGATCTACAATGGCATGTAGGCGTTGACCCTACTCCGTGGAGACCCATGT
>DIPB01000038.1:2895-3142 GCA_002426275.1 Firmicutes bacterium UBA5499
AGTACATGACGCTGTGTGGGGTGCAGAGTAGCCTGCCTTGAGCGAAACAAGCGGGATAGCGGAAATCAGGTCATCTTCCAGGGGCCCTAGGGAGAAGACCCCTTGCCGTTTGAAAGCCGTTTTGCAAAAGAGGCTAGGATATGGTTTGTGGTGTGGGGAAAACTCCTAGGCTGTTGCCGTAAGGCAGGTCGGTCGGGGATTGCAGTGTGGACTAAGTGGTAATCCAGTCCTGGCGCAAGCCAGAGCA
>DIPB01000038.1:3335-3638 GCA_002426275.1 Firmicutes bacterium UBA5499
CCTACTGGACCTTAAGCCACAATATTTACCCGGTTGATTACCACTACCTCTTTTTTGTTTTCCGGAGGAATACATGAAGAAAGAATATCGAGGAATTTGGCTGGTCGCAGCTTCGACTTTTGGCGTCACACTGGTGCTTGCCGAAGTTTCAAGAAGCTTTTTGGAGAAGATTTCGCCTTTTTTTTCGTTGTTGTTTCTGCTGTTCATCATCTCAATTGGCATTCTTTTCGATATCATCGGCACTGCCGTGATTTCCGCTCATGAATCTACATTTCACGCTATGGCGGCAAAACAAGTTCCCGC
>DIPB01000038.1:3732-7093 GCA_002426275.1 Firmicutes bacterium UBA5499
CCCCGCTGCCAATCGAGCCATTAGACTGGTAAAGCGAGCGGGGGAAGTCGCAAATTTTTGTAACGATTTGGTGGGCGATATTGCAGGGACCCTAAGCGGAGCCATGGGAGCAATAGTCGCCACTTCTTTAGGCGGACCTGTCTTGATTGCCCTGATGGCTCCCATAGTCTCCACCTTGACAGTGGGTGGCAAGGCATTAGGCAAAGGCGCGGCAATTAAGTATGCCGATAAAATCATCTATCAGGTTGCTTCCGTTCTGTCCTGGTGGGAGGGATTTTTTCAGAAGGGGAAGAATCGCCGAAGGAGTTAGGGAAGTTTTGGGCAAACTACTTTCACAAATACATCAGCCTCAGGATCTCCAAAAGTTGAAAAGTTCTCAGCTGAAAGAGCTGGCGGCGGAAATCAGAGAGGAAATCATCACCACTGTTTCCAAAACCGGAGGGCATTTGGCCTCGAGTTTGGGCACTGTAGAGTTGACCATCGCTTTGCATTTGACGTTTAACAGCCCGAAGGATAAACTGGTTTGGGATGTGGGTCACCAGGCATATGCGCACAAGTTGCTCACAGGAAGGCAGCAGGCGTTTCACTCTTTGCGTCAGTATGGAGGATTAGCCGGCTTTCCCCGCAGGAAGGAAAGCCCCCATGACGTTGTGGATGCAGGACACAGCAGTACTTCCATTTCCATTGCCCTGGGCCTTGCTAAAGGGCGCGATCTCTCTGGAACCAATGAGAGCGTTGTGGCTATTATCGGCGATGGCTCCATGGGCGGCGGGATGGCTTTTGAGGCTTTGAATCATGCGGGGCAGCTGAAAACAGATTTGTTGGTTGTGCTCAACGACAATGAAATGTCCATCTCCCGCAATGTTGGCGCTCTTTCCCAATATCTTACCCGCCTGAGAACAGACCCCACGCTTAACCGAGCCAGGGATGACTTTGATCTTTTACTCCAAAAGCTGCCTGGCGGACCGGCAATGATGAGGCTTGCCGAAAGACTTAAAGGCAGCATCAAATATTTGGTTGTGCCGGGAATGTTGTTTGAAGAGATGGGTTTTACTTATTTGGGACCTGTGGACGGACATAATATCCAGGCTTTGCGTAGGGCTTTGGTGGATGCCAGTCACCGGAAAGGTCCTGTGCTGCTGCATGTTGTCACAAGAAAAGGGAAAGGATATAAGCCTGCGGAAGAACAACCGGACTGTTTCCATGGCGTGGGGCCTTTCTCCATTCAAACGGGCAAACCCAAACAAATCAGCTTTATGCCTACATACACCGATGTTTTCAGCGAGACGCTGGTTCGTCTGGCTGAGGAGAACGGCAGGATCTGCGCAGTCACAGCCGCCATGCCCGAAGGTACGGGACTTAAAAGTTTTCGGGAGAGATTCCCCAAGCGTTTTTTTGATGTGGGGATCGCCGAACAGCACGCGGTTACCTTTGCCGCGGGATTAGCCTTAGCCGGGGAAAAGCCCGTGGTTGCTATCTATTCCACTTTTTTGCAGCGGGCGTTCGATCAGTTGGTGCACGACGTGTGTTTGTCCGCCCTGCCAGTTGTTTTCGCTGTTGATCGGGCGGGCCTTGTGGGCGAGGACGGTCAGACCCACCATGGAATTTTGGATCTCAGCTACCTGCGGCAACTGCCCAATATGACTGTCGCATGTCCGGCTAACCTACGGGAATTGCAGATGATGCTGAAAAGCGCTTTTTTGTGGAACAGTCCTGTTGCTATCCGTTACCCTAGAGGCGCAGGCGAAGACGATCCATACGCTCGGCTGGAGGAAATTCCCATTCTCAACAAGGGAGAAGCCAGGCAAATCCTCGCCGGAAAGAGAGGCGCGATTTTTGCCGTCGGCTCTGCAGTATCCCTAGCCCAACAGGTTGCCGGGCAATTAGCGCAAGAAGGGCATGCAGTTCCCAAAGTAATTGACGCTCGATTTGTCAAGCCTTTAGATGAAAGATTGCTTTTGTGGGCGCAAAAAGCCGGTTTTGTGCTGACAGTGGAGGAAAATGTGCTCTCCGGCGGATTCGGCGGCGCCGTGTTGGAGTTTTTTCAGCAAAATCAGCTGTTCCTGCCAGTTCGCTGCGTTGCTCTTCCGGACCGGTTTGTCACGCATGGACCGGTTTCCCTGCTGAGGAAAGAGTGCGGATTGAGCGCGGAGAACGTAAAAGAGGCATTTTTAGATTTGGAGAGAAGCTATGAGATATCTCGGCGTTGACGTGGGCAAAAGAAGGCTAGGGCTTGCCATCAGCGATCCATTGGGATGGACGGCCAGAGGGTTAGAAACTATAGACTGCCAAGAACATAATTGGGAGGAAATTTGGCAAAAAATAAGAGAGCTGACAGACAAGTGGGAGATCGGTCAGGTGGTAGTCGGCTTGCCCAAGAATATGAATGGCACCATCGGACCGCAGGCTCAAAACGCCGAGGATTTTGCCAAAGGTCTGGCGCGAGCGCTTCCTCCCCAGGTAGGGGTTGTAATGTGGGATGAGCGTCTTTCCACAGTAGCGGCGGAGAGGGGGTTAATTGAGGCAGACCTGAGCCGCCAAAGACGCAAACATATAATTGACCAAGTGGCTGCAGCTATGATTCTAGAGGGATATCTGCGATATCAAAAAAATGTCACAAGAGGGGTGAAGGAAGATGAGTGAAAAGAATCATGACGACATAGAAGAGTTTCAGAATGACGAGGTCATTACCCTCATAGATGAGGAAAGTGGAATCCCCCGTTCTTTCTACATAATCGATGTGTTTGAGTCCGAAGGGAACAGGTATGCCGCATTGCAGAGCCTGGAGGAAGACGATATTTTCGATGAGGATGAAGACGCGGACGAAGAAAACTCTGATTTTGAACCTGAAGATATCCCCTTGATGGAAGAAGGGGAAATGCTCCTTCTGCGCATGGAAGAGTCCGACGATGGAGAAGTCCTGGTTGGCATTGATGATGACAACGAGTTTGAACGCGTACGCACGATCTTCGAGTCACGTCTGGAGAGCGAAGACGAAGATTAGGGCTTCTGCAACTCGAGGTGCTCTTTGTAGGTGCGGCTGAAATGGTGGCTGCCGTCTCCCAGCGCAAAGAAATACAGGTAATCAACCTTCGCGGGACGCGCCGCTGCCCTGAGACTGGCCAATCCCGGATTTGAGATTGGTTCCGGGGGCAGGCCGGCTTTGCGGTAAGTGTTGTAGGGAGAATCAAGCTCCAGATCTTTGTAACTTAACTTCGTATGGCTTTTATTCAGCGCATAAGCTACTGTGGCGCAAGACTGAAGACGCATCCCTTTTTGCAGACGATTATGGAAAACAGCGGAAATCAGAGGCCGCTCCTTTTGGAGTTTGGCCTCTTTTTCAATGATGGAACCCAGAATC
>DIPB01000038.1:7229-9492 GCA_002426275.1 Firmicutes bacterium UBA5499
GAATGATGGAACCCAGAATCACCGTCTCATAAAAAGACAAGGAACTTTCGGATAGCGCGGCGGGCGCAACCTGGGAAAACCGTTTCAGCATTAGTGCGATCAGTTCCTCTCCGTCGGCGCCCGGATCCAGCCTATAGGTATCCGGAAACAGGAAACCTTCCAGGCTCTTGCCAGCCGGCAGTCCCGCTGCCAGCTCGCGCAATTCTTTATTAGGGCTTCGGGCCAGCTTCAGAAACTCGCCTTTCGTGCAGATGCCGTTCTTTTCCGCTAAAGATGCGATCTGCTGTGCGGTGAAGCCTTCGGGAATGGTGATGGTAACAATATCTACGCTTCCCCGAGCCAAGCGTCTGGCCACCTGCCAGGGGGTCAGACGGCCGGAGATGAGATAATTTCCAGCCTTCAGTTTTCCGCTGACTCCTTCCAGCTTAGCGATAATTTGAAAGCCAACCTGAGAGCTGATGATTCCCTCTCTGTGCAATTGCCGGGCGATTTGGGCAGTAGAGGCGCCGGGCTTAATCACGATGCGTTTTTCCGAATCACCCGTGGGAGCGAACAAGTAGATCACCCCAGTCCAGGCTACCAGCAGGATCAGGAGAAGGATCAACTGCCTTGCTTTCTCCGAATTTATTTGCAGCTTGGGCGGGTTCACTGTCCTTCCTCCTCAGCTAAACGGATTAAACTATATTTTTCTACAGGCTGGACAAATTCCATCACCACGATTTGATTGGCGTGGGCCGCTTCCACCATGGAGCCATCTTCGGTAAACATCCTGCCCGGCTGCTGAAACGTAGGCAGATTAGGGCGCAGGATCTCCACTCGCTGGCCGTAAGCCAGATGATTCCGCACTTCGACCTGGACTTTGCTGCCTTCCCCAAGGGCTACCCCTACGAAGTTATAAGGCAATTTTTCATAAGAGCGGGCGGGATTCTGCTCGGGCTCTCCCCAAAGAAAACCGGTTGTATACGGTCTGTGGCGCGTTCGCTTCAGCTCTTCTTTTGCAGAAGCAATTTTCTCAGCCACGTTCTGCCCTGCAAGACAAGCATCCCGCACTTGCCGGTAAGCCCGGGTGGTTGTGGCGACATAGTGGACGCCCTTCATTCTGCCCTCGATTTTAAAGCTTGCGATCCCCAGGGCTGTTAATGCAGGCAGTTCTTCAATCAAGCACAGATCTTGAGAATTCATTATATAGGCGCCGCGCTGATCTTCCAGCACTGGGAAGTATTCCCCCGGCCTTTTTTCTTCTAAAAGCGCGTACTGCCAGCGGCAGGGATGCGCGCACAGACCCCGGTTGGCGTCCCGCTGAGCCAGATAAGCGCTGAGCCAGCAGCGGCCTGAGTAGGACAGGCACATGGAGCCGTGCACAAACATTTCCAGTTCAATTTCCGCAGGTAGCTTGGCCTTGAGCGCTTTGATCTCCTCAAAGTGCAGTTCCCTCGCCAGGATAATTCGCTTTACTCCCAGTTCCGCCCACAAAAGCGCGCTTTGGGAATTCAGACAGTTGGCCTGGGTGCTCAAATGAAGTGGCAGCTCAGGTACGACTTTGCCGGCTATTCTAATGATGCCTGGATCCGAGACGATGAGCGCGTCGGCGCCGGCTGCGGCCAGAGATTCTAAATATTGGGGCAGCTGTTTCAGATCCATTTCGTGAGCAAAAATATTCGCTGTGACATAAAAGCGAGCGCCCTGTCTGTGAGCCAGAGCTATCCCACAGTGAAGTTGCTCGGCGGTGAAGTTATCCGCCAAAGCCCTGAGGCTGTAAGCTTGTCCCCCACCGTAAACCGCGTCCGCACCATAAGCCAAGGCGATTCTCAACTTTTCCAGATTCCCCGCTGGGGCCAGGATTTCAGGCTGCAACTGGATGCCTCCTCAGAGGTAATACTGTATTAGTCTTCGCGCTGCGCGGAAGAAATCCTTCCTCTAATATTTCCCCGCTGTGGCAATCACTGCAAAACAAGGCTGCGGCTTGGCGGCATAAAGCGAGGGCTTTGCGCCAATAATATCTCTCTGGAGGTGGAGCCGCATGAGGCCTGTGACTTTATTTAAGATTCTGGTCATTGTTTTTCTTCTGCTGGCGCTGCAGCTTGTGCGCTGGCAATTGGTGCGGACTGATCTGGCTGAGATGGCCTTGACGCAGAGAAGCGAATCCTTGCCTTTGGACTCAGGCAGAGCGCAGATCCTGGATCGAAACGGCAAAGCCTTAACCGGCGGCGGCAGCCGCAACTGCCTTGGCATCTTTCCGGTGCTGCTTTCCAACGAAGTAAAC
>DIPB01000038.1:9587-14318 GCA_002426275.1 Firmicutes bacterium UBA5499
GCCGTACTTCCCTGGCAGCTGGCACCCATTTTGGGTACGCCTCCCGAGAGGATCGCCGCCGGCTTGCAAAAGGGCAAGCCTGTATTTTTGGCCAGAGATCTCAATAAATGGCAAGTGGAAGCATTGCAGCCATACTTACGAGAAGGGCTGATGGTGGTGCGGGAGAAACTCCGTTACCGGCAGCCAGCTTTGGCCCCTCATCTTTTGGGCTACCTGCGGACAGCCGACCAAACTGGGGTCACGGGAATCGAAGCCCTGGCCGATGAAGAACTATCACATGTAGAGCCGGTGAAACTGGCGGCAATAGTAGACGGCAACCGGAAACTCATTCCCGGCCTGGGCTACAGAATCATCGGCGGCCAAGGAGAAGCCGGAGCCAGCCTGTCCACAACTTTGGACAGTGAAATTCAGCGCGCGGCGCAAGATGAGCTGGTGAGCACTGGACAGAGAGGTGCGGTGGTGATCGTGGAGGCTGGCAGCGGCAATGTATTGGCGGCAGCCAGCAATCCCACCTTTGATCCCAATCAGGTGGAAACAGCCTTTCAGGCACCTAATGCGCCCTTGCTGAATCGGGCTATTCATGATTATTACCCAGGCTCGGTCTTCAAGATTGTGGTCACTGCTGCGGCTTTAGAGGAGCAAGTTACCTCACTGGAAGAGCAGTTTTTTGATCCAGGATATTACGATGTGGGCACGGTGAGATTTCGCTGTTGGCTTGAAGGCGGACACGGCCACTTGGATTTGACAGGAGCTTTCGCTCAGTCATGTAATAGCGTTTACGTGGAATTGGGGCAGAGATTGGGCTTGAAAATGATCGATTATGCCAGAAAATTGGGGTTGGGGAGCAAAACCGGGATCGGTCTGCCTGAGGAGCAGCAAGGAAGTCTGCCTGCGGGAGGAAGGTTTTCCAGGCAGGATTTTGGCAACATGGCGTTAGGCCAGAGAGGAATAAAGGCTACGCCTATGCAGCTGGCCAAGCTCATGGTGACGATTTTACAAGGAAGAGCAACGAAGCTGAATTTATTCCCGGGTCAAGAAAGCTACGGAGGTGCCGTGCTCAGCGCCAAGACCCGCGCGGCATTGCGCGCGATGATGGCTGCGGTTGTGGAACGGGGAACAGGCACGCAAGCGCAAATTCCAGGTTACGGCGCAGGAGGAAAAACAGGTTCTGCGCAGACAGGACGGCTCAACTCCTGGGGGGAGCCGGAAGTGGACGCGTGGTTTGCGGGCTTTTTTCCTCTGCTGCAGCCCAGGTATGTAATCGTAGTTTTATTGGAGGGGGGAGCGAGCGGCAGCATTGCTGCCGGGATCTTCAAACGAATCGCCCTGAGAATAACTTAGCGTTTCTGCAACAGAGCGGTTCGCACTTGGGTGCGAACGCCTTGGGGCAGGAGCACGGCTAAATTGGCGCTGGCGCGGCGGACAGAGAGCCAACCTAAGCCAGAGATGGCCAAATCTTCCAGCGGCTTTACGAGGTAGGCTTTCGTTTCCCACTCCCAGGCGCTGCAGCTGCAGTCGCCTCCAAGCCAAGCTGGTTTTTCTGTGAGCAGAAGCCTTGCCTTTGCATCTGAGGTACGGTGTAATTTAATGCTGCCGGGCATGTAAACCTGCAGCACGACGGGAGAGCCTTCGTTGATTACGCCGCCTAATGTGCCAAACAGTAGCGCCTGCCCTTTGTCCAGCTCGTAGAGTTTGCTCTGGACGGGACGGGAGGGAACCAGCTTAACCTGGCAGCTTGGGCAAAGGTATTCGTCGATCCTTCCGGCCGGGGACAGACCCGGGGTATCAAAGATCTGTCCTCCTTCCCAGCTGCGAAGGTTGAGACCTTGGGTCGTGCCTTTGAGGTTGGAGACGGTGGGTTTAGGCGCATCGCAAGGCAGCAATCTGGCTAGCAGCGCCGACTTCCCCACATTTGCTGCTCCCACAATTGCGATACTTTTTTTTCGTTTCATGAAGGTCATAAGCTCCGGAATTCCTTGTCCGGTTTTGCTGCTCACAGGGAAAAGGGCCAGGGGCCTAATGCCATTTTGGGCCAGCTGAGCTCTGACCCAATTCACTATTTCCGGGCGCTTGGCGATGGAAGGCAAAAGATCCATCTTGGTCAGCACCACGACCAGCTTGCCGTTAGCCTGGCGGCACAGTGCGGGCAGAGATGAACCGGCAAAATCTATGGCTTCCAGCAGCAGCAAGACCAGCTGTGCCTGAGCGATGGCTCTGGAGGCTAGGTTTAGCTCAGCTTCGCGGGAGAGGGAATTGACCGCCAGCTCTCCGTAGTGGGTTAAGCGATAACAGCGCTGACATAGCTTGCCATTGGATTCAGCGGGAATGAAACCCGGCAGAGAAGGATCTATGGTTTGTAATTCAATACCGCAGCCAACACAAGTAGAGATTCAGACCACACCTTTCAACATGCCCCGGGCACGGAAATAGTCCAGAAGCCAGCGCTCAATTTTACGCACGCAGCGGGTAGTGGGGAGCTCTTTTTGACTCAGCGGGATGAGCAGGACGGTAAAGATGCCCAGCCTGTTGCCGCCGTAGACATCTGTGAGCAGCTGATCTCCCAAGACAGCGGTCTGGCTAGGTGCGGTTCCCAGCACTTCCATTGCCTTGCGAAAGGAGCGCCCCCATGGTTTTCCCGCTCTGCCTAAACCGGGGATGTTCAGTTCGTTTGTAATATTGCGCACTCTTTTGGCCGTGGAATTAGAGAGAATACAAAGCTCCAAGCCTTCTTTGCGGGCCTGCTGGAGCCAATTGCGCACTCCCTGCCCATAAAATTTGGTATTCCACTCCACTAGGGTGTTGTCTAAGTCCAGAATCAGCCCGCGAATGCCTCGCTCCGTTAAGAAAGACGGTTCAATTTCCGTAAGCGTGTGCGCCACCGCGCGGGGGCAGAACTTTTCAAACAAGTCTTCCCCATCCTTTACCTTATGATACCTTAATCGTATCACAATGAAAGCCTGGTGGCAATTATTTTTCCATTTCCTTTTGCAGTTTGCCCAGCGCTCTTTTTTCAATTCTGGAAACGTAGGATCTGGAGATCCCCAAAAGCTTTGAGATTTCGCGTTGAGTTTTGCGAATGCCGTCCAATAAACCGTAGCGCAGCTTCAGGACCTGTTGTTCTCTGGCAGAGAGGCGAGTCAGTTTGCTGTACAGTTTTTCCTGTTCCAGTTTGTTTTCAACCTGTTCGGTGGTGCTCTCGCCTTCGCTTGTAAGGATATCAATTAATGTCAGGTCATTGTCTTCCTTATCCGTGCCGATGGGCTCGTAAAGCATTAATTCTGTCTTTTGTTTCCTGGTGGCCCGCAGATGCATTAAAATTTCGTTTTCAATGCAGCGAGCCGCATATGTAGCAAGGCGGGTGTTTTTGTCGGTTTGAAAAGTGTTGATGGCTTTGATGAGGCCGATGGTGCCGATGGAGATCAAATCGTCCATGCTTTCCCCGGTTTGATCGAATTTTTTCACTACGTGGGCAACTAAGCGCAGGTTGTGTTCGATGAGAATATTGCGGGCGCTGGAATCGCCTTGAGCCTTACGCTCCAAGAGCTTGCTTTCTTCCTCACTGTTCAGCGGCTTAGGGAAAACATTGGGAGTCGAGACATATGAGGCAAGACAGCTGAGAATCTTTAGTAAAAAGGCTGCCAGAGCGCCGGACACGATCATATCTTGATGCCTCCTCTGCCGAATAATCCTTCTAGATCATATGTCGAAAAAAGAGCCGCTGTGCCAGTCCCTGAAAGTGTATATCTTGGACAAAACTGGCATATAATACAGTAAGGGAGGGGACAAGCATGATAAAAGTAGTCACAGGCAAGTGTCTTGGGGAAGATATTTTAGAGAAGTTACGGGAACTGGTCGCTTTAACGAAGGCGCTGGATCCGCAGCTGAAAGTGGGCAAAGTAGTGGATTTAGCTTTGGTTCCTAAAGAAGGTAGCTTAGAGGTAACATTATTATTTCAAGCTTAAAGGCCGCGGGAGCGGCTTTTTTTGCAGGATTTCCCAGGGGGAAAAAAGAATAATAAAGACAGTTTACGAAAAAGCGAGGGACCGGCTTGAAAAGAGATTTTGACTCCGCCGCAGCCCAGGAGATCTTGGGCGCCTTGTTAACGCACGGCGGAGATTTTGCAGAAGTCTATTGGGAACATACCATTTCGCAAGCTCTCTTTTTGGAGGGGCAGCGGTTGGAGAGGTTGTCGGGGGGAGAAGATCTAGGCATCGGCCTGCGGCTTGTGGTCTCAGGTCACACTTTTTATGCCCATACGAACGATTTAAATCCGGAAGCGCTTCTGCTTCTAGCGCAGAGGCTGGCCCAGGGAGCAGCGGGAGCCCCTAGAGAGATAACCGAGCTACTATTGCGCGAGGCGCCGGTTCGTTTTGGCGTCCGGCAAGCCGCGGAATCAGTGGCAACAGGCGAGAAAGTTCAGCTCCTACGCACCTTGGACCAGGAGGCGCGTCGAGCGCCGCAAGCCAGACAGGTGACGGCAAGCTTTGCCAACACTCAGCAGGAGATCTTTGTGGCCAATTCTTTGGGCTTCCTGGCTCAGGATAAACGAAGCTTGGTACGGTTAGTGGTGAACGTAATCGCGGAAGCGGAAGGAAAAATTCAGACAGGGTACGAAGTTGCAGGCGGCGTCGGCGGCTTTGAACTGGTGGCCACAAGCGCCCCCAAGCTGGCTGAGACGGCTAGAGAAAGAGCTGTCAGGATGCTGCAGGAAAAAGCGGCGCCCAGCGGCCA
>DIPB01000171.1:0-964 GCA_002426275.1 Firmicutes bacterium UBA5499
AAAAACAACCTCTGTTTTGCTCCTGAAAAATGGCGGCGCTGTCGTCATAAGTCAGCATCCACGGCCGGTACGTTTTCCTCCGTGGCTGCGAAGTCCGTTACGTCCTCCGGCACTTCCAGTCTAGGCGTCTGACTCTCCGGCGCAAAGACTGAACGAATGGCCTCAAGCATCTCAAAGCCCCAGCAGGCGGACGGTTCGCAATAAGAACCTTCTCCCCACTCGTTGAAGGCATTGACCACTCCCAGCTTGAGATCGTCAAAATACGGCAGGCTCAAGCGGCAATGCGCGGCAAATTTTTGCGGTGCAGTGCCATAGCGCACCACGGTTCCGGACCAGGGACTGTTATCGAACCCGCAGCAGAGCGGCACAATCAGCTTCAGCCCCGTCTGTGTTGCCAGCGAGCTGAAGCGCTGCCAGTATTTTAGATGCTCTTGTGTCAATTCATCATAGGTTCCGATGAGCATTTCTCGGCCATATCGCATCACTTTCCGCGCTCCGGACCAAGGATAATTATAGCTGGTGAGTCCGTCGGCGCCGCTTTGGGTTACCGCCTCCAGATATCCCGGGTGCACACAGCTGCCTGCGGCGATGAAGAAAAGTTCCAGGTTATATTTTGCCGCCCGGCGGCGGAAATCTTCAATCCAGCGCCGCATCCCGGCTATCCCGTAGATGCGAAGATAAATATTGAAGCGATAGAGCATGTAAACCGCTCTCCCGTCAGCCAGCCGCAAATAGCTGGGATGGGTTAAAAACTTCTTCAAAATATACTCTTGATGGGCGGCAGTATCCAATTCCGAAAAGGTGTGAGCAATGTCTTGCGGCCAGTCCAAGTCCCACTCCACGCCCCAGTCATCGTACTGACGCTGTTTCCCTTTTTCAGTCAAGCTCATATATGACTCGTCGCATTGATGCAGACAAAATTTGATGCCATCGATGAATTTGCTCTTCAGAATCGCTTCCAGTC
>DIPB01000171.1:1112-5234 GCA_002426275.1 Firmicutes bacterium UBA5499
CAGAATCGCTTCCAGTCCCGCGCGATGGGCAGTTTTGCCTTCCCGCCAGTACCAATCATAAGCAAAATACGAAATCCCGTGTTCCAGAGCCCATTTAATCTGCCAGTCCGCCACCTGACTGTTCGCCACATCGTAATACCCCAAAAGAGGCCGATCCGCTATGGGACGCCATTGAGCGAGGCTGCGCCAAGCATGGAAAAGATAAACACCGATTTTGAAGTCGCTTTTTGCCGGTACGGGCGCGCTTGGCGCCGCCGTTAACTGAAAGCTTTTCATTTTTCTCCTCTCACGAAGACGGAAGAGTCCGGAACAGCCTCCGGACTCTTCTCCTTATATTTTTTATAGTATGCTCTACTCGAAACGAATATCGTCCAAATAGAACGTCGTGCTGCTGTTTACGTTTTGATTATAGATGAAGAATTCACCTCGCAACTTGTCAAAACCCCAGGATTTGCTTCCCAGGCCCATATCTTCTTTGAGACTCAGCCTTACTTTCTGCCACTGACCGGTCTTGATCACCACTTCCGCACTCAAGCGATCCTTCCAATCGTCTTTAGGCAATACAACGGCTATCTTTCCATAATTATCAGCTTTCAGCCAAAAAGTTAGATAATTATAACCTCCGTCTGCCAGCCCACCCTTTGGAAAGCCGCAGAAGACAACGGGCGTGCCTTGGGAGCTTTGGGCGGGCATTACCACCTTCAGGGCCACGTTCCCTTGTCGGACATTCTCAGGCTCGTTTGCTTTCCTGCAAAAGGCAAGTGAAGGAACCGCACCTTTGCCGCCGTTAGACAACTTATTCCAGTTTTTTCCCTTTTCAAAATCGTCGATCACCACAGGTTTGGCATTAGCCTTTTCCCCTGAAATCGCCACTAAAACGGGCACCGCCGCACCGGAGGATTCAAACGCGATGCTGCTGATTTTTGTCCCCGGGCGAGGATTCTCCCAAGCAAGCGCCCAAAGCCCCACATTATGATTCTGGGGATTTTCTTTCACCAAAGCCAGCCGCGCTCCGGGCAAATCGCTGGGAGTCCACCAATCAGCAATATTCAGGCCGCCCTGCAGGGCGATTTTCTCCACGGAGCCATCTTCGTAGACGATGCGGTATTCGCCGACATTTGCGCTACCCCAAGCCATGGTATGCAGGAAGAAGAGCCGTCCCAAGTATTCATTGACAGTGATTCCCTCGACTTTGCGCGGAAAATACTGCCGACTGCCGCCACCCAGCACGATACAGCTTTTACCGTTATTCTGCGCGGGATCGATGATGGTGAAAGGTATGGAGCCCAGTTTCTGCTGGCCCAAGGGCATAATTCTGTAATCGTTATTGCCCTGATCTGTCCAGCCGCCCAACTGGTCTCCGTCCACATCGTCTGCAAAGCCGCGGTTCACATAGGGCTTCAAGTCTATGCTTACCATCAGCTCCGCAGCTACGCGCAGAGTTTTCGTTCCCACATCCCAAGGGCGAACATCTGCGTACTGTTTGCTCTCAGCCAAAAGATACGTCAGCACGTTACGCAGATAAGTAGAAGCCGCGCTGTCCTGATCCCAAAGCGCAGTTGCCTGCACCTGGCTGGTGAAGACGCGGCCGTTGCCGTACGTGCCCTCGGCGATGGCATTGCCCACGCCGTTTTGTCCCAAGAACGGGCCGCGTACGGCCAAAGCGTTGGTCGTGAAGGGACTGCAGGAAAAACCGATGGCATAACCATGATCCTGATTATCCCAAGTGTCAAAGTGCCGCGGTTCAAGTCCCTTGAAGACCGGGTGCTCTGGAAGCACCAAATCAACAAAGGTATTCTCTCCAGGCAGGAGGTTCTGTTCCAAAGGCGAGGCGCCGTGATAATTTTGTTCAAGCTGCAGAACGCTTCCCCCAGCCCGGAGCCAATTGACCAGCGTCTGCCTGTTGTCGCTGCTCTCGAACAGCTGGTATTGCTTTGTGGCCGGCGGAATGATGAAGACCTCATAGCCGGCCAGCGACTCGAGATCTTTCACCGGGGCGTACTTGACGCCCAGCTTGGTGAGGAGCTCCGCCGCTTTCTGATCTGCTTCAGCCGCGTCCAAAAGCGCTATTTTCTTTGCGGTCACAATGGGTTCCGTCACGATCTTGGAGCTTTGCACAAATACGTCGTAGTAATTGCGGCTAAGCTCCTGCTCTTTGCCCATTACCCGCAGCCGCAGCTGGTAGTTCCCAGGCGTCAGCTGCTGGGGAAAGGAAATGGTCACAGGCTGCGTTATTTTCTGCCAGGCGGCGAGACCCGTCACTTGCGCGCTGCCCAGAGAAAGCTCTTTTCCTTCCGCATCAACCAAACTGAGTCGCACCTCGAGATTGTCGTAGCTTCGGTTCTGGCTGTTAACCACAAACAGCTCCTGCTGATAACTTCTGCCTGCGAACACATTCCTGACGTTGATGCGGTTAGCTCCCCGCAGTCCCGCGAACAAAGGCTGGTTCCAAACTGTGGCCACATTTAACTTAGAATCTTGAAACCAAGGGGCAAAGCCCTGCACGCTGTCTTGATTGTAGCGGATGAACTCCATGATCCGCTTGCCGAACAGCTCTCTGCCGTATTTGTTCCCTAGCTTAGAATCCAAGGCTGCCGCAAGACCTATTGTGCCTGCATAACCGATTCCGTTCGGCCCGGCCCAGGTAGACTGCTTCTCCACGTATTTAGCGTAGGCGTCGACATTATTCAAGGAGAAAAATGGATCATGCGTCTCACCCCAGGAGAAACCTACGCACTCCCAGATGATGAAAGGCTTATCCAGTTTGCCGTCTGCGCCGTAAATTCCGGTGTCTGTGGCGATGATGCTCTCCAGACGTTCTTCGAAGTTTGACCAGGCAGGAGAGGACAAGCCCAGATACGTGTGCAGATCAATTACGTCGGTAGCCAGTTTTTCCGTGCCGTAACCCGAAGCTGCGCCTGAGAAGCTGCTGACGGGCCGGCCGGAGCGATCCAGCTGGCGCACCAAGGCAACCTGCTTGTTCAATTGCCTGTAATTCTCCTCAATGCCGCCATAATAGACCTCGTTGCCGCAGGACCACATCACCACGGAAGGATTATTGTAATCGCGCCAGACCCATTCTCTGACTTCCGCTAAGTTGTTGCGTTCAAAGACCTCCTCATTGAGGCTGCGGGTAAAGGACCAGGCCCATTCGTCGAAAATCATCATCCCGATCTCATCGGCTAAGTTTATCGCCAGGGGTATGATGGGCATATGCGGCGTGCGCACGATGTTATAGCCCAATTCCCGGAAGCCGCGCAGATTGGCAATCAGGCTCTTGGCTTCCTCTTCTTCCGAGCGGCCGCTTCCTCCGTAACCTACGGATGGCAGGTTCTCTCCGAACAAGTAAATCTTCTCCCCATTGAGGAAGAAATTTTTCCCTTGCGTTTTAAACTCCCTGAAACCAAAGCGTTCGCTGTGAGCTGCCACCACCTTTTTCTCCCGGACAAGAGCTAAGGAAAGATAATACAGGTAGGGATTATCCGGGCTCCAAAGCTGGGGATCTTTCAGTTTGATTTCAACTCTGCCTTCGTTTGCGCCCGGCAAGAGGGATACTTTCCCAAGTTCGGCGCCGGCCGGGGAATCTCCCGCAGTCTTCATGGCTGAAACCACGGTTCCGTAAAGGGTCAAATCCTGTTTTTGACCAGTGTGATTTTCAATCAGATAATCAACTTCAATGCTGCTTGCGGCCAAAGATGGCGTAATCAGCGCCCGTTTAATCAGCATCGGCGGCAAGTAGCTGAGGCTGACGTCTTGCCAGAGCCCGCCTTTGATATTGCCGATGGACCACTGGGAACCGTACGCATGTTCCGCCGGCTTCGTCACGCCAAAGGAAGGCCCAAAATCAGACAGCACGCGAATGGCCAAGGTATTCTCGGCGCCGAACTCCACCCAGGGGGTGATATCGACGCTCCAGGGCGTAAAGTCCCCATGGTGTCTCCCGGCCAGCTTGCCGTTCACAAACAAGGTGGCGTCATAGCCGATCACGTCGAAATTCAGGCAGACGCGCTTGCCCTCCTGCTCCTTGGAAACATTGATCCCTTTGCGGTACCAGCCTTTCACATAGGGCGCGTCTTCTTTTCTGGCGCCGGGATACTTCCGGTACCAATCCAAAGGTACGGC
>DIPB01000171.1:5381-10633 GCA_002426275.1 Firmicutes bacterium UBA5499
CATTATAATCGCGCCGCTCGTAACCGGAAGCCAGATCCACATCCTCCGGATATGGCTCTTGGCTGTTGGCGAGGCCTGAGATCTTCCACTGTCCGTTTAAGGATTCTACTGTCTCAAACTGATCCAACCTGTAGGAGAGTCCTCCCGCCAAGGTCACAGCGACCTGGCTCGCGGGTCTGGTGGGCGAGTCATCTTCCCGGATCTGCCGCTTTCCCGCATAAAAGCCGGGAATGGCTTTGCTCCCGACGCTTTCCTGTTTCGCAGCCAGCGGTTCGATATATTTGCCGAAGCTTGCCGCTGGTTTGCCCTTGAACATCAAAACGGGATAAGCGTCTTTGCTCTTCACGTTGCCCAGGGCGACTCCATCGCAGAAAAGATTCCGGTCCGCCTTACCTGCGGAGAAATCGTTAATGAACGATATTTTCAGCTGATAAGCGCCGGGCTCAAGAGCCATGGCGGAGCTCACGTAAAGCTGTCGCTCCTGACTTGCGACTTCCCAGGTACAAATGTCCTCGGAGTCCAAGCTCAGCTTCATAATCGGCCATTTTTTCCCCCGGGGGTCTTCGGCGGGGCCACCCCAAGCGCTGACGAAAACCTTATACAACCCCGCCTCTTCAATTTTCACAGGCAGCGTGAAATAGGTATTGTTCCAAAATGAGAGCTGATTGGCGATCGCGCTCATAGAACCGTTTCCCTTTTGGATAAAGTCAGCGTCCGCGCCTGCGAAACCGCCGGCTTTCAAAGCTCCCTCTGCCGCTGCCGCAACACAAAACAGCAAGCACATAAGCAGCGTTATCAACAGTTTCTTCATCAATTCATCCCTCCTCACTCTCGCCGCAAGGTCCGCCAGCCGGACCCGCGGTCAGTTGAAAATCTGTACCCTTTTGAGCACTGTAGTTTCAGGTTCCGGAGGTGCTATGGCCCGAATCTGCACGAAATACAGACCGTCCGCGAGTCTTCTGCCCGCCTGATCGCGGCCGTCCCACTGCCAGCTTGCCACATCCGCCCTGAATTCATTTTGGGCGATGAGCTTCACCAACCGGCCTCTGCTGTCGAAGACGCGGATGGACACTGAAGCGGGAATTTTCAAGGCCAGGTAAATAGTGGCCGCAGCATTGCCGGACAAAACTTTCGGCTCAAGCGCTACATAGGAAAGCGCCCCCTTTTCTTTTGCCGCCTGCTGTTTCCTGACCACCCCGAACCTGCGGATTGCGGAATACGAGACCACGCCCGAGGCAAACTCCGTTTTCACCCGCCAGAACCAAGTGCCTGCAGCAAGCGGCGCTAAAGGCAAATCGCAGCCGTAGTTCTCTCCCCTCGCCTCGTAGGCCCGAGTGCTGAAAACATTCTGTCTGAAGCCGGAGTCAAGGGAATACTCCACCAGATACCCGCTCACCTCGTCCGCAGCCGGCAGGGCCGCGCTCCACAGCAGTTGCGCGCGCTCATCTCCTTCTGCTTCAAGGCAGGCGAAGCCGTCTTCAGGCTCAAGGAGCGCAGCCCGCGCCGGCGGCTGCGGACGCGCCGCCAGGGGCGCTTGCGCCGGCGACTCATTCCTGGCTTTGTCAACGGAACGAATCTCATAGTAGTAGACGCAACCCGCGGTGGCAGTGAGGTCCAGGAAAGTCAAGAGCCCTCCCGGCTGCTGCGCCTTCTTCTGGGCGATCACCCGCATTGAGGCGGCAGAACCATCCCCGCGACGGAGCAAATAGTAGCGGGGCAGATCTCCGTCCGAGGCAGCTTGCGGTTCCCTCCAGCGTAGCAAAACTAACCCTTCGGGCAGCGATTCCTGCTGCGGCCCTGTGCCGGAGAAGGCTTCCACAGCTTCCGGAGCGTTGGGCAAGACTTCGTCCGCAAGGGGGGTACAGCCGTCGCTGACAAGCGGCGGGCTTTCATTGCCGACGCTGTCCCGGGCTGTCACCGCGTAATAATAAGTTTGGCCGCCGGAGGCGGGATACCAATATTCGCAAACGTCGCCCGGCACATTGCTGAACCCGTCTTCTCCCAGCGTAAAAATTGCGGTCTCCGCTACATATTCGTGACTCAGCTGGGGCCGCGTCAGCTTATAAATGCAATATTCCGTGGGCAGATCGCCGTCCGGCGCGGCCGCAGGCGAGCGCCAACGCAAAACCGCAACCCCGGTCTGGGAACCGTCGGCTGCAAGTTCCGTAACCTGCAGGGGAGCAATCCGGTCGCCTTTGACTGCGTCGGAAAAGAGGCTGGGCACGAAATTGGCGCCCACGGCGGCCACCCGAAAATACTTGCCCCTGCGCAACTGGTCTGTGAAGCCATATTGCCGCTCAGTCGTTTTCCTGAAGAAAGCGGCATATTGGGGAACGAACAGCGCATCTTCACCCTCATAGAGCCAATAATCCGCGGCGCCTGGCGGCGCGGTCCAGCTGAGAGCCACGGTGCCGTCCAGATGATCGCTTGAAAGCTCCGGCGCTGCCGGCCTTTCCAAAGCGCTCACGGCGCTGAGGCAAAGGCCGTCAAAGTAGGCGGTCCCTTTGGAAGTGCTGGTGCCGCCGGAGACCATACAGGCGATGGTGACGCGATCCGCTGCCTTCGGGATCTGGGATGAGGCGATCTTCACGTAAACGAAAGTCCAGTCGCTTGTCCCTTTCACCTCTCC
Organism: Firmicutes bacterium UBA5499; assembly: GCA_002426275.1. Taxonomy (GTDB): domain Bacteria; phylum Bacillota; class DTU084; order DTU084; family DTU084; genus UBA5499. Next base: position 8,011 of record DIPB01000171.1, read on the forward strand.
CACTTCAACCGAATTGATAAATGCGCTGCCGGTAAACCAGATCAGCCGCAACGCCGCCTTCAGCTCCAGAGTTTCAAATTCGGTTTTAATCCAGCCGCTGTAGACGTAATCATTGGCGGGGGAAATGGGATTGCCGTCTTTGTTGATGATCACCTGACCTGTACAGTCTCCGATTGAGGCGGAATAATTGCCGAAGAGAGCTTCTGTGCTGTCGTGAGGATTGAGGACCGCAGTCCCGCTATATTTCCAATTGCCCCAAGTGCCCGTGCTTTCAAAGCTGGGGTTGGGCGCCAGGTTCGCAGCCGCAAAGACAGGCGCAGAGCAAAGGAGAAGCGACAGACAAAACAAGAGCTTAAATGTATTTTGCTTCAACCGTATCACCTCCTAGCGTGAAAACGAGGCTGAAAACTTAATGTAAAGCTGATTGTCATAGTCCAGATATTTTTCACGTTCAGGATCGAAATGCGGCGCTTGATTCCGTACTTCCGAGGTATAATGCCGCCAATAAACGCTTACGCGATTGGGCAGGGTCCAGCCGGTCTCAACGTAAGCTCTGGGCTTCGCCAGCAGACTATTGTCTTCCAACCCCAGACCCAGCTTCAGCCCCTGCAGATAGCCGCTCGGCACTTTGTATTCTCCGTAGACGGTATTTACGGTCTCGGTAGCGCCCTGATACTTCTCCAGCCGGTAGGCAATCCCGCCTGTGATTGGCAGCGGCAACTTAAAACTCCTCCGCGCGCCCGCCTCAAGGCGAAGGTAATCCTGAAGGTATTTTCTTGTGCCGTACAAATCGACCGTCTGGTGCCCTTTGCTTAAAGCACTGGCGCTGAGAGCATAATCACGTACATTTGTGGAAGCCGAACCCAACAGGCGATAGCGCTGGCCCGCCTCTTCCCGCCAGGAATCCAAATCCACCGTGCCGCCAAATGTTTTCTCCTTACAGTCGATGGTGAAACCATACCCTTGTTTGCCCCGGTAGCGATCCACAACGTTCCATTTGGTCACGCTTCTGCTCTCGCTGCTGTACTGCGGCATCTTATCTCTGTAGGGAGGGTCGAAATCGGAAGCGAAATTGAAGTAACGCAGTTTGTAACTGAAAGGCGCCAGACTAGACTCATATGCCGCCAGAGCTGCTTTGGCAGCCTTGCCTGTTCCCTGAGCTTGCTGCGCCAAGTCCAGCGTCACTTTGCCGTCTTTCAATTTATAATTGAAATTAGCCGCCGCATCTCGTTCGCTTATGGTCAAAGCTTGCTGCCTATTGAAAAGCGTCACTGCAAGCGCCGCCTCTTCCCGCTGCAGCCTATACCGGCTTCCCCAGGCGAAATTTTGTCCCTCCGGGAAAACGAAGCACGCCAAATTGCCGCCGGCAAAGGGAATGTTTTCCAGGGAAGCCCCGGGTCTGACCGTATAGCGGCCGCGCTCGTCGTCCGTCAAAGTCAAAATAAAGGGAGAATAATCCAACCAGAGCCTGCCGAAATTCCAATTCAGGGTTGAAGTCTGATATTTAAACTTATCGCTCAACGTAAAGGCGCGGATGCCAAAACTCGGCGCCAGATTGCGCTGATTGTAAAAGTCGGTCGTGCTGTCCATCCCGTGCAGCTGCAGCCAAACGCTGGGTCCGCTGCTGAAATTGGCGCTCAAATCTATTCTGGCGCGATCTTTGTTCTGCCAGCCTGTCTCGGGCGACCTACTGAGCTCTGTCCAGATATAGAACCGCTGCCCCAAAATCCGCGGATTCAGCCGCAGCGGTTCCGCTTTGACGGCGAAATCTTGGCTCTCGAAGCCCCCTGCCGGAATTTGCACCCTCTCAAAGGGCTGCACCGCTTCCATGCCCAGCTGGTCAAACCAGACGGCGCCTTCTCCGGCGCCCCAAACCCGGCAGCAAAGAGAGGCCTTGGCCGCTTTGGCGGCCCGCACCTGAACTTTCACCTGCTTCCACTCTGTTTGCCCGGACAGACTTTGGCTTTGCGCTTCCTCCAGGTAATTGCCTTCGGCGTCATAGAGCGCCAAAGCCAAATGGGCTTCCTGCCCTGCCTTCAGATCCGTGCGCAGCCAGGCTTTGAAAACGTAGGCCTGGCCGGGAGTGAGTCTGACTGTGGGCAGTACTACAGCCAGGGTACCAGTAGGGTTTACAATGGCCAGGGAACTGGTCCCTTGGTATTTGATTTCCCCATCCGCTCGGATCTCGGCTGTGGCTCCAAGCTCCCACGGCCACACTTCCCAACCCTCGGGCAAACTTTCTGCATACAGCGCCCCGCACAGCAAGAGCAACGCGATGCAGAGGGAAGTCATCCTTCGCATAACCTATCCCTCCTTCCCTAAAAAGCTGTGTTCACACCCACGCGGAATATGTTGTCATAGCCGACGTATTCCTCGCCTTCGTAATCATATAGCACGCTCGGGTCTTCCTGGCGATTCTTGGAAGACCAGCGGGCTTCCAGCTCTATGCCTTGTTTGGTCTGGTAAGTCAAGCCGCAAACGTAAACCATGCCTCCGCTTCTGCTGCCGGCAGGCAGGGCGCGCTCCTGCCGCAGTCCCGCAAAGGCGGCCGCGCCCGCTAAAGATCCTGCCTTGATTTTCTGCTCCAGCTGGAGGCTGTGCAAGGAGCCGAAAAACTCAGGGT
>DIPB01000153.1:0-560 GCA_002426275.1 Firmicutes bacterium UBA5499
AAAAACTCCAAAACAGTGTGCCCGTCGGCCCTGGGTTCCATTTTATTCAATTGGCTCTGCCTGGGACCCAACAATTCCATCACATGTCCCGAATACTCGGAAGGAACGTCCACAACCAGCTCCTCATACGGCTCGGAGCGGACTCCGTCCAATTCCTGCATGATGACCTGAGGTCTGGAAACCTCAAGCTCATAACCTTCCCTCCGCATGGTTTCGATGAGGATGGACAGGTGCAGCTCGCCTCTGCCTGAAACCACGAAAGCATCGGGAGAATCCGTGGGCTCCACTTTCAGCCCCACGTTATCTTCAAGCTCCCGCTCCAGGCGCTCTTTCAAATTGCGGGAAGTTACATACTGCCCTTCTCTGCCGGCGAAAGGGCTCTTATTGGCCGAGAAGATCATGGAAATCGTCGGCTGATCGATCTGGACGAACGGCAGGGGCTCCGGATGTTCCGGATCCGCCAATGTGGCGCCCACAGGTACGTTGGGCAGGCCTGAGACCACAACGATCTCCCCTGCGCTGGCCTGGACGACGAGCTCTTTATTCAGTCCCTGATAGTT
>DIPB01000153.1:666-968 GCA_002426275.1 Firmicutes bacterium UBA5499
CTGATAGTTGGACAATGTCGCGATCTTTCCAGTCTCGCTGCCGCCATCCGGCAACAGGATCGCCACCTGGTCCCGTTCATGAATGGTGCCGTTTCTGATCCTGCCTATGGCCTGCCTGCCCAAATATGGATCGTACTCCAGCATGGCCACTGCCATCTGCAGCGGCGCAGCCGGATCCCCTTCCGGAGCTGGAATCCTCGCCAGAATGGTTTGAAACAAATCTTCAAGATCCTCTTTCGGCTCGTTCAGGTCCACCGTGGCAGTTCCAGACCTGGCTTCGGCATAGATCACCGGAAAATCCA
>DIPB01000153.1:1056-6551 GCA_002426275.1 Firmicutes bacterium UBA5499
GGCATAGATCACCGGAAAATCCAGCTGTTCCTCTGTGGCCCCCAGATCGATGAACAAATCCAGGACTTGATCTAAAACTTGCGCGGGCCTTGCCTGGGGCCTGTCGATTTTGTTGATCACCACGATTGGGATCAGCTCCGCGGCCAGCGCCTTGCGCAGCACGAACCTGGTCTGAGGCATGGGCCCTTCGAAGGCGTCTACCAAGAGCAGGACTCCGTCCACCATCTGGCAGATCCGTTCCACTTCCGAGCCGAAATCCGCATGGCCCGGCGTATCTACGATATTCAATTTATAACCGCGATAATGGATGGAGGTGTTTTTAGACATAATGGTGATCCCGCGCTCTCGCTCCAAATCTCCTCGATCCATCACCCGTTCCTCCACAACCTGACGCTGATGAAAGATTCCTCCTTGTTTCAGCATCGCGTCCACCAAGGTTGTCTTGCCGTGATCTACGTGCGCTATGATCGCTAAATTACGGATTTTACTTTGTTCCATAAAAATTCCCTTCTATTTAATTAACGATAAAAACCGTTGATATTGATGCTCCCACAATCCTTGCTCCTGTGGCGTATAGATTGCCGGCGGGAAAGAAGCGGCGACTATCTCCCTGGCCTTGCTGATGTCTCTGACTTCGCCCAGCGCTATAGCCTGTACCATCAGATTGCCGATGGCCGTCGCCTCCACGGGACCAGCCGCCACTTTCACGCCGCAGGCATTGGCAGCGAACTGGCAAAGCAGCTCATTGTTAATTCCGCCGCCCACTATATGCAGCACGTTCAACTGCATGCCCGTAATTTCCCGCAGCTTATCCATGGTCCACCGGTACTTCAGCGCCAAGCTCTCCAGAATTGTCCGGCAGATTTCGCCTTTGCTTTGCGGCACCTTCTGGCCGCTTTGCCGGCAAAACTCTTGGATTGCCTCTGGCATGGAGGCGGGATTGAGAAACTCCGCAGCGTCCGGATCGATGAGGCTGGCGAAGGCAGGAGCCTGGCTCGCCAGCTGGGTGAGCTCAGCATAAGAGTGATTCTCTCCTTCCAGCAGCCAGCGGCGGCGGCTCTGCTGCAGGAGCCACAGCCCCATGATGTTCTTCAGGAGCCTGATTTTATTGCCGGCTCCCCCTTCATTGGTGAGACCGCCAGCCGCAGCCTCCAAGCTGAGAGACGGGGAAGCTGTTTCCACTCCCAGCAAGGACCAAGTGCCGCAGCTGAGATATGCGAAGTCTTGGCTTTGAGCGGGCACGGACACCACGGCCGAGGCTGTATCGTGCTCCGCAGGCGCGATCACAAGTACATTCTCTCCGCCTCCAAGTTCAGCCTGCACATCTGGCAAAAGCTGTCCCAGGATAGTTCCTGGTTCCACCACTGCAGCGAGAATCCGCTCGGGGATGCCCAGTTCCGCCAGCAGCTCTCCGGCCCAAGTCTTGCCGCTATGGGAGAGCAACGAGCTGGTGCTGGCTACGGTGTACTCGGAAACTTCCTTCCCAGTGAAAAAATATGTTAATAAATCCGGCATGAAAAGCAGCTTCCTGGCGGCTGCCAAGGCGGCGCTTTCTTTTACAAGCAAAGTTTTCAACTGGTAGAGACTATTGAAAGGCAGACACTGGATCCCGGTTTGCCGCCAGATTTTTTCCTTGCCAACTTGCTGCAATGCCAGCTCATAGCCCAACTGATTTTGCGGATCTCTATAGTGGAAAGGATTGCCGAGGAGCTTGCCGGCTTGATCCAGGAGCCCGAAATCAACCCCCCAAGTATCTATGCCAAGGCTTTTCAGCTCCGGCTCTTGACGCAGTGCCAAACGTAAGCCCTCTTTGATCTCGCGCCAGAGCTCTAAGATATCCCAATAAAAATTTCCCTGCACCCATACCGGTCGGTTGGGAAAGCGGTGAATCTCCTGCAGTTCCAGCCTCCCCCGTTCCAATGTGCCAAGGATGGCCCTGCCGCTTTCCGCTCCCAAATCAAAAGCCAAACTTCGCATTTTCATCACCTCTTCTTCGCATCTTAACTTATTGTAACAAAAAACCTTTTTGATAACAACAGGCACTTATGATTTTAGCGGCAATTTCCCCGGCGCGAAAGGAATTTGTCCCTTCGCCGCGAATATTGAAACAGTAGTTGCGAAGGAGCAAAGGTTTATGGAAACAGCCGGACTCTTTAATCTGTCCCGCCCCGCGGCGCCAAGAGTATTTTTATTTTACAACAAATTTTTTTCGGATTATCACATGTCACCCCATACCCATCCTTACGTGGAGTTCATGTGCCTGGAGAGCGGCAGCGCTCTCCTGCGGCTGCCTGACGGCGAACACAAGCTCGGCGCCGGACAATTTATCTGTTTGGACTCCGGCGTTCCTCACGGCATGATCATAAAAGAGCCAACCAGGATCTTGAACGTTGAGTTTGAATTTCAGCCGCAGGACAATGCCAACGTCTCAGAGCGGATCCTGCCGTTGCCATACCCGCGGAATCGCGTTCCGTATTTCATTTTAAACGATAATACAAACATCGCCACCTTTATGAAAATGATCATCAACGAAGTCACAAGTCACCAGCCAGATCAACAATTGGCTGTGGAGCTGCTCATCTGGCAGCTGCTTTTGGAGCTGAAGCGGCTCGCCGCTTCCGAAGAGCAGCTGCAAGGGAATTGTCACGTGCGCAAAGCCATGGCCTATCTTGACAGTCATTATTTCGAAAATTGCTCTGTCAGCCTCCTGGCGGCGAAAATGAATTTGAACCGCAGCTATCTGCAGCGAATTTTCAAAGCGGAGACCGGCTCCACCCCGGCTGCTTATCTTTTGGAACTGCGTCTGCAGCGCGCCTCTGCCCTGCTGGCGCGCACTGATTTACCCATCGCCCAGGTCAGCGATTACGTCGGCTTTTCCAGTCAACAGTATTTTACCCACGTCTTTTGCAAACACCAAGGTATGACTCCCAGGCAATACCGCCTGACGAAACAAAAAGCGACAAAAGCATAAAAAATCGCTGCCATTTAAACAAAATCGTAAGAAATAAGGCTTTGGTCGGCTTATAATTTAAGCGAAAACAATAACTTTATAGGGAGGTCTATTCATGTCTGTGAAAGTAACATTTATCGGGGCAGGAAGCGTAACATTTTCCAAAAAGCTGATGATGGACATTCTGTCCACGCCGGAGCTGGAGGACACTTCGTTCTCCCTTTTCGACATCGATCCGGAAAGGCTGGAGACTGCCAAACTCATCTGCGAGGATTTGGAAGGTCACAACAAAGCCAAGGTTTACGCGACCCTGAATCGCAAAGAAGCCTTGAGAGGCGCAGATTTCGTCGTCAACATGATTCAGGTGGGAATGCACGAAGCGACGCTCATTGATTTCAAAATCCCGGCCAAATACGGCCTCAAGCAGACAATCGCCGACACCACCGGCGTAGGCGGCGTCTTTCGGGGCCTGCGGACTTTGCCGGTCATGCTGTCCCTGGCCCAAGATATGGCTGAAGTGTGTCCCGACGCCTATTTGCTCAATTACACAAATCCCATGCCCATCAATTGTCTCGGCTTTTTCTTGGGCACAAAGAAACTGGGCCTTAACATCAAAGCCGTGGGCCTTTGCCACAGCGTCCAGGGGACGAGCGAAATGCTGGCCGACTATCTCAAAGTCCCTTACGAAGAGCTGGAGTATTTCGTAGCTGGAATCAATCATATGGCCTGGTTCCTGAAGTTGAAGCACAATGGCGAGGATCTGTATCCCGCGCTCTTCCGGGCCATGGAGGATGAGGAGATCTACAAGAAAAACAAAGTGCGTTTTGAGATCATGCGTCACTTCGGCTATTTCGTCACCGAGTCCAGCGAGCACATGTCCGAATACACCGCCTATTTCATCAAAGATCCCAAACTGATAAAGCAATTGGATATCCCCATCAACGAATATATCACTCGCAGCGAAAACAATCTGAAAACCTACGCGGAAAACCGTGCGAAAATCTTAAAAGGCGAAAAACTAGAGCTTGAACACAGCCGGGAGTATGCCAGCGGCATCATCGGGGCCATCACCACCGGCAAAGTTTGGAGCTTCAACGGTAACTTCCTCAATGACGGCCTGATCGATAACCTCCCGCGGGAAAGCGCGGTGGAAGTTCCCTGTCTGGTAGATCGCAGCGGCATCCACCCCTGTCACGTGGGCAATCTTCCCGCCCAGCTCGCCGCCTTGAATACCACCAACATTAACGTGCATCGCCTGGCTGTGGAGGCTTTCCTCACGGGCAAAAAAGAATATTTGTATCACGCGGTTGCCTTGGATCCGCTGGCTTCCTCGATTTTAAACCTGGATCAAGTGAGAGCTATGGTGGACGAACTGATTGCGGCTCATGGTGACGCGCTGCCGAAATTAAGCTGAAAGATGCAGCCAGAGGCTGCGTCTTTCTTTATCTCGATCGATTTTACATAGATTTAACCTGCTGGTGATTTTTCTCTTTACTTTTAGCGATTATACTGAAGATGTAAAATAAATTTGCTAAAGGAGTTATGCCATAATGAAAAAGTTCTTTGTCCTGGGATTGATGCTTGTCGTTTTATGCTTGGCCCTTATCGGGTGCGGCAAAAAAGGTGAAGAGCAGGGGCAGGACACCAGCAGCGCGAAAAATGACGACATCACAGTGGTATCCAGGGAGGAAGGCTCCGGCACCAGAGGCGCGTTCATTGAACTCTTCGGCATTGAAGAAAAAGACGCGGACGGAAACAAAATCGATAAGACCACTGACTCCGCCGAAGTAACAAACAGCACTTCAGTTATGTTGACAACGGTCGCAGGAAACGATAACGCCATCGGCTACGTCTCCCTCGGCTCTCTCAACGACACGGTGAAAGCCCTCACAGTCGGCGGCGCAGAAGCCACAGTGGACAACATCAAGAGCAAAACTTACCCTATTTCACGTCCTTTCAACATCGCGACTAAGGGCGATCCCAAAAGCAAGTTGGCACAAGACTTCATTAGCTTCATTTTGAGTTCGGACGGACAGGCCGTCATTGAAGACAAAGGTTACATCAGCGTTGACAAAGGCAGTCCCTACAGCGGCGGCAAGCCCAGCGGCAAGATTACCGTTGCCGGTTCTTCTTCCGTGACGCCGGTAATGGAAGCTCTCAAAGAAGCTTATTTGAAGGTAAACCCCAGCGCCACCATTGAGATCCAGCAGAGCGATTCCACCACAGGTATGACCTCCGCCATCGAGGGCGTCTGCGATATCGGAATGGCTTCCAGGGAGTTGAAAGACACCGAGCTGGCAAAGGGACTGCAGCCTACAACCATAGCGATCGACGGAATTGCAGTTATTGTCAATAAAAACAATACGCTCTCAGACATCTCGGCCGAACAGGTGAAGTCCATCTACACCGGCGAAGTCGCCAAGTGGTCAGAAATCAACGGTTAAGACAAAATAAACAAAGCCCAGTCGACGCGAGATGCAAAAAGGCCCAAGCAGGCCTTTTTGCGCTTTCTCCGCTTTTCTCCTCTCACACCGTTATCAGTAGC
>DIPB01000153.1:6679-7062 GCA_002426275.1 Firmicutes bacterium UBA5499
AAGGAGAAGTTTATGAGTAAAATCTATGAAAAGCTGATGACCGCTCTTTTTTTCATCGCCGCCTGCACCTCTATCGTGGCGGTGGCGTTGATCTGCTTCTTTCTGTTTGCCAACGGAATTCCCGCCATCGGTAAAATCGGAGTGTTAAAATTCCTGCTGGGCACGCAATGGAGACCTCTGAACAATATATTCGGAATCCTGCCCATGATCGTGGGCAGCATTTACGTGACTGCGGGCGCCATCTTGATCGGCGTGCCCATCGGAATCCTCTGCGCGGTTTTTATGGCCAGATTTTGTCCGGAAAGTTTATACAGGTTTTTCAAACCCGCCATTGAGCTTTTGGCGGGCATTCCTTCGATTGTCTACGGTTTTTTCGGACTTGT
>DIPB01000165.1 GCA_002426275.1 Firmicutes bacterium UBA5499
GTATAAATTGACGGGATTTTAGGCTGGATCCTTTGCCGAAGAAAAAGCTGCATTGGCAAAAGCAAAGCAGCTGGTTGAAGATTGTCAGAAGGCGCCGCTCAATAAAATAAGTCGATGTGGCGCGGAATTGGCAAGTCTGGAGAACGAAGTAGAAACAGCCTATCAAAAAACATTGCAGCCCTGGGCTGCATTAGGAATCAGGCCTTATGTGAAAGGAGGGGGAATTTATCTTTATCCGGGAAAACCTTTTCACGTTTATGGAACCAATGACTTCGCAGCTATTTATAAAGACGATTCCAGTGGCGTACGGCAAAGCGTTGAGACCGATTATCGCCATATGGCGGAGCTGGGATACAAGGCGATTCGCGTTCCTTTCGGCTATGAGCCTTTAGAGCCGCAACAGGGCAAATTCGACCCAGAGTATTTACGGTTTGTGGAAAATTGCGTCAAATGGGCTGACAAATACGGACTGTATGTGATTATGGATTTGCATCGTCAATTGCCAGACTGGTTTATGCAAGGGCCGTCTGGAGAAGAGAACAAGCATGCCGAAGAGTCAAATCCTTATTACTATCTGGAAGCTTTGGAAGCTACCTTTCGCAGGCTGGCGGAACACTTCAGGGACTATCCCAACATCCTTTGCTGGGAAGTGCCTTTAAATGAGCCGTCCATCTCAAGCGGGGATAAGCCTTGGACTGCGCCTACGCCTCGGGATGCCACCATCGCCGATATGCCCCGTTTGCTACGCTTATGGAATGAATGGTTGAAGGCGAAATATGGTACGTTGGAGGCTCTAAATGCGGCTTGGACCAATACCCCCTTTAACAAGGCGGAAAACGGTCTGGGCCCGGATGAAACCTGGGAACGGAATTCCATTATGCCGCCGGGCGTGCGGGGAGAAAAGGCGGAATACAGCACGCGGCTTTACGATTACATGCAGTGGGCTGCGGAGCTTCATTACACGACTGTTGAACGGCTCAGCCGGGCGATCAAAGAAGAGATCCCGGAGGCTTTGACCAGCCAGCAGGTCCCGGAAGGCGGTCCCCAATGGGAGCTAGATCCAATCCCCATTGACATGCACGCCTTCCAGCAATGGTCTCCTCCCAACGTTGATATGGTAACCTGCCACTACGGTGCGGTGGGGCATGGAAGGCTACTGGCGGCCACTGGCAAGCCGTGGTATGCGGGAGAGCATAATACGGGCAGAGCTGAAGGCTCTTTCATTAATACCCATGCGCTTGGCGGAGGTATGGTCGACTGGGCGTATTCCGCGATTCCAGATCCCGGAGAGAATTTACGCAACTTGGATTTAACGGGGCGTTTGTTTCCAGATCGGACGTATCTGCCTTTAATCTCCGAGTTCTTTCAGAATTCATTTCTTCAGGACAGAAATCCTCAGGTGGCAGTGATCGCCAATGCCCGGCTGTATGGCTTGGCCAAGCCGCGGTACAGGAATGTGACTGCGCTTTTGGATCAGATGAAGGTCAGCTACGATGTCTTGAGCTCACTTTACGTTGTCAAAGAACCGCAGGTTTTGGCCAAATATAAAGCGGCTGTGATGGGAACGGACTATGCGGATCCGACGCTCCTTGCGCTTCTGTGGGAAAGCAAGTTGCCGGTCTTCTATTACGGTACCATCGGACCCAATATTACTGCCAATTTTGGCCGGGACGGCATTGGTAAGGATTTTGTGGCAGAGCAGTTGTTCTTCAAAGAGATACCGGGAAGCTGGGGCGGCGCGGACAGTAGCGCGGAGCTCCCCTTGGAAGGGAACTGGCGTTTTCAAACGATGCCTGAAGATACGGTTCCAGATGTGAAATATGCGTTGGCAGATTATAACGACGGCGATTGGGATTGGCAGAGCGTGCCCGCCTACTTTGAGAACGTGGGAGTCATGGGCAAGGCCCGGGTCTATGACGGCATAGTTTGGTATCGAACTAACTTCTATTTGCCCAAAGATTGGGAGAGGCGTCTGCTTACTTTGGAGATCGGCGCGATTGACGACTTTGACTGGTCCTATGTCAACGGGGTTTTGATAGGCAAGACGGGAGCGGAAACAGATAACTACTGGCAGACGGCGAGAAATTATCCTATCCCCTCTGAAACGTTGAAGTTTGGGGCGGAGAACACTTTGGCCATTTGTGTGCAGGACACGCACGGCAATGGCGGGATCTGGAAAGCGCCGGTACGGATTACTTCCGTCCAAAAGAATACTGTTCACATTGACCGGCAGGTTGGTTATCTTAAGCCGGGCGATGAATTTAGCCTTTCCCTGAATCCTAATTTGACCAAGGTTGAAACTGGTGAGCTGTTGCCGAACGTTAGCGTACTGGCCACTTTTGAGAATCAAACGCCAGCGCTGATGGAGCAGGATCATAATTGGCTTTGGCTGGGAGCGGATATTTTAGGACAAGAAGACAATGACTTAAAATTAATCGCCTCTTTTCTTGACGGAGTTCAAGCTGCGCATACCTATCCCCCGACAGCTCAGAGCAGATACGTCAGGATCAATGAGTATCAGAGGTATGTAACGGTCAGCAATAGCACCAATAAAGATATTGCCGCTGAGATTTTCACTACAACTGCCCTGGAGGACGTGTTAGGCACGCAATTGGAACAGGAGCTCCAGCCTGGAATTTCCCGCGTCAACATTCCCAGCGCTAATCCATGGGGATCCGGCAGATATTTTCGCAAAACCGCCCTGGAGGTTAAGCCAGAAGGGCGGGTGACCATCGCCGATATGTCCGAGAAAGTCTGGACCGATGGAGCGGAAGTGAATTTCCAGGCAGAGGGAGCGGCAAGCTATAGTTATCGCTATCCCACAGTGGAGGAATACAGCTTTCTACTGTTTGTGGATTTCAGACTAAAGGCGCGTGGCGCGGGCTTCGGAAAGTTGGAATTCAGTTTGGGGCCGGATAGGCAGAATGTGAAGATAGTCATAACCCGTAAGGCAAAGAATAATGCAGTATCGCAATAAATAGGCTAGGCTGGCGGTAGATTGAGCTTTGGTAAAACGATGGTATTCTGCCGCAAAGGAGAAAAGAGGAAAAGCTATGGCAACAAAAGCGAGTAGCTACCTAACGTTCCCGGGAAGAGGAACTTAAATCTGGCTATGTTGAGAGAGAGTATTCATGGTTTTGCAGTGGAATCATTTTTGCGTTTGCAGCAAGAGATAAGAATATGATCTCGAGCCTTTTGTGGAGAATAGGTTAATGGAGGTATAGTTATTTTATCATGGAAAAGTTAAGCCTAAATGGTTCCTGGGAGATCATGGAAGGCCCCTTGTCTACAGGCATTGAGGAATATAGTATTTACCTTGACAAGAAGCATGATTTGGTAGGGGATGTACCAGGCGATGTTAACGACAGTTTGGTAAAGAGCGGTTGCTTGCCTGAACCGCTTGTGGGTATGAACTTTGAAAAATTCCGGTGGGTTCAGGAGCGCTCCTGGTGGTATCGCAGGCGCTTTGTTCTGCCTGAAGCTTGGCAGAATTCAGCAGCGATAGAAATTTCTTTGGACGGTTTAGATATTCATGCGGATATTTGGCTTAATGGACGCTATTTAGGGCATCAGGCATCCTCTTTTTATCCGTTTGTTCAGAACGTAAAAGATAAACTGTTCCCTGGACAAGAAAACGTAGTGTTAGTCCGTTTGACAACCGGACGAGAACATTTTGCGGAAGCAAAGGATTTCTCCTTGACCAAAGCCGTGCCGACTGAGGCTGGAGCTGAACGTGGTTACCCGGACCGAGGAGAAAAAGAACGCATTTTTTTGCGTAAACCTGCCTACGTTTGGGGCTGGGACTGGGCGCCACAGCTAGCTACCTGCGGCATCACCGGAGATGTAGAGCTGAAGGCTTTATCTGAGTCTGAAATTCGCGATTTGGCTCTCAATACTACATTGACAGAAAACGAAGCAAAAGTTAAAGCTGTAGTTGAACTTGAGCATTTCACGCACTTTGATTCGGCCCGAGCGACAGTCATGCTTTCTCTTACAGATGAAGAGGGTCAGAGTTTTTCCGTTAAGAAACAAGATTTGTTCGTGGCCAGCGGTCTGAATTATTATGAGCTGGAGCTTACAGTTCCAGAACCTAAACTCTGGTGGCCAAATGGCAGCGGCAGTCAGCATCTGTATACAGTTCAGGTGGAGGCGACTGTGGACGGACTGCAGCTTACATACCCAGCCTTCAAATATGGCATTCGTACGGTCCAATTAGATAATCAGCCTGGACGATTTCGCTTTTTGGTCAATGGTCAGCCGCTGTTTCTGAAGGGCGGTAACTGGGTGCCTTCCGATTCTCTCTACGGAAGAATTACGGCTGAAAAAGTAACTGGGCTGGTGCGGGAAGCAGCAATTGCTAACTTTAATTGTCTGAGGCTTTGGGGTGGAGGCCGCTTTGAGCTTAACGCCTTCTATGATGCCTGCGATGAGCTGGGCATCCTGGTCTGGCATGATTTCATGTCTGCCTGCGCTCCCCTGCCGGCTCACCTGGAGTGGTTCAGGCGAGAGTTCAAGAGGGAGGCGAAGTTTCAGATTAAACGTCTGCGTAACAGGGCTTGTTTGCTGCTATGGTGCGGCAATAACGAAGTAGCGGATATGTGTCACTGGGGTGATAGAGATATCAAAATGGAACCGGGCTGGGAGCTATATCACCGTCTGTTGCCGCGCCTGGTGCACGCGCTCTCACCGCAGATTCCCTATTGGCCGACTTCTCCTTATGGCGGCAAAGGGTCTGTTAATGATCCTGAGGAAGGAGACGATCACCATTGGATTGTGCTGCGTCATCGGCCTGAATTCTGGTCCGCTCCCGAATACTGGGATTCTCCAGCCATGTCGCTGTTTAACTCGGAATATGGTTACGGAGGGCCTTGCTGCCTGGAAAGCACCAAGGAGTATCTAGGTACGGACAGCCCGAATCTATTGGATGAGGTTGGCAGGCAGCATACAAACACCTTTTATGATCTACAGAGGGTGAAATTCTCCATTCGCGAGCATTACCGGGAACCGGACGATTTGAGCCTGGAAGAATATATTCTCTTTGGCGGCCTCTGCCAGGGCTTAAATTTGGGCTATTCCCTTGAATCATTGCGCGCAAATGGAAAGAGCATGGGCGGCATCTTTTGGATGTATAACGATGCTTGGGGAGAGAACGGTTGGAGCATCATCGACTATTACCTGCGCCGGAAAATCAGCTTTTACAATGTCAAACGCTGCCTGGCTCCGCAGCGCTTGGTTTTGCGCCGTGGCGGGCAGGCCTTTGGCGGCCGAGAAAATGAGGTAGTCTTGATAGCCCTAAATGAAGGAGCCGAGCCCCTAACAGGCGCCCTGCAGCTGGGATATCTCAGCTATGACGGCAAACGGAAGGCGCTGCGCACAATAGATTTTTC
>DIPB01000180.1 GCA_002426275.1 Firmicutes bacterium UBA5499
GCCATGCTCTCACTGGTTCTTTCAGTGTGCAGAAACCCAATCATGAAAGCTGTTTTCACGAACAGAAAGGTTTGGAGATACGGACCAGAAGGGCTGTTATAGACAGTATCCATTTCCACCACAGGAGTTTCGGGATTTTGTGAAAGGAATAGCAGATAGTCCTGATACTTCTTGCCCTGGTAATTTGCAGGCTCCTTACGCTTCTTGTACTTGTTACTGAACCGTTTTTTTCGGTTAACCTGCTCTTTAAGGGAGAAGTTATCTACACCAAACTCTTTGAAAACGCCGTTTTCAATATAGGAATAAATACTTCTTTCGCTCCGTTTGATCTCAGGATGAGTGGCAAGTACTTGATGGACAGATTGTCCCTGCTCCATCAAAGGTGCGATGATCTTGCCGATTTCGTTGCGTTCCTCTGGGGTAAGGTCTATGCCCTCACGGGATTCAACAAGCAGTTTACAGTACTCCTTATTGGCACGTTCGGCATCGTAGATATACTTGTCCAAGCGACACTTGGTGCTATCCTTGCATTTGTTACATGCACCTGGTGATTTGTCCCGGCGATTGCATTTGGGTTCTTCATGTTCCTCGCATTTCTTGTAGCAGGGCTTCTTGGTACAAGTTTTCATTTTGGCACAGACAACAGGGTTATTAAATGTATTGCGTGGATTAAACGTGCGATGGGTCCGGATCTCTTTGGCAACAGTGGTTGCATCTTTGCCAATGGTCAGAGCGATAGCGGCTTTGGTAGAGCCGTTTTCAATTCCGGCCTGGATGATCTTCCGCTGTTCTAGAACCAAATGGGCATTGTCATGAAGTGGTTTTCGATTCATAAGCATTGTCTCCTTAAGGCGGTACACAATGATTATGAACTCTGGAACTTAGTCTGGCAATCCATAACTGGAATTTACTGCAGAGGTAAGTTCCAGCGGAGGCCATCCACTCTGGAAGTTACCTTTTCAATTTACGGCGTCCTGGAAAAAACGAGTAGGGTATTGACAGAAACGGCGCTGCGGGCTATAATAAGTATTGTTCAGCCCGGGTGGCGGAACTGGCAGACGCGCACGTTTGAGGGGCGTGTGGTTAACACCATACCGGTTCAAGTCCGGTCCCGGGCACCAGAGATTATTTACCATCTATTGATGAACTAGGTTTATCGATAGATGGTTTTTTTTACCCCAAAAAATTAGGTTTTGGGGAAGAAGAATGGAGATTTTGATTGACATTAAGCGGCGATGAATTTATAATACGATTAAACGATTGTTTAATCGTTTAATCTATGGCGGAGGTAACAAAATGAAGGAGCAGGAAAAAAACAGCGATCTTTGCGGCTGTTACGAACCACATCCGGAAAAAGTCACAGCGTTAAAAGAGCGCTTAGTTGAAGTTGCCGGTCTCTCTGAACTGTTTTCCGCATTGGGAGACGAAGTCAGGACTAAGATCCTTTATTTATTATCCGCAGATGAGATGTGCGTGTGCGATCTAGCGGAGGCGCTTGATTTAAGTCTGCCTGCTATTTCTCATCATTTGCGTCTCTTGAAACTTTTGCGCCTCGTCAAATATCGCCGGGAAGGCAAAATGGTATATTATTCCCTTGCGGATCATCATGTCTTAGAGCTAATCAAAGTGGCTCAAGAACATTATGCGGAAGAGAGGTGAACACGATGGCTCGTTTCCCTCTTGAAGGACTGGATTGCGCCAGCTGCGCTATGAAATTGGAACGGGCGCTGCAAAAGTCCAACGGGCTGGAGCAGGCAAAAATTAATTTCGCCTCCTCAACATTGGAAGTAGAGCCAAGCCAGCTTGCCCGCGCAGAGGCTATAATCTCCTCTTTGGAGCCGGAAGTCAGAATCATTACAGAGCAGACAGTGTCTGCGAAGAAAGAAAGCGCCTTCAGCTCTTTTATCCGGGAAAATGGCGCTGTTGTGAGGATCGGTGCGAGTCTGATTTTAGCATTGCTGGGCCTCGTAATTAGAGCGCGGGTTGGTCAGCATGCTTTAGGACAGCTGCCTTTTCTGGCTGCATATTTTCTCGTGGGCGCAGGGGTGCTGAAAGCAGCGGTTCATAATGCGCTGCGCGGCGATGTGTTTGATGAAAACGCGCTGATGTCCATTGCTACCATCGGCGCTATCGCCATCGGGCAGCTGCCAGAGGCGGTGGCGGTGATGCTTTTCTACTCCATAGGCGATTTATTGCAGAACCATGCTGTACGGCGTTCGCGAAACGCCATCTCCGCTCTTGTGAAGCTCAGGCCGGAGGCGGCTTGGGTGAGAAGAGCCGGAACTATTATGCGAGTATCTCCCGAAGAAGTTGGGCTCGGAGAAGAAATCGTGGTCAAAGCCGGGGAGCGAATTCCGCTTGACGGCGTGGTGCTGGAGGGGGAGTCTTTCGTTGATACTTCCGCCCTCACCGGCGAGTCCGTTCCCAGACGGCTGTCTGTAGGAGGAGATGCTCTAGCGGGAATGGTCAGTACCAGCGGCATGCTGGTCATAAAGGCAGAAAAGCCGTTTGGGGAGTCTGCCATCGCCAGAATCATGAATTTAGTGGAGGAAGCGGCTGGAAGCAAAGCCCGTACGGAAAAGACCATCACCTCTTTTTCCCGTTATTACACTCCGGCAGTTGTGGCTTTAGCGGCCGGCATTGCCATCATACCGCCGCTTGCTACAGGCGCTGCTTTTGCTACCTGGCTGTATCGTGCTTTAGTGCTGCTTGTGATTTCCTGCCCTTGCGCGCTTGTGATTTCAGTGCCTTTGGGGTATTTCGGCGGGCTGGGATCAGCGTCGCGGCATGGTGTGCTAGTCAAGGGAGCCAATTATTTAGATGTTCTGGCAAAATTGCAGTTGGTTGTCTTTGATAAAACGGGTACGCTCACAGAAGCCAGTTTTAAAGTCACTGAGATTCACCCAGCCAGTGGCTTTACGCAGGAAGACGTTTTGGAACCTGCAGCCAAGGTTGAAGCTGCGTCTAATCATCCCATTGCCAGCGCCGTCGTGGCGGCATTCGGCAAGGAAGTAGATCCGCTTGCCGTCACAGATTTTCAAGAAGTTTCAGGTTTTGGCATTAAGGGAACTTTGCCGGATGGGCAGGTTGTTTTAGGGACGGATAGATTCATGCATAGCGAAGGGATACCGCATAGTGAAGACGTCTGTCAGACAACAGGCACAACCGTGCACGTGACAGTGGCCGGAAAATACCGGGGTTATCTGATCATCGCGGATCAAATCAAACCTTGGACTGCCGCAGCGCTCGGGGAACTGCGCGCTCAAGGAATGGACCT
>DIPB01000191.1:0-1063 GCA_002426275.1 Firmicutes bacterium UBA5499
ATTCACCTCCGAATTGTTTGGCAGGGGCCGGTATTCACCCCTTTGTCGATATTATACGGAGGTAGCGGATTTTCGGTGAGGAGTTCGGCGAAAATGTGCCATCGGCTATAAAGACCTGGGACAGACGAAAAGCAGGGCCTTGCCTTTGCGCAAGGAAATCTTTACAGGCTGAGCCGTGAATTCGTTGCTGATGGTTCTGGTATCGCCAAGTTTGATTTTGGCCTCCGTCAAAGGATAACGAGCTCCCCTGATGGTGAGGCCTTCAATGGTCAGTGAGAGCGGCAGAATGGAAAAGCGCATCCCGCGCTCCGGCAGCAGGGTAAATTCATCTGTGAGCAAATAAACTCTTTGGCTGCCGTCTGTGAGCATGCCGGAGGCACCCAGCTCCAGTATGTAGAGTAAGAGCTGAACGTTGGCCAGAGAGTGATCAAAACGGCTGCCGAGGCCTCCGTAAATTTCAATCCGTTTGGCCCCAAGCGCGATAGCGTGTTCTACGGCCAGCTGAGTGTCGGTTTTATTCTTCTGGGGAGGAAAAGAGATTATCTTCAGCTGTCTGGTCTTGGCCCAGGCCAGGGCTTCGTGGGAGACGGAATCAAAATCTCCCAGCACCAGCTGGGGTGTAATCTGAAATTTTAGGCAATGGTCTAAGCCTGAATCCACGGCGATGACGAAATCCGTTTCGCTAACGGCAGGAGGGCCGGTGAGCGTGCCTCCTGCAAAGAGGAGCGCCTTTTCAGTCATGAATCTGCCTCCAATCTGGAGAAAAGTTCAGCTTTCCTGGCAACTAGCTTTGGATCTGTGGTTTGCCTGGGCCTGGGAAGCCGAACTTCAAGCTTCCAGCTGAGCTGGGCGGGCCGTGGGCTCAGCAGGTAAATGCGATCCGACAACAATAATGCTTCTTCCACATCGTGGGTGACTAAAATAATGGTATGCCTGAACTTTTCCCAGATTTCAAGCAGCCAATTCTGCATCTGGCGTCTGGTGATGGCGTCCAAAGCGCCAAATGGTTCATCCAGAGCCAAGATAGGTTTATGGCAGAGGATAGTGCGCAGGAGAGCGGCTC
>DIPB01000191.1:1181-1410 GCA_002426275.1 Firmicutes bacterium UBA5499
AGCGCCAAAGCTTCGGCTTTGGCCTGCGCTAGATTTTCGCCTGCGATCTGGGGCCCTAAAAGCACGTTTTCCAGAACCGTGCGCCAGGGGAAAAGGAGATCGTGCTGGGGCAGATAAGCGACTGGCTTTTCCGGGCCCTTACCGCTGAAATGGACGCTGCCTTCATCCGGAGTCTTAAGTCCTGAGAGGACCTCCAAGAGCGTGCTTTTCCCGCAGCCGCTGGGCCCAA
>DIPB01000191.1:1515-2266 GCA_002426275.1 Firmicutes bacterium UBA5499
TTCCCGCAGCCGCTGGGCCCAATCACAGAGACGAATTCTCCTTCTCCAGCCTCAATGCTCAGATTATTCAACACTAAAAGCTGCGAGTAAGACAGCGTTAGCTTCTGCGCGCACAGCTTCAATTATTAATCCTCCTTAGGCAGAAAGTCATTGGTGAAGGCGCGCTTGGCGTCCAGCTTGCCTTCGATTAATTTGTTTTTCAAGAGCCAGTTGCCGAAATTCTCCCATACCTCCAGCTTTTGTTCCCCCCAGCGGGGAGCGTCAGCGCGGTAGCGGGGACTCAGCCACTTTTGGCTATCTTTAATCAGCTGAGGATCTGTATCGGGAAGATGTTTGATCAATATTTCCGCAGCCTGCCGGGGATGTTTTTCAGCGAATTCATAACCTTTGGCGGTGGCAGCCATGAATTTTCTCACTAGCTGCGGATCTGTTCTGAGCTTTTTCTCCGAAGTGATGATCACAGGCGTATAATAATCGGGTACCACAGCGAAATAATCGGACATGGAAATGATTTGCAGCGGCAATTTGCGCAGCTTAGCTTCAATGCCCTGCCAGGCGTAGAAGATTTGCACGAAGTCCGCATCGCGGCCCAGCATGCGCAGGAGATCGCCGCTTCCGATCTGCACGTAGCGGGGCTCACCCTTGCCCTGGTCCGCTTTGATCAAGGTTTCCAAAATTGCCCGTTCAATGGGAAGCCCCCAGCCGCCGTAGCGTTTGCCCACAAAGTCCCGGGGCGATTTGATTCCGGACT
>DIPB01000191.1:2356-7121 GCA_002426275.1 Firmicutes bacterium UBA5499
AGGGCTGCGAAAGAGGCGGTGTTATGTTGGATTACCGCGGCTATGGAGACGATGGGAACGCCCTGTAGCCTTGAAGAAGTTACATATTCCTGAAAGCTGATGCCAAAATCCACCTTGCCTGAGCCCACAACTGTCTCCACTGCGGTGTTGGAGGGGGTGATGATTTTCAGCTCAATCCCCTCATCTTTATACCAACCTTTCTCCAGCGCCACATAAATGCCCGTATGGTTGGTATTGGCTGTCCAGTCCAACAGCAGCTGCGCGGCGGTGTTCGGCTGCGGTTGCGGACGGAAAAGAATCGCGGCCACAATTGCCAGCAGCACGGCGCCGATGATAATTGCCTTTTTCATTTTGTCACACTCCAATTAATTTGTAGGGGGAGCCAACTTAGAAATGGCTTCCACCAAAGCGAAAAGCAACAGGGAAACTAGCGCGATAATGATAATGCCGGCAAAAACAGCGGGAGTCTTGAAAGCATGTAAAGCGCTGAGCAAATAGATGCCAAGCCCTCGTTCGCAGCCCATCCATTCTGCCACCACGGCTGCCATCACACAGTAGCTGGCCGACACCTTCAGCCCTCCGAAAATAGTGGGCCAGGCCTGGGGCAGCTTCACCAGTCTGAACGTTTGCGCCGCGCTCGCTCCCATGGATTTAACCAGCTTAATCATCTCTTTGTCAGCTCCGTCCAGGCCCACCACTGTGTTGAACGCAATGGGGAAAAAGCAGGAGAGGATTACCACAATCAGCTTTGGCAGCAGGCCGAAGCCCAGCCAGATGGCCAGCAATGGCGCCAGCACGATCAGGGGAATGGTCTGAGAGATTACAAGCAAAGGGTAGAGGACCTTTTTCAAGGGCTGCCACTGGGAGGTGGCAATCCCCACTGCGAAGCCCGTAATTGCCGCTAAAAGCAAGCCGAATACCGCCTCTAACATTGTGCGCTGGCTGTGATACCACAATGGTTTCCAGTTCCGCATCAAGACCAGCAAGACGCTGGAGGGCGCAGGCAAGAGCCAGTCGGGAATCTGAAAAAGGCGCACGGCCAGTTCCCAGATGAGCAAAAAAACGATCACAGTGCCGACCGGATAAAGTTTAGGAACGATATTTTGCGGTTTTTTCATGGCTGCTTCCCAAATCTTCACCTGTGGCCAGTTTCATGTATGTGATGACTTGCTTGGCTCCGGTGGCCAGTACTGCTGTGTGCGCCTCCTGAGCCAAGCGCATCAGTTGGTCCAGTTCGCCTTCAACGGTGGTTTCAAAGGGACCAACCTCATAAGGAAGCCCGGAAGCGATGATAACTTTGATTGCCGCATCCACTGACCGGTAGATCTCCTGCCTGGGGGCCTCCTTTATCGGAAGACATTGGATTGCTAAGGCAGATTTCATTGTGCTCACCTCCAAAAAAATCGCTGACTGGCAGTCAACGATTTTTCATTAGAACATTCCTTCGCTGGCATTATCCAGATCAGGTATCAGGGTCGGTGATAGGCCACCCTCTCAGCCGGAATAATCCAGCTCCCCTTTGATTTTTGCTTTACCTAAATTTTACTACTTTCAGCCGCTGCTGGCAAGAGAGGATCCTATCCGCCCGGTTAAATGGCTAAGTTTTTGCGGGCCAAGATTTCGCCGGCCGCAATCAAGCCCAAAAGATAGAGCCCCAGGGTAATGGCCACGGACAGGGGGCTGAGAGCTGTTTTCTCCAGAATGACGGAAACGTCAAACAGCCGGAAAATGCTGACGTTGGCCAGCTCCCCCACAAATCCCTTCAGGCCGGCCAACATGTTAAAAAGGAAGGACAACAGCACATAACCTACGCCCAAAGACAGCGCGGTGCGTTCATCGTCGATGAGGCAAGTGAGCAGATAGCCGATTCCCATGCAGGCAAGGGAAATGAAATAAGCGGACAGAAAAATCAAAAACAGGCCGGAAGCGTTTTTTATCTCTGCGATGGTCTGGCCTGTGAGGAAAGCCGCCGCTACGGCAATAGCAAAGACGATGCTCAGCTGCAGAAGATGCGAAGCTGCCTTTACCAGGAAAATCTTTCTGCGGCTTAGGGGAACGGTAAAAAGGAATTCACCTGTTCTGTCGTCTATTTCTCTGGAGACGGAGGCGGCGGAGAGAAGAATGGCAAAAATACCCAGCAGCAGATTTAAAAATATGTACGGCTCGCTTGACATCCAGCCTTCAAAAGTGATGAAGCTCTCGGGATTAATATTGAACGATTCCAGCAGGGCTGGGGGATAGCTTTTCAATAGTTCCGCCATCTCGTCGTTGTCTAAAAGCATGGAAGAAGTTGAGGCAAAGATGATCATGAGGCCGGCGATGATGCCCAGCCAGGTAACGAAAGTTTTTCTGCTTAAATGAAGTTCATGTTGAAATAAGCTTTTGGTGTTCATCACTATTCCTCCTCGCGTTGCCCATAGTATTTCATGAATAGTTCCTCTAATGTAGGCTGTTTGATGATGATATCGGCAATGGGATGCTGGGCGATGATCGCCAGAGCCTTGTGCAGATGTTCTTTCACGTGGAAAATGTGTCTGCCGTCCTGATAGCGAACAGCAGGGTCAATTTGTGATAAGCCGTAGGGTTTCCTTAAGTCGCCTTCCTCAGAGTATGTGACCTCCACGATCCGTTCGGCTCTGCCCGGCAGATCTTCAACAGAGGAAAGGTTGATTAATTTTCCCGCTCTGATGAGACCTACCCTGTGACAAAATTTTTCGATTTCTGAAAGCACGTGCGTGGAAAGGAAGATGGTCAGTCCCTGTCGGTTTTTTTCTTTCAGCAGTTGGAAAAATCTGTGCTGAATCAAAGGATCTAGGCCGGAAGTCGGCTCGTCCAGGATTAAGAGTTCCGGATCGTGCAGCAGGCTTTGGATGATGCCAAGTTTTTTCCTGTTGCCCAGGGAATAAGATTTGACGGTTTTGCTGAGATCCAGCTCTAGCAGTTCCGCGTAAGGAGCGATGTTTTCTGTGCCCACTTCATAAAGCTTGGCTCCCAATTCTAAAAGCTGTCTGCCGGTGAGTTCCTGATAATAATTTATCTCAGAGGGAATGTACCCGATTCGCCGTCTCAAGGCCGGATTCTCACCTTTGATTATTTGTTCAAATAACCAAAAATTGCCTGAAGTTGGGAAAATTAGCTGCATTAACATGCGGATGGTAGTAGATTTTCCCGCGCCGTTGGGCCCGATGAAGCCAAAGCATTCTCCCTTTTCAATTTTTAGACTCAGATCCGCTACGCCCCGCGCTTTACCATAGAATTTGCTGAGGTGTTCTGTCTTGATTATGCTCATTATCACGCCTCCTACTTTTATGCTGCCGGACGATTATGAATCCAGTATAAACCCTGCGCGGCGAGTGTCAAGAGTCTAGTTTTTAAATGGAACTCCGCTCCATGCCTGTGGATGTATAATCTTCTCACAAACTGCACGCACAGCAGATAACCAGCCGGAATAACAGCCGGCCAAGGAATAGCATATCAAGGTCGGCGGCAAAGTCTGTGAAGCGGTCCGAAAACGTACGTCTGCCGCCAGCCTGATAAGATCGCCTGGCACGACCCTATCGACGGAAGCTCGCCGAGCTTCCGTCCCGCCGGACATCAGCTTTATTGGAGCTCATTTTTGACAACTTCCGGAGCTGTGTCCTTATATATAGTAAGCATTGCCATAATGAGCTGTTTTCGTTCATTGTGGTGATAAAAAATGAGCATTGACAAGTAAAAAAGAAAAAGCTATACTGTAACCAGTATTACATATAAGCTTTGTTAGAGAGCAGACAGATAGACATGCTAAAGTAATTTTAATAACACTTGAGCTTTTGAAGGAATGGAAGAGGAGAGCGTAATGAGCACAGAGGCCAAAAAGAGCTTCCCGCCGGCCGTGATTGTTATTATTCTATTTGGAATGGTCAGTCTGCTGGGGGATGTGATCTATGAGAGCGCCCGCGGCGTGAACAGTCAATACCTGAATTTGCTGGGAATCAGCGCTGCTAAGGTCGGGTTGGTCTTTGGGATTGGCGAGTTTCTGGGATATTTTCTCCGACTGATTGCGGGCGTACTGTCGGATAAGAGCGGAAAATATTGGGCGTTCATGTTCGTAGGATATGGGATGCTGATCGTCGTACCGCTCATGGGATTGACCATGAACTGGAACGTTCTCGTCAGCCTGATACTTTTGGAGCGAATCGGGAAAGCGCTTCGTAATCCGGCAAAAGACACGATCCTATCTCGAGTTGCGGAGAACCAAGTCGGTGTTGGGTTTGCTTTCGGCCTCCAGGAGGCGCTAGATCAGATAGGCGCTTTTGCCGGTCCGCTGATTTTCACCATGGTCTTTTATTTTACCGGGAAAAACGGAATTGCCCAGTATCAGGCAGGGTACAAGTGGCTGTTTATCGCGGTTATTCTTCTTATGATCTTTCTAAGCTACGCTCATCGCAGGGTGAAAAGAGATAGTCTGATTCCTGCTGTGCCCAAGAGAGAATTTTGCGCGGAGCATCTGAAGCCAATCTTTTGGCTCTATACGGCTTTCACATTTTTTTGTACGCTGGGCTTTGTCAATTTCAGCACGATAGGCTATCATCTGAAGGACAAGGGCCTCATGTCCGACGGAAACATCACGCTGCTGTACGCCGTCGCCATGATCGTGGATGCTGTGACCGCCCTGCTGGTCGGGAGAGCATATGATCGCATCAAGGCAAAAACCAGAATAAAAACCGGGGGATTACTCGTTCTGATGGCGATACCATTCATCACGCTGCTGTTGCCATTTTTG
>DIPB01000191.1:7280-7852 GCA_002426275.1 Firmicutes bacterium UBA5499
GCCGATATTACGCCATGTAATAAACGGGGAACCAGCTATGGAGTTTTCAACACGGCTTACGGCCTTGCCCTGTTTGGAGCTTCGGCCTTGATGGGCTGGCTATATGGTCTGAATCGAATCGGGATAATTATGGCTTTTGCCTGTGTGACGGAAATCATCGCCATTTTGCTTTATTTTAGGATGAACCGTATGGTAAAGGCGAGCCGGCTATAAAGTGAGGTGGGCGTTATGGAAGATCAGCAATGGCTGGCGATCAATTATACACTTCCCAGAGAGCCGTCGCGCGTCCGGGTCAGCGTATGGAGAAAACTCAAAAAAAACGGCGCCGTCATTGTGGGTCAGTCGGTGTGGGTATTGCCCGTGAGTGAAGACGGCGAGGCTTTAATGCAGGAAATTTCAAAGGAAATTTTACAAAATGGGGGTGAATCCTATCTGATGAGGATGACACCTCATGATGAAGGCACTTCAAAACGCATAATAGCTGCCTTTAATCAGGCAAGGGACGAAGAATACGGCGAGCTTTTGGAGCAATGCGACGATCTGCTTCGCGAATTGGAAAAGGAATCTGAGCG
>DIPB01000183.1:0-3379 GCA_002426275.1 Firmicutes bacterium UBA5499
GAAAAGAAATGGCTGAACTGGAAGTATAAAGATAGAAAACTTGGGAGATGTAAGGCTTGCGCGATTATGAGATAGCAAAGATTGATCCTAATTTCAGGCTCATCTCCGGCCTGCCAGAAGAGATCTCCTGGCACAGCTGCCAGGAAGCGCCCATCCAAGTCTCGGGGCTTGCGGTCTGCCAGGGCCAGCGGTTTTGGCGCTTGCCAGGGAGCGTCAGCAGTAAAATAAGCGAAAACGTCGATCTGCTGGCGAAGCATACGGCGGGAGGGAGACTTAGATTTCGTACAGACTCGCCTTATGTGGCGCTGCAAGTGCGATTATTGACCGGCGGCTTAATGCCGCATATGCCTCTTTCCGGAAAATCCGGCTGCGACATCTATCTGGGCTCTCTGCCTAGCGTCTATAAGAAATCGGCCTTTCCTGCAGACGAGAGCCAGGAAACATATGAAGCGCTCCTCTATAAAGCAGCTGAGCTGGAAGAGGTGACTGTGAATCTGCCCTTATATAACGGCGTGAAAGCGGTGCAGATCGGCATCAGTCCCCAGGCGCAGCTCGCCGGCCCTACTCCTTACGCTTTGCCTTTGCCCATTGTGTATTACGGTTCTTCCATTACCCAAGGAGGTTGCGCGTCGCGTCCCGGCAATTCCTATCAGGCGATTCTCACTCGCCGGTTAAATGTGGATCATCTCAATTTGGGTTTTTCCGGCAGTGCCAAAGGAGAGCCGGCCATGGCCCAATACATAGCGGGACTCGCCATGAGCGCCTTTGTTTTGGATTATGATCACAATGCGCTTACAAGGGAAGATTTGGCAGCCACCCATGAGAGATTCTTTCAAATCGTCAGCGCTCGGCAGCCTGAACTGCCTGTGATCATGGTCTCGAAGCCGGACTTTGAAACTGTCAACGTAGAGCGCGATTACGATGCTCGCGACAGCGCCGCCAGGCGGGAGATCATTCGCAGAACATATGAACATGCCAAAGCGGCGGGATATGAGAACGTATGGTTCGTGGACGGGGAAAAGCTGTTTGGCGCCTGCGGCCGCGACAGCTGTACTGTTGACGGCACCCATCCCAATGATTTGGGCTTCATGCGGATGGCAGAAAGCCTGGAACCTATTTTACGGCAGGCGCTGCGGCTTTAACGGCCGTAATAAGCTGGGTTGAAACAGCTTTCAGCCTGAGATTGAGGAATAAGAGGAGGTAGCAAGATGAAGAGAAGACTGACACAATCGCTTTTGGCGCTGCTGTTCGTTTTGGCTGTTGTCGGCGGCGCTTTGGCGGCCGTGCGCAGCGAGGTGATAACCCACCATAGCGCCGCGCTGAACCAGGATAAAACATTTGAATTGTTTTATCCGCCCCAATATAACCCGCGCAAGGATTATCCAGTTCTCTATTTACTGCATGGGGCGGGCGGCTCATATACGCAATGGGCTTCTCGGGGAACTTTGGCCGAGCTTTTGGACGATTACCAGATGTTTGTAGTTTTGCCGGACGGCGATCGGACGAGCTGGTACGTGGACAGCCCCACGACCGCTTCCAAATACGAGTCCTACATCATTGAGGACTTGATTCCCTATCTTGATCGCAATTTCCCCACCGTCAAAGATCGCAAAGGCCGCGCCATCAGCGGCTTGAGCATGGGCGGGCACGGAGCCGTCACCTTAGCGCTCAAGCATCCGGACCGCTTTGCCTCCGCTTCGTCGCTCAGCGGGATTTTGGATATCGTGCGCCATCCCAATGAGTGGGGGATAGCGGCGCGGCTGGGTGGCAGAGACGAGAACCGGGCTCTGTGGGAAGCCAACAGCGCTTTGAATTTGCTGGACAAGTGGCGGACCGCTCAGCCGGTGGCCTTATTTACTTCCTGCGGCGTGGACGATTTTGCCTTGCCAGAGAATCGAGATTTCGTACGTAAACTGGAGACGCTCAAGATTCCTCACCTTTATGTGGAACATCCCGGAGCGCACACCATGGAGTATTGGTTGGGTCACATTGAGGAGCATTTGGTTTTCCATACCTATATTTTCACGCATTGATTGCCCAATGAATTAGCAGCGAAGGGGGCTGTCCGCGCGGACAGCCCCCTTCATTCTTCTTGCGCGTGCTGCGGGTTGAAAAGAGTTCGGACGGCCTTGGCAATTTTATCCGGGAGCAGCGGATCCACGAAAAAGATCAGAAACAAGATTAAGACCACGATATGCATTCGTTCCTTGGAATCGTTTAAATTAAGCATTTTCCTCCTCCTATTTGGCCGGGTTTAGGACCGCGCTAGGTGCGTCGACCACAGCTTGCAGAGCGGAAACTGTAGCGGATACCGCGTCCAGCATGGACCGGAAAGAGTTGATTTTGCCATTGAGAGTGGCGATTCCCTCTTTAAAAAAGGATTGGTTTTCCATCAGAAACACGATCAAAATCAGAAACAAGATTAAAACAAAATTTTGCCCGAATAAGCCGCTGAAGGCTTCCAATTTATTGTTGTCAGCGGACATGACAGCGCCTCCCTTCGTAGTATAGCTAGTGCATAATATTATTCTGCAAGCTTTTATGCTACAGAGGGAGGCGCATTTATGATTTTAGCCTAAGTATTTTAAAACGTTATCTAGATTCAAATTCGGATGGA
Organism: Firmicutes bacterium UBA5499; assembly: GCA_002426275.1. Taxonomy (GTDB): domain Bacteria; phylum Bacillota; class DTU084; order DTU084; family DTU084; genus UBA5499. The sequence goes on from DIPB01000183.1 coordinate 2,618, forward strand.
GGAAAGCGTTCAAACCGCTGGCCAGAGTCGTCGAGAGATCGTCGATTAAATCGTCGATTTCTTTGGGCGTCACCACCAGCCTGCCCATGAACGGGGACAGCAGCCGGTTCAGCACGGTTTTCTTTTGTTGTTCGTTCAAAGACATGCTTCCTGTTCCTGGCGGCATTTGTTTGGGCGTGGGCCTGGTGATGGCGTCCATAGCTTCGCTGGCAATTGTAAGCGCCCCTACCACCGTAGGCACGCCGATGGCGATCACATCGCAGCCCAAGCTTTCTTTGGTGATGCCGAAGCGATGGTTGCCCACGCCGGAGCCAGGTTTGATCCCGGAGTCGGAAAGCTGAATCGTGCTGGCTAGTCTGCCTGTGGAGCGGCTGGCCAGGGCGTCGATGGCGATCACCAGTTTGGGTTTTGTCTTGTCAACGATTCCCTGGACGATTTCCCCCGTTTCAATGCCGGTGAGGCCAAGGACGCCCGGAGCCAGCGCGCTCACCGGACGTAAGCCTCCCCTCACTTCCGGCGGCACCATATTGTAAAGGTGCCTGGTCACCATAAGCTGCTCCACGACTTTAGGTCCCAAAGCATCCGGCGTGGCTTGCCAATTGCCTAGTCCAACCACGAAAACAGAATCGTTTTCTCCAAGCTTCACGAACTTTGCCAGTTCCCCGGCCAGGATTTCCGCCACTTTCTGCTGGGCATCTTTATTTCTTTGTCTGAGAGCCGGAGATTCTATGGTGATGTAAAGCCCCGGCAGCTTGCCCATGC
>DIPB01000183.1:3484-5327 GCA_002426275.1 Firmicutes bacterium UBA5499
ATGTTCACTCGGGAAATCACGGCTTCGGCCGTCTCTTCCCGCTGGTGTTCCACCTCTTTTGTGGGAGCTGTGGGCATGGCTTCCACGGCCAGGTCTGTGCGTACTGAGTATTCATCTTCCTCGGGACAGCGGAGCCTGAGTCGACGGCGATCAATTTGCAAAAGTTATCCCTCCATCTGCATGATTTTGGTTGTCAAATATTCTTTCCAGTCTTCGGCCTCCTCTAGCTGGGCGTAAAACTCCTTCTCCCAGATGGCTACAGGAGAAAAAGTTAAGCTCAAAACCGAGTTTTTTCCCGTTTGCAGGACAGTCTCTTCCCTGCGCAGCAGCAGGTAAAAGTCACGCTGACGGATTTTTTTGGGCCCCAGAAGGATGTGGCTGCGCTGGCTTTGCACGGTAGCTCCTCCTTCCTTATTATTGGAGATTGAAGTCCAGATATACGTCCGGTGCGTATTAGGAAGACGATCTCAGAATTCACTAGTGAAAAATCATCAAAAATGTCGGGTTTGTCCTTGCAGCTGCATTGGATATTAGGATATAATAGTAATGTAAAAAAATGGTAAAAAATACGCGTCTTAACACGACTGAGGATAATTGACAGCGATTCCAGCAACTACATGACGCCCGTTGCAGGATCAAGCTTTACGGGACCAGAATTATTACAGGACGGCGAAAAGGAGGAGCGGGGAAACAGTGTTATTATTCGCAACAAAAAAGAAATTAATCATCGCGGCAGTTTTATCCATCTGTTTCCTGACGGGAGGCTGGTGGCTTGCCGTCCGTTATGTTAACCGCGAGTATCTCACGGCCGCTCTGACAGAAAAGGTGAGGCAAGAGGCTGAGGACGTTTTGGATCGACCCGTACGGATATCCCACCTTAAGCTCACCATGAGCGGCAGCATTGAGGCAGTAGGAATCAAAATCGGAAAGCTGCCTCGGGAACGAGAGGATCTGCTGCGCGCGAAACGGCTGGTGGTGAGAGTAAGCCTCTGGCAAGCAATAAAAAAGCGCGATCTCGTGTCTGCCATCTCTTTGGTCAAGCTTGTGGGGACGCGGGTTTGGCTGGGCCAAGATCGCAGCGGCGCCTGGAATATCGCTCAATTCATGGGCAAGGAAGAAACAAAGGCTCCGACGGCTTTTCAAGGGAAAATCGCGGTGGAAGACGGCGAGATCGTCGTCGCCGCCCAGAAAAGGCCCCAAGAGGAGATTTCCATCTCCTCGGCGCAGGTCTCCTTTGCGAAAATGCCGCAGTTGGCTCTTTACGCAAACGGGTCTTGGGAAGAGTTCCCGCTGTCAATCCAGGGCAGCTACGATCTGGAGCGCGAAAAGTCTGACTTAAGAGGAAAAACGGGAGAAGTATCCATCAGCGGCCTTTTGGATGCGTTGGCCCTGCGCGGCTATGATCTTCATTGGGGCGAAATCAACGGCGGCCGGGTGAAGTTGAACTTCCGCCTCTGGGACAGCCAGCTGGCCACTGCCTTCAACCTGTTTGGCGCCAAAGCGCAATTCATGATCGGCGGCCAGGTCGAGTCTGGGAAGTGGCAGCCTCCCGGTTGGCACAGTCCAATTCGGAAACTCGACGGGCAATTCCGCTGGGATACCAGTTCCAAGGAGCTGGTCCTCTCCGGCGTTGAGGCTCAGTTGCGGCAAGCGCAAGCCCAAGGCGAAGGCTCCATTATCTTCGGCGGCAGTCCGCTTTTTGACGTCAACGTGAAAGTTCAGGGAAGAATAGCCGAGATCTTCAATGTTTATCCCCAGTGGCGCCCCAAGGGCCTTGAGGCGGACGGCATTGCCAAAGCTGATTTGGCTTTTCGCGGGACTGCGCAAGCTTTGCGGGTCACAG
>DIPB01000183.1:5446-7869 GCA_002426275.1 Firmicutes bacterium UBA5499
TTTGCGGGTCACAGGCAGCGCGGAACTGAAAGCAGGCAGGATTTTCCATCCCGCTTTAGGCTCGCCCATAGAGGGCATTGCTGGTAAAGTGACAATGGAACCCAATAAAATAGCCTGCCAAAAACTTCAAGGTCGCTGGCAGGGCGGCAGCTTCACAGTTGAGAACGGATATATGGTCAGCCCTTGGTCCGTGCCCAGAGGAGCCGCTTCGGTAACGCTGCATTCCTTTGAGGTACCGGGCTCTGGAGGCCTGGTGCTTCAAGACGGAAAAGCCGCTGTCAGTTTCGAGAATAAGCAACTGTGGTGCAAAGAGCTGTCCGCAGTTACGGCGGGAGGGCAAGTGACCGGCTCGGCGTTCTTGGATCTGCGCGGCTCGCGTCCAGCCTGGCAAGCTGCGATGCAGGCGCAGCGTTTGGACCTGTCCGCTCTGGAAGCGCTGGGCAGGAAACAGTTTCCGCAGCTTTCTTCCCTGAAGGGCAAAGTTTCAGGCAGCTTTGCGGCCAAAGGTGAAGGCTTCCGCGGTCAGGACATCCAGGCAAGCGCTCAATTAGCTTTGGGAGCCGCTTCCGTGGGGGAAATCTCTTTTTCCGGAGCGGAAGCCAGTTTGCTCTGGGATGGCTCGCATTTGCTGCTGCCGTATTTAACCCTCAGCCAAAGCGGCGGTAAACTCTCTGTGGCAGGAAAACTCGATCCTGCGGCTTTGAGCCTGTCCGTAACCGGACAGAACTTAACCCTGGGACCCTGGACCGAGCTTTTTCTCCCTGGAGAGAAAATCGCGGGAAAAATTAATTTTTTGGGCCAGGTCCATGGCACGGGCAAAAAACCAAAGGTCGTCGGACGGGCCGAATTAGTGGCAGGCGAGATTCGCGGCCAGAAGATTCAGCTAGCCCAGGGAACGTTGAATTTTCAGGATCAAGTGCTCTCTGTGTCTGATTTTAATCTGCACTCCCAAGGCGCGCTCCACAAGTTAGAGGGGAGCATCACAACGGGCAAACAGAAAACCGTGAATCTCACCTGGCAGTTCCAAGACGAAAAATTAGAGCGGGTGATGGCTCTGGCTGGACTGAAGCAGCCAATCAGCGGGACGGCCGCGGGCAGGATTCAGCTTCGCGGGACTTTGCCCAAGCCGTCGGCTTCAGGAATGGTCAACATCATCTCAGGACGCGTAAGCAAACAAGAATTCGCCAGGGGCAGTTTCTTTTTCCAGTCTCAAGGCGACGGTCTCCTCCTGGAGCGGGCTAGTCTCGAGCAGAACGGCTCTCGCCTAGCCGCGCAGGGAACTATCGGCACGGACGGTTCGTTAAACTTGAAGATCATCGCTCCCAGGCTTAATCTCGCCTCCCTTACGTTTATCCCTCAGGAGCAGCAGACACTGTTAGCTGGCGAGGTGAGCTTTCAGGGTCTGGTGGGGGGAACGCTCTCGCGACCCGAGGTGATTGGGGAGCTGGCGAGCGCGAAATTGGAGTATGACGATTACGTTTTTGAAAACCTGGCCGGCAGAATCAAATACGCAGCCGGCAGCGTTGACCTTGAAGCTTTCAAACTCCAGTGGCTGGGGGCTGAATTGGTGGCCACAGGCCGGATGCGAGAATTGAAAAATCCTGAACTTGACTTGCAGCTGCAGATAACGGGCATTCCTTTGAACCAAGCCGTAGCCCTTGCGGGTTGGAAAGACGGGCAGAAAATCTTGGGCGGTCATCTGGATGGGATGGCCCAGCTCGCGGGGCCTGTTGGGGCTTTGAAAGGAGAAGGTTTTTTCTCTCTCAGAGGAGGCAAAATCGGCAAGCTGCCCCTGGGCGGCCGGGGCGAGCTGGTGTTTTCCCAAGGCGAGCTGCAATTGCAAGCTGTCTCGCTTACCCAAGGGAAAGGCACGATTTCAGCCGCTGGCCGGATCACCAGCTCCGGCATGTCGCTGAAAGTAGAGGGGCAGGAGTTGGATTTGGCGCTGATTTCCCAGCTGACAGGGGAAAAGATTCCCGACCTGGCAGGACGATTTTCTCTCCAGGCGGAGATCGCGGGCGATTACGCGGGACCGAAGATTTCCGCTCAGCTGGCAGCCCAAAACGCCAAACTGGGAGAGTTGAAATTGGGACAGATCGACGCGCGGCTGCAGCTGAATGAGGGAATAGTTACGGTTGAAAAACTGCAGACGCGTCAAAACGGAGGCTTTCTTTCCCTCACAGGCACGCTTCCCCTGAGCTTCAGCGAGGCCAAAGCGTTTGGCATGGCCAAAGCAGCTAAGGCCGGTTCGCGGACGGATCTCAAGCTGGAACTGAACGGCATCGATCTGCGGCTTCTGGCTGCTTTAAATCCTAATTTGAAGACACTGTCTGGAATCGTCAGCGCGCAATTGCAGCTGCGCGGCGAAATTGGCAAACCCGAATTGTACGGCCGGGTCGACGTGCAGGATGGAGCTTTTTCTC
>DIPB01000183.1:8022-8739 GCA_002426275.1 Firmicutes bacterium UBA5499
GCTGGGGGGAGAATTGGAAAACGTGAAAGCGGGCTTCATTTTCTACGGCGATCAGCTGGTAGTGGAGGAGCTAAAAGGAAGCTTGGGTCACGGGAGCGTGCAGGTGACAGGGGGAGTGAAATTGCAAGGGATTAAACCACAAAGTTACGACTTGGCGCTTGCGGCTTCCGATGTTCACTATGACGACGGACAAATGCTTGACGCCGTGTTAGATGGCGCCTTGCGTTTGAAAGGTTCTTCCGGCTTGCCAAAAGTCAGCGGCAGCGTTAACCTTGCCGGCGCCAAGGTTAAGTGGACGCAGAAGAAAGCTCAAGGGAAAGCGCCTTTTGATCTGCTTTTGGATGTGGATGTTGCCACGCGGGATCAGGCCGCCTTCAGCTATGGCGACATGCTGGATCTGTGGTTCGAAGGAGGCGTCCACGTTGGCGGCAGCTTGAACGATTTGGCGCTGAGCGGCAAGGTTAACTCCAGACGCGGCAGTTTCTCATATCTGGAGATGTCCTTCCTCATTGATGAGGCGACGGCGGAATTCTTTGATTACCGCGGCATCATGCCTACGCTACAAGTGCAGGCCAGCTCGCAGGTCAAACAATATACCATTCATTTGAGCCTGTCAGGGCCGGTTGAGAATTTGGCGTTTTCGCTCTCCTCAACGCCGGAGCTGAGTCAAGACGAAATCCTTGCCCTGCTGGGAGTCAAAGGCCGCATCGACAGGCT
>DIPB01000046.1:0-223 GCA_002426275.1 Firmicutes bacterium UBA5499
GCAAGGAAATCACCGCGCCTGGTCCTCATCGCGGCTACGTATTTCAGCAAGGCAGTTTATTCCCTTGGTTGACTGTGGAACAAAATATTGCCTCCGGACTAAAAGCCCGCGGGGTTTATAAAGAACAAAAACAAGATGTGGCGGAATATATTGAGCTGATTGGACTGACTGGATTCGAAAAATCATATCCCCACCAAATCTCCGGCGGCATGGCGCAGCGCGT
>DIPB01000046.1:382-11683 GCA_002426275.1 Firmicutes bacterium UBA5499
GGCGGCATGGCGCAGCGCGTGGCAATTGCCCGGGCGCTGATCAACCGGCCCGCCGCCTTACTGTTGGATGAGCCCATGGGCGCGCTGGATTCTTTCACCAGGGCCGATGTCCAGGATAAGCTGCTGGAGCTTTGGCAACGGAACAGCGCAACCATGATCCTAGTTACCCATGATGTGGACGAATCGATTTATTTAAGCGACCGTATCGCGATTATGACCCCGCGGCCAGGCAGAATCAGCGAGCTGCTGGAAATCCATCTGCCGCGGCCAAGACACAGAGGCGGCACGGAGTTCATGGCGCTTCGCGGCAGCATTCTTGAAAAGCTGCATCTGGCCAGCGCCAACCCGCAACCCGAATACATGATATAAGGAGAAATGTTTTTATGCCAGAGAAGAAGCACCTCAGACAGATTGCCATTTACGGCAAGGGCGGAATCGGAAAATCCACCACCACGCAAAATCTCACGGCTGGTCTTGCGGAGAGCGGTAAGAAAGTTATGGTTGTCGGCTGCGACCCCAAAGCCGACTCCACCAGACTCCTGATCGGCGGCCTTGCGCAGCGCACAGTGCTGGACACGCTGCGGGAGAGCGGAGGCTCAATCGAGCTTTCCAGCATCATGCGCGAAGGCTACCTCGGGACAAAATGCGTTGAGTCAGGCGGGCCGGAGCCGGGCGTTGGCTGCGCCGGACGCGGGATCATCACTTCCATCGGCTTGCTGGAACGTCTTGGCGCGTATACAGATGATCTTGATTACGTCTTTTACGACGTGCTGGGGGACGTAGTGTGCGGCGGGTTTGCCATGCCAATCCGTGAGGGAAAGGCCAAGGAGATTTACATCGTCGCCAGCGGCGAGATGATGGCTCTCTATGCAGCCAATAATATCGCCAAGGGCATCCAAAAATTCGCCCTCAAAGGCGGCGTACGGCTGGGCGGCATCATCTGCAACAGCCGCAATGTGGACCGGGAAGGCGAGCTGCTCAGAGCCTTTTCCGCCGAGCTTGGCACGCAGCTGATTTATTTCGTGCCGCGGGATAATGTGGTCCAGCGGGCGGAAATCAACCGAAAAACTGTGATCCAGTATAGCCCAGAGTCCCATCAGGCTCAAGAATACCGCGATCTGGCCAAAGCCATTGACGAAAATACCATGTTTACAATCCCCAAGCCCATGACCCAAGAGCGCCTTGAGGAGATCCTCTTAGAATACGGCTTAATAGAAGCAGTCGAAGACAATTATTCGATCTAGTGAAAATCCAGAGGGAGTGTTGTCTGCACGCGTCCTCTCCCTTTTTTTAGATTCTGAGCATAGTCCAAAAAGAATTCTGGGCTGTGCTTTTTTGTTGTCCGGCTTCGCCTTGGACGGCGTCATTTCCCCAGCCAGAAACATGCTTTTATACAGCCAATGCGATTCCGAACAATAAACCGCAGAAAAAGCGAAGATTTCATTTGCCATGCCGCTTCCACTTCAATAATAAGGCTGAATTTATAATCACCGCGACCGAACCGGCGTTATGTACCAGCGCGCCCACAGCAGGCCCGAGAAGTCCGACCATGGCCAGAAGAATAGCGACAAAGTTAAGCGCCATAGAAAGCGCCATATTGAGCTTGATGGTATTCATTGTTCTTTTCGATAAGGCCAGCAAATGGGGAATATCTTTTATCTCGTCACCGACCAGGACAATGTCGGCGGCATCTACGGCGATATCGCTGCCGATCCCTCCCATTGCAATGCCGACGTACGCCTTTTTCAGCGCTGGCGCGTCGTTTACGCCGTCGCCCACCATGCAGACCAGCTCGCCACGACTTTGATACCGGTCGATAACGGCCATTTTATTTTCAGGCAGGCAATCATTGTGGATGTCACGAATGCCAGCGATCTTTGCCATATGGGAAGCGGCATAGTGATTATCGCCAGTCAGCAGTACGCTCTTGACGCCCAATTTCTCGAGGTTTCTGACCATATCCACAGCATCGGGCCGCAAAGTGTCCGACAATGCGATAAAACCGGAGGCCCGTCTGTCCACGGAAACAAAGATGATTGTGCAGCCAGCGTTTCTGTATGTATCCGCTTGGTCTACGATCTCTTGGGGCAGGCGGATAGCGTAAGCAAGCAGAAGCTTCACATTGCCGGCAAGCAGTTTGTGATTGTTTACGACTGCGGAAACGCCGCGCCCAGCGAGCATCTGAAAATCATCCGGCACCGGCGGAAGGGCGTTTGCGGCAGTCCTATAATGAGCGACAATAGCTTTGCCCAGCGGATGCTCGGAGCGCAGTTCCGCGGAAGCCGCCAGGGACAGCAATTCTTCACTTGAAAGGTCGCCATCAAAGCTCTCTACAGCCGCAACATCTGGTCTTCCATAGGTAAGCGTGCCTGTTTTGTCAAAGGCTATTCGCTTTATCACAGAAAGCCTTTCCAGCGCGTCACCCTCGCGGATGAGAATGCCAAACTTCGTCGCGTTACCGATCCCGGCCATGATTGCCGTGGGCGTAGCCAGCACCAAGGCGCAAGGGCAAAACACGACCAAGATAGTCACAGCGCGAATGATCTCGTCTGTAATAAGCCATGTGGCGGTCGCTGATATCAATGCGGCGACCACAATCCAGGTAGCCCATTTATCCGCGATGCCGACAATTTTCGCTTTCCCGGCATCGGCCGACTGCACCAGCCGAATCATCCTTTGCAGGGAGCTGTCCTCGCCAACTTTCGTTGCCTTCAGATCGAATGTGCCGAACTGATTGACTGTCCCGCTTAAAACCTCATCTCCGGCGCTCTTGTCCACCGGCAGGGATTCTCCGGTCATTACAGCCTGATTAACTGAAGTCTGGCCGGTTACGATGATACCGTCCACGGCGATGGTTTCACCCGCGAGTACGCGAAGGATATCGCCAACCTCGACCCGTTCGGCCGGAACGATGATTTCTTCGCCAGCTTTGACGACTCTTGCAGTTGTCGGGGTAAGTCGTACCAGCTTTTCAATGCCTGCACGAGCTTTTGCCACCGTGCGTTGTTCCAGATAGGCGCCGAGTGCCATAATAAAGGCCACTTCGCCTGCGGCAAAGACCTCGCCGCTGATGACAGAGGCAGTTAAAGCAATGGCTACCAGCACGTCGGCTTTGATATCAAATTCAGTGACAAGGCCTGCGACGGCCCCCTTGATGATCGGTATACCGCACAGTACAATTGCCAGCCAGGCGGCATCGATGGGCAGCTTCCCGACATTAAAAAGGCTGATTACGACCGAACTGAACGATATGGCGAGAACTAGCACTGTCCGTTTTCCTTCGTTTTTTAACAACTTTATCAATTGTATCACCCTTATATACATATGGGGGTATGGGTTTATTATACCCCTATAGGTATACCGCGTCAATAGTTATCAAAACAAAACAGAGAAAGGCCTTTGCACTGAGTTTTGCCATAATCTTTTTCTGGGCAGTACGGCTTGCTATCCAAAATTACCGTTTGTTGGCTATCTGTCTTGTTATATTTTCGTTAGTCTCTTTATTTCCTTATGCACCCTGCGCATTATCCCAGGGGAGCAGACTCGGTTCTAAAGAAACAAGGTGCCGCTCGACTTGAACGACACCTTATTTCTTAGGACATTTTACTTGGTAGCACAACCAGCTTGGTCTTTATGCTGTTTTACGGCGTACTGGCCAAGTCTCTTTTGTGTCCGTTTGGATATTAGGTCAGCCTTGAAAACTGTTCGACTGCTTTAGCAAAATCCGCTATTGTTTTGTCAGCATCTCCGTGTTCGATCCCTTCTCGGACACAGTGGTTTAAGTGGCCTTCCAAAACAACCTGTCCGACTTTATGCAAAGCGCTTTTTGCCGCATTTATCTGAATCAAAACGTCTTCACAGGGGATGTCCTGATCAATCATTTTATCAATCGCTTTGATTTGTCCCATTATTTTGTTTATTCTTCGATGCAAATTATCCGCATCCATACATTGCCTCACTTTATCACCTCCCGTAATACCCATAGGGGTATATTCAAGTATATCATGATATAAATTCAGCGTCAACGTTGTTTTACAATAAGCAGGGATTCTAATAGCTTCGTTTTCGCTGCAAAAGTGAGCCGTAAAACAAGCCCGGTTCCGGGAACCACAACTATCCGTTCTTTGCGCAGACAAATCTTTCAAAACAGCTTTCTGCTCTGACCTAGCAGCCTGTCAGAGCATAGCGATGTTATTCACAATACGTATCAAGACCGCTTTCACTTACGCAAAAAAACAGCGCCGGCAAGCGTACTAAACGCTTCCGGCGCCGAGCGCAAATTCTAGAAAAGGATCTTTTGTCTGCTCACGTAAACGTTGAGCACCAGCGCGATGGAAATAAGATTTGTGATGAGCGAGCTGCCGCCGTAACTGAGAAACGGCAGCGGAATGCCGGTAATGGGCATGATGCCGATGGTCATGCCGATATTGATCAGGATGTGGAAAAGAAACATGGAAAAGATCCCCGTGCAAAGCAGATTGCTGTACAACTCCTTGGATTCGGAGATCACGTGCAAAATCCGCCACAAAATATAGAAAAAGAGCCCTAAAACGACCATACAGCCAATGAAACCCGTCTCCTCGGCAATCACGGGAAAAATGAAATCCGTATGGTGTTCAGGCAGAAAATTCAATTGTCCCTGCCTGCCGCGCAAGATCCCTTCCCCAAAAAGCCTGCCGCTTCCCACTGCGATCATGGACTGAATAATGTTGTAGCCAAAGCCCCGGGCATCCTGATAAGGGTTGAGGAAAATCAAAAGGCGCATGCGCTGATAAGGCTTAAGCAGGAAAAAATAACCCAGGGGCAGCACCAGCAAAATGCCGATTCCGGCAAGAGTCCACAGATGAGCTGGTTTAGCGCCGGCCATAAAGAGCATGCCGAAGGTGATCCCCACAAAAACCATGGCCGTGCCAAAATCCGGCTGCAGCAGAATCAGAAACATCGGCGCGCCCACCAGCAGCAAAGCTCCAAACAAACCGCGCCAGGTATCCAAATCTTCTTTTTGCGAGAGATATTGAGCCAGAGAGATAATGACGCCCACCTTGGCCAATTCCGAAACCTGCATGCCAAACGGTCCAATGTAAAGCCAGCTTTTGGCTCCGTTCACTTCCCGGCCGACCACCAGCACCACGGCTAAGAGAGCAAGGCTTACATAGTAAATAGGCCAGGCCAACTTACCCAAGGAGCGATGATCGAAGTTCAGCATAAAGAACCCTATGCCCAACCCTATGACGGCGGAGACAAGCTGCCGCTTCATAAAGTAGAACGGATCGCCATAGTTTAAACCTTTATTAGTATGGGTGGCGCTAAAAATCGCCACCAATCCTATGGCAATGAGCGCCAGGATTGCGATCAGCATGCCCCAATCAATATATTTTGCAAGCCGCCTCTCCACCTTAATCCCTCCAGCTTAACCTTATATGTTAATGATAAATTATTTCTGCTGCGGTGGCAAGCGACAAAACTGCTAATTATTTCTTCCTGGCTTCGGAGCGCCGCACCTGCTTAACCGGAATATTGGCCACTAAGGCCACCGTATCTCCGCTTCCGCTTTCCAGATTGATCTCTATTGCGGACATGTCAATCTCGAGATAGCGGGAGATGACACCTATTAAATCTTCCTTCAGTTCTTCCAAAAGGTGCGGATTAACGCTGGCCCGATCTTGAACTAGCACTAACTGCAATCGCTGCTTTGCGGTCTCTTTGCTGCTTTCTTCTTCGCGGCTCAGAAACTTTCCCAAAAAATCTAATAAAGCCAAAACCCTGCCCCCCCAAAATTTATTTATCCATTCCTACCAGCTGGCGCAGCCGCTGGATGAGGCTCGGGTTTTCAAAGCTTTGAAACGGGACATCTTCCCCCTCAAGCCGCCTCGCGATATTTCGATAGGCCTGTCCAGCTTTGGAATTAGCGTCAAAGGCGATCGGTTCTCCTTTATTGGTAGAGATGATGATGGATTCATCGTCAGGTACGACGCCGACTAAATCGATGTGAAGAATGTCCAGCACATCCTCAATATCCATCATATCGCCACGCTTAACCATATCCGGCCGCAGACGATTGAGAATCAATCGCGGTTCGCGCAGGCCTTCAGCTTCCAAAAGACCTATGATCCTGTCCGCATCCCTGACAGCCGAAACCTCAGGCGTGGTGACGATCAAAGCCAGCTCCGCTCCGGCGATGGCATTGCGAAATCCCTGTTCAATTCCGGCAGGACAATCGATCAGAACGTAATCAAATTCCTGACGCAGCTCTTCGCACAAATTTTTCATCTGCTCCGGCTTAATGGCATCCTTATCTCTAGTCTGGGCAGCCGGTAACAGGAAAAGAGATTCCACGCGCTTGTCCTTTATCAGAGCCTTGCGCACCGGCAGGTCGTCATTTTCCATGACATTAACGATATCGTACACGATTCGGTTTTCAAGCCCCATCACCACGTCCAGATTGCGCAAACCAATATCCGCATCTAAAAGCACCACGCGTTTTCCCATAGCTGCTAAAGCTGCGCCAATATTGGCCACTGTGGTGGTTTTGCCAACCCCCCCCTTCCCAGAGGTAATGACGATCACCATTCCATCCATCTGCGTCCCTCCTGCTATCTCGCCATAATTTCGCTGCTGTAAGTTTCGATCACTACTGTTTTATTCCTCATTCTGGCCACTTCCGGCACGCCGCTTTGGTGTACTTCATTGTCCGGCGAGCGAGCTATGAAATCCGCAATGCGAAGCTGCGTGGGCTGTAAGCGCAGCGCCAACACAGAGCTGGAGCTGTTTCCTTTTGCGCCCGCATGACAAACTCCCCGGCACGCTCCTAAAACGATGATATCTCCGCTGGCCACAACTTCGGCGCCGGGATTTACATCTCCTAAAATCACCACATTGCCGTCAAAGTTCACCCTTTGACCAGAGCGTAAAGTTCCTTTGACCAGCCGCGTGGTTTCCACCGTCTCCTGGGACGCGCGGCGGACCGAACTCCTCTTTGCCTCTCCGCCGCCCACGTGCACTTCAAGTCCGGCGCCTTCCAGCTCCGAGACCAAACTGGACAATTCCATCCAACTCAATTCGCGCTTGCCTAGCTGAATGGAGACCGAAGCGCCTGCGAAAAAAGCGCCGCTTTCCGACAGCTTGTCCCTCAAAGCTTCGAGAACCTGCACGAACTCTCCGTCTTCGGAGAGATAAACTGTGAGCCCATCTTTATTTCCTTTAATTGTCAGGGGTGCCTTGCCCAAATCTTTTTCCCTCCATAGGTAGATTACATCGCCATGCGCTTGAGGTGTCCAAGCTACCGCTCTTTCAATGTTGCGCCTGAGCAAATACGTATCGACCCCGTGGTGTTTTACCTGAATTTATCATTCGTCAGAAAAGACTTTATTCCTTCTTGAGATGCGGAAAATCGTCAGTTTTGGTCTTCGGCCGGAACCTCTTTTCCCTGTTTCGTCTCTGCCGTCTGTCCAGAAGAAGGAGGAACTACAGCCTGTTGCTGCTTGGGCTGCTGCTTGGGCTCCTGCTTGGGCTGCGAGGAAACTATTTTTTTCTTCTCTTCAGCAGCGACGGATGCGGCGGCTGGCGTCTGCGCTTCCGCGTTGCTCTTCGACGGCTTTGCTTCTTCTTTTTTCGTTTCCTTCGTCTCCTGCTCCACGCCAAAATAGGCGGCCAGCACTTTGCGGGCCACAGGAGCGGCAAAACCGCCGCCTGCGCCGCCCTGCTCCAAGAAGACGATGATGGCGACTTCAGGATCATTCAGCGGCGCCAGACCTGCAAACCAGGCGTGATCATCGCCTTGAGAGTTTTGGGCGGTTCCCGTTTTACCGCCAACCTCAATGGGAAAATTGGCAAAAGCGCTGTGAGCTGTGCCGCCTATGCCGGTTACAGCGCCCATTCCCTGTCTTAACACGGCAAAAGTGTCGGTAGACGCTTGCAGCTGATTATTCACTACCGGCTCAAAACTCTTCAGCTCTTTTCCCTCGGGCGAGACGACCTTCTGCACCACATAGGGCCTGTAGACAGTGCCGCCATTTCCCACTGCGGAAACAACAGTCGCCATTTGCAGCGGCGTTGTCTGCAGCGCCCCCTGGCCGATTGCCACGTCCATGGTTTCAGCTTCATACCAAACCTTATTGTCAGCTCGTTTGAAGTTTTCCCGTTTCCACTCCCTGTCCGGCACAAGTCCGGCCTTTTCTCCGGGAAGCTCAAAGCCTGTGGGCTTACCTAACCCGTACATCTTGGCATAACGGGCCAGCTCGTCGATGCCGACCCTCCGGCCAAGCTCGTAGAAAACGATGTTGCAGGAGTTTTTAATTCCCTCCACTAGGTTCTCTTCCCCATGACCGCCGACTTTCCAACATTTTTTCCCATATCTGTCCTTGCCCGTACAATAGAATTTATCGTGTAACGTGACCTTGCCAAGTTCTAAGGCTGCCGTGGCCGTGACCAGTTTAAAAATGGAGCCCGGAGGCTCGGCCACTTGCAGAGCCCTGCTGGTGAAAGGATGATACGGATTCTGAAGCATCGCTTCCAATTCTTCGCTGGAGATGCCGCCCACAAAGGAATTGGGATCATAACCGGGCTTGCTGGCCATGGCCAAAACTTGACCGGTTTTCACGCTTAATACCACCACTGCCCCTGCCTTGGCATTGGGATACTTGCTTTTGGCCATGGCAGAGAGCTGGTCATCCAGAGCTTTTTCCGCGGCTTGCTGCGTCTTCTGATCGATGGTCAGCACCAGATCATTGCCAGGGATGGGGTCTGCGAAACCCAACAGACGAATCGGTCTGCCCGCCGCGTCCACTTCCACCTGCTCGCCGCCGTCCTGACCTTTCAGATATTTCTCATAGACGCGCTCCAAACCTGTTTTACCCACCACATCCGTCATCCGATAACCTTCGTTTTTCCACTCTTTCAATTCCCGCTCGCTGATCTTGCCTAAATAGCCAAACAAGTGACTGGCAAATTCTCCGTATTTATAGCTCCGCACCGGCATCTCTTCCACGATCACGCCCACGAGATCCAATCTTCGCTCTTCGATCTGGGTGATTACTTCCGCAGACGCGTCGCGCAGCAAGCGTACTGGCTCAAAGGGCCGGTCTGCGGATTTCTCCACTTCCCGGGCGATCTCCTCTTGCTTCATGCCGATGATGGCTCCCAAATCCCTGAAAACCTGATCCCGATTTGTCGTCAACGAAGTGGGCAGAATGGAGACTGTGAACGAGAGCCGGCTTGAGACCAAGGGCTTGCCATTGCGATCGTAGAAGATCCCTCTGGGGGCGGTAACCGGTATTCTGCGAATGCGGTTGCCTTCCGCCAAAGTCGCGTAATGATCGCCATTCATAATCTGCATATACCAAAGCCGCGCGCAAAGAATGAAAAAAATGCCCACGAGGACGTAGGCGAGTTTCTTCAGTCTTGATTCCAGTTCTTTGCTGGTCATGTTCCTTACCCTCTTCTCCAAACTACGTATTCCGGCTCTTGGAAGAACAACTTCCTGGCCAGAGGCCAGATGATGAGAGTCAGCAGCATATTATAAACAGCTGTGGGCAGGATCACCAAATAGATGGCCTGCCACAGCGGCCAGGCCATGCCAAAGGAACTGCCCAAAAAAAGATAAAAAGCTTCTCCCGCAAGCGTACAGAAGCCAACGGCGCTCACAGGGACCAGCCAGTGCTCGCGGAAAGCGCGTTTACCGATTTGTCCCCCCAGCCAGCCCACCAGCATGCCTGTAGACAAAGAGAGCCCCAAAAACCTGCCTTCCAGCAGATCCACAAGCAGCCCGCCCACAGCGCCCACTGCAAAGCCGGACGGCTGACCGCACAAAAGCCCCATCAGCACAATCCAGATCATCAGAAGATCTGGCTTCACTCCCCAGATTGCCAGATAGTGAAAGGCTGTCGTCTGGAGCAGCAGACTCAATAAAATGCCGCTAGCCGCTATGATGGTTTTCTTCATTGTCGCTCTCCGCTCTGGCTTTCTTCATCGACAGGAGGAGTGTGAAAATTCTTCACCACAAATACTTCCTCCAGCTTGCTCAAGTCCACCGCCGGCCGCAGCAGGCCCTGAAACCCAAGACCATATTTACCCCGCTGCACTTGAGTAATGGCGCCCAAAGGCAACCCTTTAGGAAAAATTCCGCCCAAGCCGGAACTGATAATCTGGTCTCCTTTTTTCAGTCTCACATCCGCTGTGAGTCCGCGCACAGTGCAATAACCCGGCTTATCCGCTTTCCCTTCCAGCAGCACCAGGTGCCGATTGGTGCGCACAATTCCCCCTATGGCCAGCCTGGCGTCGGAAAGCAACAACACATTGGCCGTGTTCTCTGTGGCGCTGCGCACTATGCCCACAACGCCGCCGGCTGTGATCACCGCCTGATCTTTCTTAATGCCCGAGCCGGCGCCTTTATCAATGGTGATGGTGCTCATCCAGTTCACAGGATTGCGCCCCACAACCTGAGCGGCCTCAAGCGTCATCTGGTTTTTATTCTTTTCCTGAAAGTTCAAAAGGGTGCGAAGCCGCTGATTTTCCAAACGATACTCGTCAAGCTGTCCGAGCTGCGCTTCCAGCTGCTGAATTCGCTTCTTATAAGCGCGATTCTCCCCGTCGAGCCTGCTCCAAAGCACAGTCTGACGCCAGACGCTTGCCAGGGCGGAGGAAGTCCGGTAAAAGAGCTTCGTCGCCGGAGCTAAGGCTTCTGTCACCGTCTCTTCCAGCTTGCTGACTTTTACCCGCTCATCGCCAGTGGCGTAAATGAGGCTCAACACACATATAAAGACAGCGATCAGAGCCAGCGCGCGGAAACGTTTTTCTATTCCCCGCTGCACTTTTCAGCTTCCCTCCCCTCAAGACTTTCAGTTTCTTAATCCATCTTTCTGGAGGTGATTAAGACCCTCTTCATCACTTGAAAATTCTCTAAAGTGGCGCCTGTGCCCCTGGCCACGCAAGTCAAAGGATCTTCCGCCAAATAAACCGGCATCCCAGTCTCATTGCACAGCAATTTGGGCAAGCCGCGAAGCAGGGAGCCGCCGCCTGTGAGCAGAATTCCCCGGTCCATAATATCCGCCGCAAGCTCTGGCGGGGTCTTCTCCAGGGTGTTCCTCACAGCCTCAACTATATTGGCCACAGGCTCGGTGAGGGAAACGCGAATCTCTTTTTCGTTGATCTCGAGGGTCTTGGGCAGACCGGTCACCAGATCCCGTCCGCGGACATCCATACTTTCCTCCTGCTCCCTGGGAAAGGCGGAACCGATGGTAATCTTGATGTCTTCGGATGTCCTGTCTCCGATCATCAGGTTATATTCCTTTTTAATATAGGAAA
>DIPB01000176.1:0-7835 GCA_002426275.1 Firmicutes bacterium UBA5499
CTGCTGGATAAAGCAATGAAAAGAATCCCGCTGCTTGGGGTCAAGCTCGGCGAAAACCAATTGCTTTTAAAATGCAGGTACTATCATTGGATGGAGCTTGAGGACTGCTTTTTAGCGGGCGATTTCGGAGTGGATCACAGAAACAATAGCCTTACGGCGGAGCCTGAGACGCTGCGTTATGGCGATTGGTGTTTGCAAGGCTATCCTTTCTATCCGGGAAGCATGCTTTACCAGACCGCATACGAATATCAACAGGGGCAACGAGCGTTTTTGGCTGTGGAGGCAGACGCTATCACAGCCAGCGTAAGCGTCAATGGCAAGACAGCCGGTAAGCTGCCGTGGCGTCAAGCATCGCCTTTGGAACTGTCAAAGCATTTGCGAGCAGGGGAAAATCAAATCCAGATAGAGCTTTTCGCAAGTCCCCGCAACATGTTTGGACCGCTGCACAGACGGCAGCGGCAGATGCCTTGGACCAGTGCGAATTCTTTCCGCACCGCGGGAACTGAGTGGAGCGACGCTTATGTCTTGTGGCCTTTTGGCCTGAAAAAGGCTGTTATTTCGACATGGAAATAGTTGTGTTCATTGTCTGATATTCTCAGCGCCAAATTTGCAAATTGCCTCCAGAGCAGGACATAATAACGGTAAGGAGTTAGGGAAAGGAGGTACGTTATGAACAAATTTTGGCGTGGAATGATGACAGGCGGCATACTTGGAGGTGCATTGGGCGCCTATTTGCTCAGTAAAAGAAAACAAGAGCAGGAAGAGATGCTTGACACCGCCATGGAGAATACATCGGGCATGGCAAGACACACTGCGCGGGTGATTGGCAGGAGCGCGGCCAAGATGGGCACAAAAGTAGTGAGGGCTGGGCAAAGCGCTGTAAACTCAGTACGACGAAGCGGTGTTCGAAACTAGAATGAGAAAAGGTAAATGGGTTTGGGCGCTGCTCGCAAGCGCTGCCATTTTCATTATGTATCGCATAAAGGGGGCTGCGGCCCCCTTTTTCCTTTCTTTGTTTCTGGCGCTTTTTCTCAAGCCGGTAGTGGATTTTTTAGATCGTCAGCGGCAAGTCCCAAGATCCATCGCGATTTTATTGAGCTATATTGTGATGGGACTCCTGATTGGGGCTTTCTTCTTCTTTGCTCTGCCGGCTCTGATAAAGGAGTTGGAGCTGGCGGCTGCTGAATTACCAAAGCAGCTGGAGGCAGGAGAAAGACTGTTGGGGAAAATTCTAACGAAAGTCCGCTGGCAAATGCCAAAATCGATGCAAGGGGCATTGGATCAGAGTCTGGCGCGTTTTGAAGAGCTGACATTGGCCGGACTGCATAGAGGTTTGAACTTTTTGGTGAGCTTGATCATGAAGTTGCCAAGTTTGATTTTAGTCCCGGTACTGACGTTTTATTTCTTGAGGGATTGGCGCGCTCTGCGAACGGGATTTTTGGCGACTCTCCCGTACAATTGGCGGCGTGAACTTTTAGGGTTAAGCCAAGAGGTTGGGGATGTGTTGGTGGCTTTTGTTAGAGGAGAGGCTTTAGTTTGCCTGACTGTGGGAGCGATGGCCGGGATCGGTCTGTATTTTTTGAAAATCCCTTTTGCGCTGTCGCTGGGCCTTTTGATTGGTTTGTTGGATTTCATTCCGTTTTTGGGGCCTGTTGCCGGCGGATTGCCCGCTGTGCTTTTGGGTTTAGCCCAGTCGCCATTGAAGGCGGTTTACGTTTTATTATTGCTGTTAGCCATCAATCAAGTTGAAGGCGCCTGCATTTCGCCCCGCATTATGGGACAGAAGGTGGGCCTGCATCCTTTGTTGATCATCTTCAGCTTACTTGCGGGAGGAGAGTTGTTCGGTTTTTTGGGGATTGTCATCGCCGTGCCATTGGCTGCGGTTTTGAAAGTGTTGGGAAAGTTCCTTTGGCGGAGATTTCGCTTATGGTTTGCTTGACAAATATTGAGCCGATGGGTATAGTAAAGATGATGTTAGACGCTTGTGAGAATTGGAAAGAGGGATACAAAGATGAGTGGGCGCCCCACATATTACTTGACAACACCAATTTATTACGTTAACGGCCAGCCGCATATCGGACATGCTTATACCACGATCGCAGCCGATACCTTAGCGCGTTTTAAGAGGCTGGAAGGTTATGATGTTCACTTTTTGACGGGGACGGATGAACATGGACAGAAGATCGCCCGGACAGCGGAAGGATTGGGACAAACTCCTCAAGCTTACGTAGACGGGATAGTCGCTTCTTTTAAAAAGATGTGGCAACAGCTTGACATCTCGTATGACGACTTCATCCGCACCACTGAGGAAAGACATCAAAAAGTGGTGCAGAAGGTCTTCCAGCGCCTTTTGGATCAAGATGATATTTATCTTGGCACCTACGAAGGCTGGTATTGCACACCGTGCGAGTCATTCTGGCAGGAAGGCCAGCTGCTGGAAGGCAGCCTCTGCCCAGACTGCAAGCGGCCGGTGGAATGGGTTCGGGAGGAATGTTATTTCTTCCGTCTTTCAAAATATCAAAAGCCCCTGCTTGACTTTTTCTCGCAGCATCCTGAATTTCTGCGTCCTGAGAGCAGGCGTAATGAAATGTTGAATTTTATCGCAGGCGGGCTGGAGGATCTGTGCGTATCCAGAACTACTTTTACTTGGGGCGTTCCGGTTCTGAACGCGCCTGGGCATGTGGTTTATGTCTGGCTGGACGCCTTAATTAATTACATTTCCGCTTTGGGTGCTTTCACTGACGAGGACAGTCTATATAAGAAGTATTGGCCGGCAGATTTGCATTTGGTTGGCAAGGAGATCGTTCGTTTTCATACTGTGATCTGGCCTGCGGTGTTAATGGCGCTGGATTTGCCGTTGCCCAAGAGAGTTTTCGGCCATGGCTGGTGGACAGTGGAAGGGGAAAAGATGTCTAAGTCCAGAGGAAACGTTGTGGATCCTGGTCAAATGGCCAAGGAGTACGGCAGCGATGCGATTCGGTATTTCCTTTTGCGCGAGGTTCCTTTTGGAGCGGACGGAGATTTCTCTAACAATGCGTTTATCGCCAGGATTAATTCAGACTTGGCAAACGATCTGGGCAATCTTTTGAGCAGAACCACTGCTATGATTGATAAATTTCAGGGGGGAAGGGTGCTTCCGCCGGGTGTGGAAACGGAATTTGATCAAGAGCTGATCCGCGAATGCAGCGAAGGCGCCAAAGCGGTTGGGAGCGCTGTGGACAACCTGGCTTTTCACCAAGCTCTGGAACAGATCTGGCGGGGAATCAATGCCGCCAATAAGTACATAGAAAACACAGCTCCTTGGACTTTGGCCAAGGAGCACAGCCCGAAGCTTGCCACGGTGTTTTATAATCTTGCCGAAGCGCTGCGGATTACAGCGGTATTGCTTGTCCCTTTCCTGCCGAATTTACCTCGGAAAATTTGGGAGCAATTGGGCATTGAGACCCCTCTGGCAGCTCAGTCCTACCTAGACGCTTGCACCTGGGGGCTCTTCCCGGCGCAGACGGTCATCAGACGGGGAGAGCCGATTTTCCCCAGGATTGAGGACGAAAAAAAGGAGAAAGCTAAAATGGAAACAGCGCCTGCCAAACAAGCTGAATTGCCCGAGAACGTCATTGGCATCGAAGATTTTGCCAAAACCCAGCTCAAAGTGGGGAAAGTAATCTCAGCTGAAAAGGTTGAAGGCGCGGACAAACTGCTCTCTTTGAAAGTAGACTTGGGTCCGGATGATGAACGGCAGATCGTAGCCGGAGTGGCCAAATATTATCTGCCGCAGGATCTGATCGGCAAATTGGTAGTGGTCGTGGCAAATTTGAAGCCGGCTAAATTGCGCGGCATCACTTCAGAAGGAATGTTGCTGGCTGCTTCCACTGCAGGAAAGACGCAATTGGCTCTCCTAACTGTGGACAGCCCCTTGCCGCCCGGAAGCAGGATCAGCTGATGTTCACAGATGTCCATTGCCACTTAAATCATGAAGATTTCGCGACTGACTGGCAAGCCGCCTTTCAGAGGGCAAAAGCTGCCGGCGTGGGGAGGCTCATCGTTGTGGGGTGGGACTTAGCATCTTCTAAGCGCGCCATTGAGCAGGCAGAGTTGAACGACAGCGTCTGGGCAACGGTTGGTGTTCATCCTGAAGACGCTTCCGGTGCGGACGAAAACCTGGAAAGAGAACTGCTTACCCTGTCTGGACACCGGAAAGTAGTGGCTTTTGGCGAGATCGGCCTTGATTACCATTATGAAAATTCGCCGCGACCTGTGCAACAAGAAGTCTTTCGCCGGCAATTGGCAGTGGCTGAAGAACAAGGGCTGCCGGTTATGATTCACTCCCGGGAAGCAGCCAACGACACGATGGAGATTTTGAGCCATTTCAACGTGCGCTGCCTTTTGCATTGTTTCGGTGGCAGTTGGGAGACGGCGAAGCTTGCCTTGGACAGGGGCTATTATTTTTCATTTGGCGGTCCCGTTACATTTAAAAATTCCAAGAGGGCTGCGGAAGTTGTCAGCAAACTGCCGGTGGAGCGGCTGATGGTGGAGACGGATTCACCTTATTTAGCGCCGGTGCCTAACCGCGGCCAGCGGAACGAACCCGCATTTCTGCCGTATACCATGGAAAAGATAGCCCAGTTGAAGGGGATGCCTACTTGTGAACTTGCAGGGCGGATAGAGAAAAATGTGACATCTTTTTTTGAATTTTTAGAGCAGGAGTAAAAAATGAGCCGGAAGATTGCCATTTTTAGCGATTTTGATAATACGATTTCTACGCACGATGTCTGCGTGGGAATTTTCGATACGTTTTCCTGGCCAAACTGGCGAGAGCTGGAAGAGAAAGCTATCCAATGCGGCAGAGGCTCGCAAAGCGTTCTGCCAATGCTGCTTGCTCCTATCCGCATGCCGGCTCACAGGTTGGCTGAGTTCATCCTTTCCCAGTTCGAGATTGACCCTTTCTTTCTCTCATTTGTTAAGCTGTGCCAGGAAAGAGATTGGCCTCTGTTTGTGGTCAGCGACGGCTTGGATTTTTACATTAAGCTGCTGCTGGGACGCGCCGGTCTGTCTTATTTGAATTTTAGGTCGAATCATCTGGAGATAATAGAAGATAAGCCTAGCGTTGAATTTCCATTTGCAGATGCAGCTTGTGGCCGCTGCGGCAACTGCAAGCGTTCTCGTGTAGATGCTGTCAAAGCTTTAGGATACAAAATTATCTATATTGGTGATGGTATTACCGACTTCTGCGCGGCGCAGAGCGCAGATTTGCTCTTTGCCAAGGATGCGCTGCTGGCTTATTGCCAAGAGCGGGATATTTCATGCTACCCCTTCTCAAATTTTCATGATTTACAACATTCTCTTCCAGATGCGCTGTTGAAATTGCACGAGGAGTAGGAAACAGTTGTGGAATGACATTTTGGCTGCGACTTTTTTCGCGGTAATAGGCACGTTCGGGCTAGGCCTTTTTCTGGTCACTGCACTGTGAGGACGCCGCGACCACGCTGCGGCTGTTGATTTCTTTGAAGAGCGGGCCGCTGTTGGTTAGAAGCTCGTGCCATTCCTCCAGCACTAGCTGATAATTTACATTTGGCAGCAAAGGACCTAAACCGGATAAAGAGAGCACCACCGCAATGGGCTCGCGCGTCGCCAGATGCTTTAACCAGCCGCGTCTGATGTCCTGGTATGTGTAGTTAGGGAGCCCTGCCTTTGCCAACAACAATTTCAGAATATATCGCAGGCCAGCCTCGGTCAGAGGTTGGCTGTTTACATTTACAAGAAGATTTACCCGCGGCTTCATTTGGGCGATGTAACGTACAAGCTGATGTGAGACAATAGGAATGAGAGGAAGCGCCCGAGGATACAAATTGTTATTTAAATTAAGCGCTAACAGTTGTTTTTCGAGATCTACGCTCTGTACTTTTAATCTGACCAATTCGCTGCTGGTGAGGCCATAGCAAAGTAGCAGCGACAGGAGCAGCTTATCGCGGCTCCCGCCCGGAAGGTTCTCCAGCGTAAGGGCGAACAGCATGCCCAATTCCTCCAGAGAAGGGAGCGGGCCTTTAAATTCCCGAACTGAAGGGAGCTTGAATTTGCACGATTCTGCCCAGGAACGTAGAATGCATAGCTTCTTTTCTGCCGTGCCGAGTTTATCCGTACCAGCTAAAAATAGGGCAAGATAGTAGCCGCGCAAGTGGTGCGGCTGTATTTGTTCATTTGCGCTCCAGCCAAAATTATCGCGCAAAAAGAAGAAGAAGCGCTTAAGATTTGTATGGTAATTATAGATTGTCTTCAGTTCGAGATTTTTTTCTGATAAAAAAGCCGTGAATGCTTCACAGAGCTCAGAAATGGTATTCATTTTTTTCTCCTTCCTGTTTGTCGGCATACAAGCAATTTTATTATAGCAAAGGCGCTTTTATAATGCAAATTTTTATAAGATATTAGTAAATTAGAAATAGAAAATCCAGGGGATAACTTATTGTCAGCACTTGTTTTGAGGAGACTTCGGGTAATTTTGCATCTTCAGTTAACAGCATTTTTACAATTTAGGGAAGAAAAGCAGGTAAGCGTGAAAATTAAGATTACATACTTTCGGTGTTGTCTTCGGCGTTTGAGCTATGATAAACTTTATCCACAAAGGAGGTGTTAAGAATGAGCTAGGCAAAAGTGACGTCTGGCGCGGAAATCACGGCTAGTGGTACGCGAGTGAGGAGAGGACGAGTAAACACAAGCTTTTGAAAGGATGAGGCTGGAGATGTCTGTTTTAGGGATAAAACGTGGACAAGCCATGGTGGAGTATATGATTTTGAGTATTTTATTGTCAGTTTGTTTACTTGCTTCCAGCAGGAAGCTGCAGGCTGCCTGGAATGAATTCTATCATGACACCGTTCGTATTGTGGCATTACCGTTTTTTTAGGCGCCGAATAAATGATTGCGCGAAGTTTTTCCAAGCAGGCCCTCGCTTTAGCTCGTTGGTAAGATAAGGCTGCTAAGTTGAATTTCTTTCAAAAGGCTTCGGACGGTAAGGTATTGTTTCGTCGGAATTCTCCACGCCAGGACAAAATGAGAGCAAGAGGCCGAACATCGGCTATCGCGTAAGCCCAACAACCTCAGGCGGAGCAAACCGGGAGTTGGCAACGGCTCACACGGACATAGCCTAAGCTGCGTTGAGGACTTTAATCTTAAGGCGATGCGGAAATTGTGAGGCAAGAAGAAAGTAATTTACCTCAGTAACTTTTTGCAAATCCCGAAAGAGCAATGCGCTGAAGATGGCGCCCAGATGATTGCTCCAAGCTCCAAAATCTGTCAGGTATACGGTGTAATCAACGATTTTCTGTTGCTGAATGATGGACAATGGAATTGCCAGGGTTGCGGTGCGCACAATGACCTGGACTCTAACGCAGCGATTAATATTGAAAGAGTCAGGGCAGCAACTCTCGGAGGAGAGGCAAGAGATTCTTTTTCCTAGGCCAAGAGCAGCAGCGCAACCTCGTGAAGCAAGGGGATGTCTCTGGGGTATGAAGCCGCAATAAAAGTGCAGCGGAGGGAACCTGATTAATTGGGGAAAGGACAATTAGAAGAGAAATTTCCGGCAATTAGCTTGTTGCTTTTTTGGTCATAGTTACCATCCGGATTCAAATACAGTCGGCAAAAAAAGATATCTTTGCCGGATGAAGTTCGTTACAGGCAAGCAAAGGAGTTGGCGACGGCTAACAGTGGTTAGCGAGGCAGATGTGTTAATCTGCATTGAAACATTGAATTTCAAGATGATGCAGAGTTTATGGGGCAAGAAGATAAGTGATTTGGCTCAGAGCGGTTTTTATTGGAATCTTGAACGATTAATGCTCCAAAGTGGC
>DIPB01000176.1:8059-21481 GCA_002426275.1 Firmicutes bacterium UBA5499
TGTCAATGGCAGAAAAGGACGGCTTTTTGATCACGATTATGAGCGCGTAACTGAAAAGCGTTTGCTGTTTGCTACCTCGTGGGGGTATTGTTTGCGGGAGATACCCCCAAAAAGCCGTAAGGCTGTCCACGTCCTCTGGTTAAAATCTTAATAAGGGAGGTGATCATAATGCAATTTCTTAAAACACTATGGCATGATACATCAGGACAGAGCATGGCCGAATACGGTTTATTAACCGGACTCATCGCGCTTGCTTGCGTGGCCGGCGTGAGGATGTTAGGCCAAACCTTAGCCGGGAAGATCTCTCAATTGGAGCAAGAAATCGCTCAGGATAGTCAGTGATTTAAGAGAGGTTACCATTCCCAAAAAATTTAAAAAATAAATTCGCGGCATTAATTCGGGGGTCTCAAAATTCCCTAACCAGAGGAATGAAGGGCAGGTAAGGCAGATGGCAGAAAAACTATTGCTGCTGGTTCTGACAAGCATAGCTTTAGTTTATGATTTGCGTTTCCGGCGAATCCCCAATTGGCTGCTGTTCTTTTCGCTACCGGCTATAGCGTTAAAATTAATGGCCGGGGAAATGAACGACGTCTTCTGGGGTCTTACAGTGGCGGGCGCGATCCATCTGCCTGCCTATCTTAACGGTTTGTTGGGCGGCGGAGACATAAAGTTGGCACTCTGCTCAGCGCTCTACCTGGGCAGAGCATTCTTTGCCGCCTGGATTTTCACGGCTTTCTACGCTGGGATATGGGGTTTTTTCATCCTTTTTCGCGGACGGGGCGCGGTGGGATTTTATGATTTCAGCGCTTTGCTCACTACCGGGAAAGCCACAAGCGGGCAAAGATTTCCCTATGGCGCTTCTTTGACGTTTGGGATCTGGACGGTTTTACTTGTGGGATGATATGGAGTCGGCGATAGATTGAGAACTGGCTGCTTTTGGCTTAATCGTAACCGTGGGCAGACACTGAGTTGGAAGACTGCTTGATTGGAGCGGGTAATAAGCCATTTAATAGACGGTTTTTTGAAAATTAATATCACGCGGGGGCTTCTCAAATGTAAGAACAAAAGAATAACAGACAGCGGGTAGAAGCAAAAGGCTGTTCTCGTTCAGAACAAGATTTTGTGATCTAGGAAGCGCTGCTCGCTGTCAGGACGGTCGTAGGCTGAATTTATTGTTATGACGTATTTTGGGGTGGCGGAACAATTTTAATTTTAATTTGCGAATGAGGAGGAGATGACGGTGGACAGAGGGCAGTCCACCATTGAAGTGATTGTAGTCTTGCCGCTATTGTGCTTTTTACTCTGGGGTATCTGCGAATTAGCATTAATCTACGGAGAAAGATCTATCGCCTGCTATGCGGCGTACGCAGCTGCCAGAATTGCGGCGGTGGCGGATCCTCAGTCCAGAGAAACGCGGGCCGCTGAAACTGCGCGGCAGATTATCAGCGCTTCCTTGGGAAGACGAGTGAATCCTTTGACTTTAACGGTAACATGCAAGCAGGAGGATGATACCTTTGAGGTACGGGTGGGATGGCTGCGGAAATGGTTGGGGAAAAAGACAGCGAAAATCGCCGTTAGTTCGCGTCTGGTTTTGGAACAGTAAAGGTCAAGTTTTGCCCATCGTGGTCATCGGTCTGACGATTTTATGCACCGCTTTGGCGGTGAACTTTGACTTGGGGCGAGAGGTACTGGAGAGGGTGAGATTGCAGATGGTTGCCGATCTCGCGGCTGAAAGTGGCGCCTGCGTGCTTTCTGACAGTCTCAATTTTTTAGCTACGACAAATCTTGCCATGCTCAGCCTTGGGATTGCAGCTTTTTTCGGTCAAGGAGAGGTGATTTACCTAATTCGGCAGCTGCAAACCACGCAGGATCTGACGGCGCAGACAGCTGGAACTGCCGCCTTAGCTAAAGCGGAGCTTGAGGCTACTTCCCGCGGAGCGGTGGCAATCCCTTTGAATTATTTGACAGGTTCTGTTCTGCCATCCTTAATGGTGGCTAGAGGCTACGTTGGCACAATTCCAGTTTGGTTGGAAGACAGACTCCAGACTTCAAAGGAGAAAGTGGCGGGAGAACGGTTCGTACGGCTTTTAGTGAGAAAACAAACGCCGGAGCCTATAGGTGAACACAGCGCATCTGTGCAGTACGCTCTGGCAGAGGCTGCGGCAACAGGACAGCGGATTTTGGGGGAACAGATCATTTTCCCGCTGCCTGAACCTAATTATAAGGCTAGCCTGGTTGAGGTGAAATGTAACCCTCAGGCATTGCCATAGGAGTTGGTAAAATGTCAAGCAGAGGAACAGCTTTGATTGAGTTCGTAATTGGACTGCCGCTTCTGTTGCTTTTAGGAGGAGCGATTTGCTATTTTGGCTACTGCAGCATAGTGAACGCTCAGTTAAATATTTTAGCCTGGGAAGGAGCATCTCAGATGGCGCGGGGAAAGAGCCTGGATAGCTGGAAGGCCACTTTGGCGGACAGAGGTTTGCCGCTTGAACCTGAGCGTTTGACTGCTGAGTTGCAAAACGGAACTTTACGGCTTTCCTATCTGCTGCCGAAACCTTTTTGGGTCAAAGCTGAAACCGGCAGGAGAACATCGTTTTCTTGGCAAAGGCCGCAACGTAAATAGAGGGGGCAATTCGGATGAAGATACTGCGCGTTTTTCTTTGTTGCGCGCTGGTTTTTGCGCTTGGATGCAGGAACGGAGGACGAGCGGCAGAGCAGTTTTATCGTGAAGAACGCAGTGTATTGCTGAACGGGGTTCGATGCTCCGTGGTTACTTTGCGCCTCACAACAAAGCAACTCGAGGTTATGCTGAGACAAAAGGATGAAGACGGCTGGCGGCGCCGAAGAGCGGACTTGAGCGAGGAGATAATTACTTACCAGTTGGCAAAAGAAAACCGAAAAATGCGGATTACCTATTTTCCTCGGCAACAAACGGCTATTGTAATCAAAGAGAACGGGAAGCGGATTTCACAACGGGAGTTGATGTCTATGCTTGCTCATCCGCCAGGGAAGCTGAAGTTGAGTTTCGCCTCTGAGAGTAAAGACATGTTCTGCCTTCTGGCCTGCTTTGATGCGACGGCCGGGCAACTTTCCCATTATCGCAGCAGACTCCAGAGAGCAGGTTGGCAGAAGTGGTTTACAAACCAGGTTGAGTTGTGGGAGCGGAAAGGCTCTCGTTTGGGAATAAATCAAGGCGATAAATATGCGATTGTGTGGTTGTTGACAAAGGGAGGTAGGAATTTTGATTAGTTTTGATCGCAGATATTTTCTGGCTGCCGTGCTCTGCGGTTTAACTGCCGCCTTGGCGTTATATTATTATTTGCATCAGCTGGAGAGCACTGTTACCGCCGGCTCGCGTTACACGGAGATAGTTGTGGCCGCACGGTCGCTTCCCCTTCGTTCGCTCCTGCAAAAAGAAGATCTGAAGATTGTGAGGGTTGAGCGCAGCGTCAAAGAAGATGGCGACCTGACTTGCGTTGAGGAGGCTGTGGGTCAGGTGACGGGCGTGCAGTTAGCCGCCGGACAGAGAGTGAAAAAAGAGCACTTGCTGCCAGAGAATAATTTGAATGGTTTTGCCCATAAGATTCCGCCGCTTTGGCGCGCGGTAACTATTTCCGCTGATGAAGTCAACGGCCTTTCAGGGATGCTCATGCCCGGGGACAGGGTTGATCTCATCATCTTTCAGCAGGAAGAAGAAAAGTCAGAGCTAATCAGCGATCGGCAAGTTTTAGCCATCGGACAGCAAACAGGACTAACAAAAGGACCACAACAGACCAAAGCTCAGACCATAACTTTGCTAGTGAAGCGAGAAGAAGCTGGGAAAATCGCCTTTGCCGAAGAGGCGGGCACAATCAGAGTCGCTCTCAGACCGCTGAGTGGAGAACAAACGACACCTCAAACCTATAGCCCCAAGCCGAAGCCGAAAGCCTATATGCCCATAATGCGTTCTGTTCCTGCGGTCGAACCTCCCAGGCAGTTGCCGAAACCGATTTTGATCGTCAATGGCGTCAGGATCCAGGAATTTTGGCCATGAGGGGTGAGAAAATGTACGGTCGGTTGAAATTATATTTACTTTTGTTTTTTTTGACTTGTGGTTTAGTTTTCGGAGAGGTTCTGAAGCTGGAGAATTTGACAGAGAGTTTATCTTTGACCCAAGGAGAAAGCTGCCTTTTGTTGGGAGCGAAATTCACTAAGGTTATCTCGGGAAATCCTGATGTATTGGAAGTGATCATGCTTTCAGAGCGTGAGCTGATTTTGCACAGCAAAAAAGCTGGCGCCACGAATCTTATCATTCAAACGCAGGATGATTTTCACACGAGCCGGGTCACAGTTGCAGCTCCCCGGACGTGGACCCCGCAGCAGATAACATCAGCTATCGGGCTGCCCAGCGTCAAGGTCAGCGCGCAGGGAAACGTGGCCGTGTTGGATGGAAATGTGAACGGAGAAGGACAAAAGAAGCGCGCTGAAGAAATTGCACGGCTTTATGCTCCGCAGGTGCTTAATTATTTGCAAGCGCTTACGCCCAAAGAACAGATCGCAATTAAAGTGAGGATCGTTGAGATCTCCAAAAAAAGTTGGAACCGGTTAGGAGTGCTGTGGGGAACTGATTTAGGCGGACCAGAGGGGCAGCCGCTGGTGGGATTAAGCGCACAAGCTGAATTCAAAATAGCGGCAGCGCTTCATCTGCTGGAAGCGCAAGGTGAAGCCAAACTCATCTCCGAGCCGGCTTTGCTGAGCATAGACGGCGGGAATGCAAGCTTTTTGGCCGGCGGTGAAGTGCCGATTCCGATGATGATTGATAAACAGTTAGTAATTCACTGGAAGACCTACGGTACGAAGTTAGACGTCTCAGCCAAGATGGAAGGGGAGCTAATAAGAGTACGAATTTCACCGGAAGTCAGCAGCCTCGATGGGAGTCAGGGCATAAGCGTTGGCGGCAGTTTCATACCCGCGCTAACCACGAGACGAACGCAGACAGAGATTTATTTGCCATCCGGCGGGACAGTTGTCATCGCTGGTTTAGGACAACAATATATGAGCGATAATCAACGCAATATACCATGGTGGGCGAAGCTTCCCCATCTGGGGAAGCTTTTCAGACATAAGACGCGGGAAAATTCCCAGGCTGAGTTGGCCATCTTTCTTACAGCCTGGCGTGCCGATGGGTTGCCTGAACCTAATCAACACTGATGGAGGTGAATGTTTCGGCACTAGGCTGAAACGAAAAATTGGCGATACATGGCAAGATTTTCACGGTTTTTGGCTGCAAGGGAGGAGTAGGGAAAACCACTATCGCTTTGAATTTGGCTGTGTCGCTGGCTCGCAATAAGGGGAAGAAGGTTGCTTTGGTAGAGCTGAATAATGAGGGAGGAAGCTTGGCAGCTCATTTGGGATTGGAAGCGCAACCGAATTTTCTGCCATTCCTTTCCCAAATAGAGGACTTCGCGCCGGAAGAGCTAGCTAAGAAACTTTTGCTTCATAAAAGCGGAATCAGGTTGTTATTTTCCCCGCAGATGCCACAAGTAGCCGAACCTGCTGTGGGCGGCGTAGAACGCTTGCTTCATTTACTTACCTATACCCATGATTATCTTGTGGTTGATTGCGCCCAGAATTTAACTGCTTCTACCATAGCGATTTTAGATTTGGCACATTGCATTGTCTTGGCGATAACTGGGGATCTTGCTGCTCTGGAATCTACATCGGCCATGTTGACCACTCTGGCCAGGGAAGGATTTCCCCTGGGAAAAATAGGGATTGTAGTGAATCGATATTCTCTTTATTCGACTCCCAAAGAACAGATCGCCAAGCTTTTGCCAGTTGAAATTTTGGGTTTTTTGCCAGAAGAACCGGGCCCGTTGGCTTCTGCCGTGGCAAGCGGCATTCCCGCGGTCAGCAGCTCCAAGTGCGGCTTTGTCCGGGCGTTGGAAGAAATTCAAAATCAGCTGCTGAGGTTTTCAGCAGAACATAAGACTCCGCCTTCAAGATTGTGGCCGAACAAAAGTGAGAAGTACCCTCAAATCAATAAAGACCAATGGCTTGCCATCAAGCAAATCGTCCAAAAGAAATTATTGGAAGATTTAACAGATCAGCAGTTGGCGGGCGAAAGATTGGCAGGTTATACGGCCAATGCACAGTTGGAACAAAAAGTGAAAAGGCTTGTGGCAGGCTTTGATTTGCCGCGGGAAGCTGAATTTGCGAAAAGCATTACTAGTCACTTGTTCGGCCTTGGCCCTTTGGATCGGTTTTTAGAGGATGATTCTGTCGCAGAGATCATGGTTAATGGTCCCGGACCGGTTTACGTTGAACGGGAAGGCAAAATTCACTGTACAGAGTGTGCTTTCAGTGACGCGGAAGAAATCGTCAGGTTGATTCAGCGTATAGCCAGCAGATTGGGTAGGAGAATTGACGAAAGTTCTCCCATGGTTGACGCCAGATTGGTTGATGGTTCAAGAGTAAATGCTGTCCTGCCGCCCGTCTCGCTATGCGGACCAATTCTCACCATTCGTAAGTTCTCGCGTCAGCGTTTTGCGATGCCACAGTTGGTTGAAGCTGAGACACTGAGTCAGCAGATGGCGGATTTTTTAGAATTCTGCATTAGAGGCAGGCGCAATATCATCGTAGCAGGAGGAGCCAGCAGCGGCAAGACAACTACACTAGACGCCCTCTCTGGGTTCATAGATCCTGCAGAGCGGATCATTACCATTGAAGACGCCGCTGAACTTCGGCTCCAGCAATCGCATGTCATCGCCCTGGAGGCTCGTCCGGCGAATGTGGAAGGCAAAGGGGAGATTACCATCAGACAGCTTTTGCGAAATGCTTTGCGAATGAGGCCGGATCGAATTATCGTCGGAGAGGTGAGGGGAGATGAAGTCATAGATATGATTCAAGCGTTAAACACAGGGCATAATGGCTCGTTGAGCACAGTGCACGCAAATTCACCGCGGGAGCTGCTCACTAGGCTAGAGGGAATGATGCTCATCGCCAGCCCTTCATTACCCTTGGTTTCAGTCCGCGAACAATTGGCAGCCGCGATTGATCTCATCGTTTATCAAAGACGGTTTCCGGACGGAAATAGAAAGATCACCACAATCACCGAGGTTTTGGGGATGGGAAAAGAACAAATTCAGCTGCAAGATTTATTCGAGTTCAAAGACAACGATTTTCAGGCGACAGGTAAGGCGTCGCGGTTTACATCTGTATCCACAAGAGAAGTGCGTCAGGTGCGTGAAGCGAAATAATTTTGAAAGGATGGGCAGAGGGGAATGCTGATGGGAAGCGTGTTTCTTATGGCTACAGTTTGTCTTTTTTGCCTTAGCTGCCGTATAGACACCAGGCCGAAGCGTAGAAGAAAAGTGATGGTTTATAGTCTTTGCGGACTCTTAGGCTCGTTGATAGGCTTCTTGCTGATTGGGAGCTGGCAAGGCATGCTTTTAGGGAGCTTGTTGGGCTCAGGCGGAGGGATGGCTCTGGTGAGAAAATTTAAAACGAAAATCATCGAAAAAAGGAAAAAGCAGCTCAGCGAGAGTTTGCTAATGCTCTCCAATTTATTGGCTGCAGGTTTCAATTTGTCCCAGGCTATGGCCACAGTGGCACGTGAAACGCCGTCACCGCTCAGGGAAGAGTGGCAACTTGTCTTGCGGCAAGTAGAACTGGGAGTCGAGCTTCCCCGCGCCTTAGCCGCTGCGGCGCGCAGATTGAAAGAGGAAGAGTTGGCCTTAGCCGCCATCGCTTTGGGAATCCAAGAGCGCAGAGGGGGAAGCATCGTGAAAATGTTGGCTCAAACCGCTTCTACGATCCGGCAGAGGAGCAGACTGGCAGGTAGAATCCGGATCTTGACGGCTCAAGGGAAATTAACGGCGACCATTGTCATGGTGCTGCCAGTGCTCTTAATTAT
The DNA here is from genome assembly GCA_002426275.1 of Firmicutes bacterium UBA5499. Lineage (GTDB taxonomy): Bacteria > Bacillota > DTU084 > DTU084 > DTU084 > UBA5499. The sequence goes on from DIPB01000176.1 coordinate 15,954, forward strand.
TGCGGAGCGAGCGCTGGCTCCTGAGCTTTGGCGAGCGTTTTTTCAATCCCCTCAAGGATTGCCGCTTTTGCTTCTGGCAGCGTTCTTGCAGTTTATTGGCAGTTTGTTACTATTTCGCATCGCTGCGCCAAATTGAGAGGATGGTGGAAGATGCCAACGATTTTGTGGCCGCTTTTTTTATGCGGTGGTACCATTACCTGTTCGATGTTGGCGGTTCACCCTTTATGGCTTTGGATTCATTTGAGCAGTAAATTGAAACGTAATTATCTCAGAGTCGTTTTCAAGCGTTATGCGAAACTAGTCGGCCAGCTGGCAGGGAAGAAGTTGCTAGCCTGGGCCGAAACCAAGCTTAAGTCTTTTGAAGTATGCTGTCGGCTCAGGGCGGACGAATACTTAGCTTGCCAGACGCTTTCCTTGCTCCTGAGCGCGGTTGCGGCGCTAATGCTAGGCGGGAAATGGGCTTTCGCTTTGTGTCTCTTAGGTCTTATCCTTCCCCGGCTGTACTTAAAAATGAGCTTGAAAAGATGGAAAGCGGCTTTTTATCTGCAGTTTCCATTCGCTATAGATTTGTTGTCGCTAGCTGTGAATTCCGGCACAGGATTACAGTCCGCATTAGAAGAAGTGGCAGAAAACATGCCCTCAGGCCCTCTCCGCGACGAACTCTGGCGTGCTATGGGACACATCTATTTAGGCGGCAGTTTTCAAGAAGCATTGGAAGATTTTTCTCAGCGTTCAGGCATAGAGGAGGTTAAGTCTTTTGTCACAGCCCTAATTCAAGCGCAGCAACTGGGGACTAAAATTGAAGGTGTTTTGAACATTCTGGTCAACAATATGCGAGAACGAAGAAGTCAGGAAGCAGAAGAACGCTCTCAGCTTCTGCCATTGAAAATGTTAGTGCCCATGCTGTTGTTTATCTTCCCGGCTCTGTTGATCCTTCTGTTCGCGCCTTTTATTGTAAGTGGCTATTTGCTATTTTAGCGTCTTCGCGCAGCGCTTGATTTTGAAGAATGCTGTAGACGTGTTTTCTAAACTTATATTGACTGAATGGTTTGGCAATAAAATCTATGGCCCCCATTTCAAGAGCGACTGTGATCTGACTAGTTTGCACAGGGATTCCCGTAATGATGATTTGAGCTTTCGCGTCCTGAACCATGATTTGTGAGATGGCAGCTACAGTCTGTTCGGCAGGAGCGGCGAGATCAAAGATTGACAGACTGACTGGGTTGGCTTGATAAAGGGACAATCCCTCCTGCCCGGAAGCTGCCTCCAAAGGGAAAACGTTTGGTCCTTCGATGGTGTATTTGATGATATTCCGCAAAAATGACGAAGGAGAAACAATTAACACAACCATTAAGCTACCTTCTTTTTCGTTGGAGTTTCACCTCAATTTTATGTTAGCTCTCATGGCCTGTCAAGGGTTTTAAGCTGGATGGGAATCAATTACTAGCAGCGCATATCTCTGATCTGCCGCTGGACTAATCTCGTGATTAATGAAAAATCACGAATTTGATTGGGGATCCAAAATATCTGCCGCAGATATTGCCTTTTCCCAGCTGAGCATGTAAAATATAAATTGAGAAGCCACCTAATTTTGCTGACAGAGGCTCGGCAGATATTTTTCATGAGCAGTTATGGAAATTTTTAGAAAAGGTGGGCTTCCATTGTGTAAGTACGATCATATCTTAAAAAGACTTTTTGAATTTGATCAGGACAAGCTTGTCAGATTTTTCACACGCATTCCTCTTGAGGGACTCCAGCCTTTGAACGTTGAATTTCACGTCTTGGAGAGCCGCGTTTCAGATTTGGTCTTTCAAGGCTTTTCCCACGGAGAACGGATGATCGTTCATTTTGAATTGCAGAGCGAAGACGATCCGGAAATGAATTGCCGCATGCTACGCTACGCTGCCGAAATTTGCTCAAAATATAAATGCGGCGTCTTTCAGGAAGTGATCTATGTGGGAACCAGGGCCACCAAGATGTCGGATTCTGTTTTCTATTTTTTTGACAGCGCCGTCAAATTGGATTACAGATACAGGCTTGTTGATCTTGGCGCTTTTTCCTGCGATAGCATAGAAAAAGTGGGAATTGCCGGATTATATCCTTTTTTGCCGTTAACGGACCGCACAAGGCGCAAAGAAAACCCGGAACAATTTATTCGTCAAAGTGCCAATGCGATCATCTCCAGCGCTCTTTCCATAGTTCAAAAGCGAGAATTGCTTTTGTGTCAGCAGGTGCTAGCAGGCTTGCTCAAAAACCGGAACCTCATTGAAAATGTTTATGGGGAGGTGGTAAGAATGCTTGATTTGACTCAATCCGTAGGCTATAAGATGATTTTTGAAAAAGGCGTGGCAGAAGGCATGGCTGAAGGTAAGGCTGAAGGTAAGGCTGAAGGTAAGGCAGAAGGTATGGCAGAAGCAAGATACCAAATGGTCATCACATTACGGCGTATGCTCTGTGAGCTCCTACAGCACAACTACAAATATGTTGATCCAATGTTGCCAAAACAGTTGAATGGGATTGACGATTTAAACGTGTTGAAGGATTTGATTGTCACTGCCGGTACGGGTAAGAATCTCGAAGAATTTCGGCAGGCTCTAGCGGAGAAGAAATTATAGCTTCGTGCCACGAATTAGCGCGTCTCTCTGAAAACAACTGGCAATACGCAAGGATTGTTCAAGACTGGGAAGCCGCCCGCCCGACTAGCTTCTTGCGGATCTTTCTTCCCTTTGTTATAATGAAACCGTTAAATACAATTCGCTTGGTCAATCTTTGTTATACGGGGAGGAAGAGGAATGTCGGGGCACTCCAAATGGGCTAACATAAAACGGAAAAAAGAGAAGACGGACGCTGTAAAAGGCAAGGTTTTCACAAAATTATCTAAGGAAATCATGACTGCGGTTAAACATGGCGGTCCTGATCCCCAAGGTAATTTTCGACTCAGGCTGGCCATAGATCAAGCCAAAGCAGCCAATATGCCCAATGATAATATCAATCGCCTAATCAAACGCGCCTCCGGCGGAGAAGACGACACCAACTATGAGGAAATCGTTTACGAAGGATACGGCCCGGCTGGAGTCGCAATAATTGTCAATGCGATGACAGATAATCGAAATCGAACAGCGGCCGACATTAGGCATTTGTTCAGCAAGCATGGCGGGAGCTTGGGGCAAACAGGTTGCGTCGCCTGGCTGTTTGAACAAAAAGGGGTATTTTCCATCGAGCGAATTCCGGGATTGGATACGGATCAGTTGCTGATGATGGCTTTAGAAAATGGCGCCGAGGATTTTCACGAAGAAGAGGAAGGCTTTGAGATCATAGCCAAACCCGAGGACTTCGAAAAAGTACAGCGCGCGCTGGAAACGAACAAAATCACAGTTGCGGATTCGGAGATCACTATGTTGCCAGAGAATACAGTCCAGCTTTCCGGCGAAGAGGCGCTCGCCAATTTAAAGCTTCTGGAAGCGCTGGAAGAGCATGATGATATACAAGGTGTTTACTCGAATCTGGAAACAAATGAAGAACTGAATTGAGTAACGCTCACATGGAAGAACCATGTGAGCGTTTTACCTTTGCATAATATTCCAACTGCTAAGCCAAGCTAGGCATAGGAGGTGTCTGGCTTGACAAAGAAGGTTAAGTATGTTTTATACGGCTTTTTAGGTGTGGCCTTCGCCTTTGGTTTTACGTTTTTCAGCTCCACGCAAAAGGTAAAGCCATTACAGCCTGTTCCCAAAGCCAGCGTTTTGCAGCAAAGGGCGTTTCTGCAGACCACAACGATTTATTCGCTATGCGGACATAGTTCAACAAGCAAAAAGGTTATTCCCAAAGAATTGGTGAATCTAAGCGAGAAAGCAGTAAAAGAGCTGCACCCTGAATGGGAAATAATAAGTTTTGAACCCGAGCTTTTGAGCATCAGGATAAAACTCAACGCCTTGGATGAACAGTGTGCTAATCGTAAATACTTGAGCTTATCTGACGGCAGGGTGGCGATATTTAGAGGAATTCCCGGTCGCGGCGTTGTGGAAAAAATCACTGGAATTCACGCTGAGAATTTGCCCGCTTCAGAAGTTGAATCCCTGAAGGTCGGGCTGGAGGTGGCAAGTGAAGGGGAACTTCTTGAGATCTTAGAAGGTTTGGCTGAAGGAGAAGAGGATGGCGAATTTGAATGAGCCGCTCTGGCTTCCTCAGAAGGAAAGTGATATAATGAGGGCAAGGAGGGAAGCCAGTGCGGATTTTGGGAATTGATCCCGGAACAGCCAGAATGGGATATGGAATAGTGGATGAAGAAGGGTCTCACCTTAAACCAATAGCTTACGGTCTTGTTAGTACACAGACAGAGCAGCCGCTATCGCAACAACTTGTTCGGATTTATAGCCAGCTTAATGCGCTCATGGACGAATATCAACCTGAAGCTATGGCAATAGAGGAGCTTTTTTTCAATAAAAATGTGACCACCGCCATCGCAGTAGGCCAAGCCCGCGGGATTGCGCTCTTGGTTGCCGCCCAAAGAGAGCTTGAAATTTTCGAATTTAATCCTATGCAAGTTAAGCTAACCCTTACAGGACAGGGCAGAGCTCAAAAAGAACAGGTTTCTTTTATGACATGCCGTCTTCTGGGATTGCATGAACTGCCGGAACCAGATGATGTGACAGATGCTTTAGCTATTGCAATTTCTGGTCTTCATCAGCGTACCGCAGCTAAGTGGATGGGAGCGGCTAACAGATGATCAGTTTTTTAGAAGGAATATTGGTGGCCTTTGACGCTGAAAATTTGATTCTTGAAGTCGGAGGAATTGGCTGGCAACTTCAAGCGTCCAGACACACGATTGAAAAATTGCCGCGGGTCGGAGAGAAAGTAAAGATCCACACTTTTCTGCTGGTTCGGGAAGACGCGCTGGTGCTTTATGGTTTTCATAGTCCCGATGAGCGCGCCCTCTTTTTAGAGTTGAGATCTGTCTCTGGAATCGGGCCGAAGGTTGCGCTTAATATTTTGTCGGCCGTACCGGAACAGACCCTCAGAGGAGCTATTGCCAATGGAGATTTGGCGCTGCTCACTAAAATTCCCGGCGTGGGGAAAAAAACAGCTCAAAGGATTGCGCTGGAACTGCACGGCAAACTAGTGCAAAATAACACGGAAATAGGATCGCCTCCCAGCGGGACTCGCGCCGCTGATGTTTTAGAGGCTTTATTGAATTTAGGCTATAGTCGACCCGAGGCATTTGCAGCAGTAGAACAGGCGGCTGCGTGCGGGGAAACTGATACTTCGGCGATGGTGAAAAAGGCCTTGCAAGTTTTATCAGGAGGCAGGAGGTAAAAGTGGAAAGACTGGTAAAACCTGAACTAGCCACAGATGATTGGGAATTGGAAACTAGTCTTCGACCGCGAACGCTAGAGGAATACATCGGGCAAGAAAGAGTGCGCGAAAATTTGCACATTTTCATCAAAGCAGCTGAAAATCGTGGTGATGCCTTAGATCACGTTTTGCTTTATGGCCCACCTGGCTTGGGGAAAACTACATTGGCCAATATC
>DIPB01000111.1:0-144 GCA_002426275.1 Firmicutes bacterium UBA5499
AAACTAAAGCGAATCTCCGAAGGCATCCTCAAAGCCCCGGCTCCAGCATAGATAACTTCCTGAAGGATATCGCATCTGTACTTGCACATCGTTTCCAGTGGGGAAAGTGGAGTTTCTCGATCTGTATCCGCTGTCGTTTTTTGA
>DIPB01000111.1:239-837 GCA_002426275.1 Firmicutes bacterium UBA5499
CTGTATCCGCTGTCGTTTTTTGAATCCATGCAGGCCTTAGGGAAAGAACGATATGTGGAACTGCTACGAAAAGGTGATTTCCAGCTGGTAAGCGCATTTAAACAGGAGTATATTGATCTGCTCCGACATTATTGTTATGTGGGCGGGATGCCGGAAGCAGTTTATAACTTTTCCTAAAACGAGGATTTCAACGCGGTGCGTGAAATTCAACAGCGCATCCTCGACGCCTACGAGCAAGATTTTTCCAAGCGCGCCCCTAAAGAAGTTGTGCCGCGGATCCGGATGCTCTGGAACAGCATTCCGGCGCAACTCGCTAAAGAAAATAAAAAGTTCATTTACGTGCTCATCAGAGAGGGCGCGCGGGCGAAGGAATATGAGCTTGCCTTGCTGTGGCTGGCCGACTGCGGCCTTGTCCATAAAGTTCATAAGGTAACTGCGCCAAATCTATCTTTGAAGGCCTACGAGGATTTGAAAGCGTTCAAGCTGTTTCTTGTGGATGTCGGTCTGCTTTCCTGTATGGTAGGCTTGCGGCAGGATGCGCTGCTTGACGGCGCCAGGTTGTTTGTGGATTTCAAGGGGCAGTATGTGCTGCAGCAGC
>DIPB01000111.1:924-1961 GCA_002426275.1 Firmicutes bacterium UBA5499
AGCAGCTCAGGACGTGGCAAGGCATCGGCATTTACTATTGGACCGCCCCGCGCGGCGCTGCCGAGGTGGACTTTGTCGTTGACACGGGCAGTGACATCATCCCCATTGAGGTCAAAGCGGAAGTTAACTTACGGGCTAAGAGTCTGAAGACTTACCATGAGAAGTTTAGTCCTGCGGTGTCTATCCGCAAATCAATGGTGGATTATAAACAAGAGGAATGGCTACTGAATTTGCCACTGTATGGGATTGAATTATGGCAACCAAATGAGTTGAGTTTGTTATAGCGCAAAATAATAGTTGCTCCTATTGGTAGCGTTTAAGCGAGCTTTGGCGATAGGCTACAGAGCCATTCGCAGAATCTTTACGCGCGGTGAGTTTGTTGTTGACTTCTGATTCTTTAAGGTATAAAATAGTATACAAAGCATATATATTTACTTTGATTTTGGGGGCGATACAATGGCAAAAAGATCTCTGGACAATTTAGCGTGTAAGTCGGTTAACTGCATGATGATGTGCGTTGCTATGTGCCCGCATATGTGTTGCGGTATGCCTAAACCAGATCTTGCCAGCCCGAGACTTTAAAAGACATTTTTTATTGAGGAGAATGTAGAAGGCCGGCAGTTTGTATCTGCTGGCTTTTTTCGTTGAGATCATTTAGAAGAAACGCTGTTTACTAACCGGCGGGGAAGACACTGGGATCCAGGTAGCCTTGGCCGAACGATGATTTGATGAAATTATGTTAGTTACTCCTTATGATGCTGGCGTTTTGGGGGAGAGAATAATTAAGATTTACTTAGATAGGGAAGCGGTGATTTTAAGATGTCTGAACATGGGGAAAGAGGCTTTTTAACTAAATGTGTGCACGCTGGAAATGATATCGACGCGGAAACGGGAGCGATCCGTCGTCCGATCATCATGGCGAACAGTTACAAGCTGCCGGAAGATGCTTCCAATATAAACTGGAGCGATCCGAATCTATTGCTGTACACCAGGAATACATCGGCGAACCAAACCTATCTGCAGCAGAAGCTCGCGGG
>DIPB01000111.1:2073-5225 GCA_002426275.1 Firmicutes bacterium UBA5499
CAGTGAGGACTGCGTCGTGCTGGGCAGCGGGGTTTCGGCGCTGGCGGGGACGTTCTTCACGTTTCTGAAATCCGGCGATCATGTGGTTTGCTCTGATGTGTCGTACATCGCTGTCTACCGGCTGTTGCACCAATACCTTCCGGAAAAGTACAATATTGAAGCCACGCTTGTGGATACCGCAGACCTTGATGCGTTGCGAAAAGCCGTGCGTCCCAATACGAAGCTGATCCACATCGAAACGCCTGGCAATCCCACCACAAGGATCAGCGATATCGCCGAAATCGCTAAGATCGCAAAGCAGGCGGGCGCGCTGCTTTCGGTTGACAGCACCTTCGCCTCGCCATATCTGCAGCATCCATTGGCGCTTGGCGCCGATCTTGTGATCCACAGCCTTACCAAATACATAAACGGCCACGGCGACTCGTTGGGCGGCGCGGTGATTGGCAGAAGAGAGCTCATCGATAAGATTAAGCGCCAAGCAATGGTAAATCTTGGCGGCATCATCAGCCCGTTTAACGCCTGGTTGATCATGCGCGGGGTCGTCACGCTGCCGCTGCGTATGCGGCAGCACAGCGAAAGCGCCCTCAAGATCGCGCGATACCTGGAAGCGAACCCGGCGGTAAAATTCGTCTACTATCCCGGCTTGGAAAGCCATCCGCAGCATGAGATCGCCAAAAAGCAAATGTCGCTGTATTCCGGGATCATCGCTTTTGCGCTCAGAGCTGACCCCGCCGCGCACAATAAATTCGTCAATTCCTTGAAAATCATCATTCCGGCCGTATCCCTGGGCCATGACGAGAGCTTGATCGTCTTTACAGGACCGGACGACGAGCGCAACCATTTCTATCCCCAGGAATTTTCAGGAGGGCACCTTCGGTTCAGCGTAGGCCTTGAAGATGCCGATGATCTCATCGCCGACATTGAACAGGCGCTCGCGCAGGCTGGCTTAAAGAGTAATGATAGAAGCTAATGCCAAGACTTCTTTCTTTGCGGTGGTGCCCTTGTAAGCTTGTGAATACCGATAAAATAGCTCCTTAATCTATGCTGAGTAGAAGGGGCTATTTTTTTATGAGCGTAAAGATTTGATTTCACAATAAAATCCAGTGGCGGCATAAGAATTATAATCCCATTATAGCAGGAAAACATTTAAATTTTTGTAAATAAATGAAAAACGGAGCATTACAAAGATCTTAAATGCTAGTTAAAGATTAGCAGCTTAAGGGTGCTTCAGCATACTTTGCTAATAGCGTTTTTATGTTATATAGTAATGTTGTTATAACAATATGTTTAAATTATGTTCTAAAGTATTTAATGAGGGATCAAAAATGGAAAATGCAGTCTGGCAAATTGATAAAGGCGATCCAAGGCCCTTATATTACCAAGTGAAAGAGATTCTGCGCCGCGGCATCCTGCGCGGCGACTGGAAACCCGGAGAGCTGATGCCAACCGAGGAAGCTTTTTGCAATCGCCTGGGCGTAAGCAGAGTTACGGTCAGCAGGGCGCTTGGCGATTTAGTGACAGAAGGGTTAATCGTCCGCGTGCAGGGCAAAGGCACCTTTGTGGCGGGGCCTGGGTCTAAGAACGAGGCATCGAAGACATTGGGGTTAGTTTTACATAGGACAGAGGTCAACGCCGACTCTTATTTCAACGATGTGATGCGGGGACTCGACGATGTGGCGCGGGATTTGGGCTATAGGATCATGCTTTTAACCTTCAACAGCCAAACTCCGGGGATCCAGGAAGGCCATTTTTGCTTGGGGGAGGTGATGGATAAGGAATTAGGCGGCGTTTTCATTACCGCAGAACAGATAAAAAGCATTGAACTGAAAAGGCTGAAAACAAACAGAATTCCGTTTGTAGTGCTGAACTATACTTCCACTTTAGGGAATTGGATCACCGTCGATTGGGCCGGAGGCGCTTATGAAGCCACTAAGCATTTACTGGCGCTGGGACACAAAAAAATTGGTTATTTAGGCGGCATGGTGGAGAAATTTGACGTTGACAGGCAGAAGTTCGCAGGTTTCAAAAAAGCCATCTTTGAGGCAGGCTTAGCATTGGAACCGGGTTTGCTTAAGCAATGTCCCTATACGGAGCGCGAGCGCTTGGCGCCATTGATTGACGAGTTATTAGCGTTATCCCCAAGGCCCACCGCTATTTTCTGCGGCGACGATATAGCCGCCACAAAGGTGCTGCAAACGGCGCAGAAGCTGGATTTGAAAGTCCCGGAGGAGTTGGCCATCGTCGGCTATGGCAATTTGCCCATTACAACCCGTCTCTATCCCGAATTGACCACGGTCGAGGTGCCGCGCTATGAATTAGGAAGACGGGCGATGTCGATCTTCGCTAATGCTAAAAATGCGGCCTCTGAAGAAAAGCAAAATATCCTTTTACCGACGCAATTGATTATCCGTAATTCAACGTAACCCTCCTTTTAGTCATTTTTCTTAATCCATGAGAGTCGAATCCAATATGCAAGGGAGTGTTAATATGTCGAAAAAGCTTTGGTTAATTTTGGGGGTAGTCGTTGTGGCAGTTTTAGCCGGCTGGGGAATCAGCAGGCAGAAGACAGATCAGCAGGCCAAACAAAGCTCAGGGGACAAAATAGTGGTTGTAGTAAACGGCGGTCCCAAAGAGACGGACGAGATTGGGATCAAAAATATGAAAAAAGATATCGCCGAATTCAATGAAATCTATCCCAACATTGAAATCAAATGGTCATCCCGCGGCTATTCGCCGGATAGTTTCTCCACAAGCATGGCCGGGGGAACGGCCGAAGACGTAATCGGCCTTTTCGCCACGGAAGGTTATGTGGCGGAAAGAGGCTATGCTTTGGACCTGACGGAAATGATCAACAAGTGGGAATATCGGGATCAGCTGAACATGTCTATGCTGGAACCGTTCAAACGCGACGGCCGCTATTATGCGCTGCCCATGAGCGGCTACATTATTGGCCTGTGGTATAACAAGAAGCTCTTCCGCGACGCGGGTTTGGTGGAGGGCGACGGCGATTATCTGGTGCCCGAAAATTGGGAAGAGTTTGCCAGGACTGCGCAGAAGCTCACCAACAGGAAGAAGAACATTTCCGGTTACGGCATTTACGGCAAAGACGCCTATGCCGGCTGGGGAATGCTCAATTGGGTCTGGCAAGCAGG
>DIPB01000111.1:5350-5490 GCA_002426275.1 Firmicutes bacterium UBA5499
AGGCAGGCGGGGATTTTGAAAAGGAAGTCGCGGGCAAGTGGCGGGCTGCCTTTGGGGAGCCCGAAGCAGTAAAAGCCTTTGAGTTCGTTCGCGATTTGCGCTGGAAGTACGATTGCCTGCAGCCAAATTTGCTGCTGGCG
>DIPB01000030.1:0-357 GCA_002426275.1 Firmicutes bacterium UBA5499
GCAGCCGGAATTCACCCAGATCGATCTGGAGCTCTCATTTGTGGAACGCGATGATATTCTAGAGCTCATGGAGCGAATGGTGGCCAAGATCTTCGAGCTGGTGGGCAGGAAGGTTTCCTTTCCTTTGCCCCGCCTGACATATAAAGAGGCAATGGAGCGGTTCGGTTCCGACAGACCGGATCTCCGCTTTGCGATGGAGCTTGTGGACGTGACGGAACTGACGGCCCATTCAGGGTTCGGGGTGTTCGCCAAAACCGTCTCCGGCGGCGGTCAGGTGCGAGGTTTGTGCGTACCCGGCGGCGCCGCTTTTACCCGGCGCCAGCTTGACGACTTGGTCTCCATCGCCCAGGAGTTCGG
>DIPB01000030.1:477-1088 GCA_002426275.1 Firmicutes bacterium UBA5499
TGCTTGGCGTGGCTTGCCATCGGCGAGGAAGGCTTTCGCTCTCCAATCGCCAAATTCTTTACCCAAACGGAGCTGGAAAGCCTCCGGGCGGCCATGGGGGGGAATCCTGGGGATCTATTGCTGTTTGTGGCGGACAGGCCGCAAGTCACCATGGAAGTCTTAGGCAGGCTGAGACTGGAACTTGGCAAGAGCCTTGGCCTCATCGATGAGGACCAGTGGAAGATGCTCTGGGTGGTTGATTTTCCTTTGCTCCAGTATGATGAAGAGCAGAAGCGTTATGTGGCGGTGCATCATCCTTTTACAGCGCCGCGTCCGGAGGATATGCGTCTTTTGGAGACAGAACCGGGCAAAGTGCGGGCTTTGGCCTATGATATCGTGCTCAACGGCATAGAGCTGGGCGGAGGGAGCATCAGGATCAACCGCCGGGACGTGCAGGAGAAAATGTTCGCAGCTCTGAACATCTCTCCTGAGGAAGCGGAAGCTAAGTTTGGCTTCCTGCTGGAAGCTTTCACTTACGGCGCGCCGCCACACGGCGGAATCGCTTTGGGCCTAGACCGCCTGATTATGCTCCTGGCAGGAGCGCCGTCCATTCGCGATGTGATCGCTTTTCC
>DIPB01000030.1:1187-2084 GCA_002426275.1 Firmicutes bacterium UBA5499
GATGTGATCGCTTTTCCCAAAACCCAAAGCGCGACCTGCCTTTTGACGGACGCTCCGTCCGCTGTGGCGCCAAAGCAGCTGAGGGAGTTACATTTAAAGTAGGTGGGGGGCATTTGATAATGTTAAAAGACGCAGTGATTCTCTTTCAGGGAGACAGCGTCACCGACGCGGGGCGCAGCAGTGAGGACGATGCGGAGCTAGGCTTAGGCTATCCTAGATTGGTTTCTTCCTGGCTGGGGGCGGCCCATCCGGATAGAAGGCTGCGCTTTCTCAACCGTGGGATCAGCGGCAACAGGGTGAAGGATTTGCGGGCTCGCTGGCAGGAGGATTGTTTGGATTTAAAGCCGGATCTAGTGACAATTTTAATCGGGATCAACGATTGCTGGCGTCGCTATGATCGCAATGATCCCACTTCCAAAGAGAAATTTGAGGAAGATTACCGGTTTATCCTCTCTGAGACCAAAAAACATACCGGGGCCGAAATCATTTTGCTGGAGCCTTTTGTTTTGCCTTATCCGGAGGACAGAGTCGCCTGGCGGGAAGATCTGGATCCTAAAATTCACGTTGTACGCAAACTCGCTCGCCAGTTCGGGGCCAGACTGATTCCCACAGACGGACTGTTCGCTCAGGCATCAGCCCAAAGAGAGCCTCAGTTTTGGGCGCCGGACGGCGTGCATCCTTCGCCCGCGGGCCACGCGTTAATCGCCCGCTCGCTTCTCGGGGAACTGGCGAAGTAGCCGTCTGGTTTTGCGGCTGTGAGGGCGAAAAAAACCTTTATTTTCCAATAATGAGACACTGAAAAGGAACATGCAGATACTTGCTTTGGGGGAACAATTGTGCTATGATAAAACCAAGGTAAGACATTAAACCAAGTGGCCCTACTGTGTTCGTGTTCGA
>DIPB01000030.1:2183-2626 GCA_002426275.1 Firmicutes bacterium UBA5499
GTGTTGTGAGCCAACACAACATTTAAGGGAGCTTTTACTCTGGAAGTAGCCCACATGCCGCCTTCCGGCGGACGTGGAAAGCTTTCAGGTGGGCACCCACCTGCCGAGTGCAGGTTCTCAACAAGCAGCTAAGCGGCATGGTGGGGTTTTTCTTATAGGTGATCGAGATGGAACGATTTGCCAGAACGGAAATTTTGATTGGACAAGCAGGGCTCCAGAAGCTCGCGTCCGCTCACGTGATGATCTTCGGCGTGGGGGGAGTCGGCTCCGCCGCTGCGGAAGCCTTGGCGCGCTCCGGCATCGGGCAGCTTACTTTAGTAGACTTTGATCGGGTAGAGATCAGCAATATCAACAGACAGCTGGTGGCGACAGAGGAATCTTTGGGGCAGCTGAAGGTTGAGGCCATGGCCAGAAGGTTGAAGCTCATCAACCCCCAATTGGTC
>DIPB01000030.1:2755-11537 GCA_002426275.1 Firmicutes bacterium UBA5499
AGCTCATCAACCCCCAATTGGTCTTAAATCTGGTGCCGGAACGATTTGCAGGCGAGAGCCGCTTCTTCAGCGGCAATCCCTCTTACATAGTTGACGCCATTGATTCGGTTCCCGCTAAGGTGGAACTTCTGGTCCGCTGCCTGGACGCCCAATATCCCGTGGTGAGCTCCATGGGCGCAGGCAATAAATTAGATCCCACTCAGTTTCGGATCGCAGATCTCAGTCAGACGCAGACTTGTCCTTTGGCCAGGGCAGTGCGGAGAGAGTTGAAGAAAAGAGGAATCACCCGGGGAATCAGAGTGGTTTTTTCCGTGGAAAAGCCGCGCTCTTGCGGACAGATAGTGGGGACAATAGGTTTTGTTCCGCCTGCTTGCGGCATGGTTCTGGCCAGCGTGGTGGTGCGGGATCTGTTGGGAGAATTATCATGACCAAGGAAGAATTACGGAAAATCAGCATCTCCGCCCGCAGCGGGCTTGGCGCGCAGTTCAGGCGCCAGGCCAGCGGGCAGATCTGCCAGAGGTTATTCTCTCTCAGCTCCTGGCGTAACCGCAAGACGATCATGTGCTTTCTCACCATCAAAGACGAGGTGGAAACGGCCGCCATCGTGGAGAGAGGCTGGAGAGAAGGCAAGACTGTGATCGTCCCGAAAGTGGAAGGCAAGAAGCTATTGTGCTGCAAACTGACGGCTTGGAGTCAGCTTGCGGCTGGAACTTTCGGCGTCCCGGAGCCTCAAGAGGCCATAGTTGTGGATCCGCTTCAGTTGCAATTGGTGCTTGTGCCCGCATTGGCCTTTGATCCGGCGGGCAGGCGCTTAGGTTACGGAGCGGGTTTTTTCGATCGTTTGCTGAAAAAAACCGATGCTTTGCGGATTGGGCTAGCCTATGCCGCTCAGATTCAGGAGCGTTTGCCTGAAGAAGAGAACGATTGCAGGGTGGAGGAAATCATTACGGAAAACGAAATCATAATATGTAGCGAGGGATAGCAATGGATCTGTTCGCCGCCAGACCGCGTCTCAGGGGAGAAGAGCCCTTGGCCGCCAGAATGAGGCCTAGAACTCTCTCCGAGTTCGTGGGCCAAGAACATATAGTGGGCCCAGGCCGGCTTCTGCGCCGCGCCATTGAGGCAGACAGGTTGGGTTCGCTGATTTTCTATGGACCTCCCGGCACTGGGAAGACAACTTTAGCCAGGATCATCGCCAACACCACAAGTTCCCGCTTTGTACAGCTGAATGCGGTAACCAGCGGCGTGGCGGAGATCCGGCAAGCTTTGGCGGAAGCCAAAGAACAACGGGATCTCTATGGCAAAAAAACCATATTATTCATCGATGAGATCCATCGTTTCAACCGCGGCCAACAGGACGCGCTGTTGCCTGCTGTGGAGAGCGGATTGGTTACGCTCATCGGCGCCACTACGGAGAATCCCTTTTTTGAAGTTAACTCGCCGCTGCTTTCCCGCTCCAGGATTTTTCGCTTGGAGAGCCTCGGGCCCCGGGAGATCGCCTCTGTGCTCCAAGCTGCCGTGACAGACCGGGAGCGCGGTTTGGGGCTCTTGAACGTGGTGCTGGAGCCGGAAGCTGAAGAACACTTGGTCAGGATGGCGGACGGCGATGCCAGAGCTGCCCTCAATGCTCTGGAGCTTGCGGCCCTCACCACGGAACCGGACGCGGAGGGCAGGCGGATAATCAGCCTGGAGATCGCCGCCGAATCCATTCAAAGGAAGATCCTCCAGTACGACAAAAACGGGGACAATCATTATGATACGGTTTCCGCGTTTATCAAAAGCATGCGCGGCTCAGATCCGGACGCGGCTGTGTTTTGGCTGGCGAGAATGCTGCAGGCAGGGGAAGATCCCCGCTTTATTGCCAGAAGAATGGTAATATTGGCTGCGGAAGACGTGGGGCTTGCGGATCCGCAGGGCCTAGTGGTGGCCAACAGCGCGGCTGCCGCGGTGGAATTTGTCGGCATGCCCGAAGCGCAGATTCCTTTGGCTCAAGCCGTCATCTATCTAGCTACGGCGCCCAAGAGCAATGCGGCTTACTTGGCCATCGAGGCGGCAGGCCGCGATATGAAGGAATTGGGACAGGCCAAAGTTCCTTCTCACCTGCGGGATCGCTCCTACAGCGGGGCGGCAAAACTCGGCCACGGCCAGGGCTATCTTTACCCCCATGATTTTCCCGGGCATTGGGTGAGGCAGCAATATCTGCCGGATTCCTTGGCGGATCGCACATATTATCATCCTTCGGCCGAAGGATACGAGGCTAAAATTGGGGACAGACTAAAGGCACTGACAAAATCGCCTGCTACCTCTTGACAGATGAAAACCTGCGTGATAAACTTTTCTTAAATCAGAGGAAATTAGTCGGAATTGGAGGGAGCACGATGCGGATCACCACCAGAGGACGTTATGGATTGAAGGCCATGGTGGAGCTCGCCTTAGCTTTTGGTCAGGGTCCCATTTCCCTCAAAAACATTGCCGCTAATCAGGAAATCTCTGAATATTATTTGGAGCAGCTGATGGGCAGTTTGCGGAAAGCGGGGCTCGTCAAAAGCGCTCGGGGCGCTCAGGGAGGATATGAGCTGGCCAGAGCTCCGTCCGAAATTTCCAGCGGCGATGTGCTCAGAGCGGTGGAAGGCCCGATTTCCCCTGTGGAGTGCATTGACGAGAATGGCTGCCGGGAGCCTTGCGAGAAAATAGATCTCTGCTCCACCAGGCTTCTGTGGCTCAGAATGCATGAGCAGCTGAATAAAGTTTTGGATTCCACGACCCTGGAAGATCTCAGGGCAGAAGCGGAGCGGCTGGCTCCGCAGTCTTAAGAGGCTTAGTTTTGAGGGGGATGGTTTGAATGAATAAAATCTATCTTGATTACGCAGCTACCACCCCTACTGCTCCGGAAGTAGTAGAGGCGATGAGGCCGTATTTCTTCGAGCAATTCGGCAATCCTTCCAGCATTTACTCCACTGGCCGGGAAGCTAAAGCAAAGCTGGAGGAATCCAGGGAGAAGATTGCGAGATTACTGGGAGCTAAGGAAGCTTCCGAGATCGTCTTCACCGGCGGAGGCTCGGAGGCGGACAACTTGGCCATCAAAGGCATGGCCTGGGCGCGGGAGAAAAAAGGCAACCATATCATCACTTCAAGCATCGAGCATCACGCGGTGTTGAACGCTTGCAAATTTCTTCAGGATCACGGGTTTGAGGTCACTTTTCTGCCCGTGGATAAATACGGGATGGTGGACCCCGAAGAGGTGAGGCGGGCCGTTCGTCCCCAGACCATTTTGATTACCATCATGCACGCAAATAATGAGGTTGGCACGATCCAGCCCATAGGCGAAATAGGAAAAATCGCCAAGGAAAAAGAGATCCCTTTCCACACAGATGCGGTTCAGACGGCAGGCGTACTGCCCATCGATGTGGGGGAGCTGAACTGCGATCTGCTGAGCATTTCCGCTCATAAGTTTTACGGGCCCAAAGGCGTAGGCGCTCTGTATGTGCGTAAAGGGCTCAGGCCGATTTCTCTGATCGACGGCGGCCAGCAGGAGCGGAACAGGCGCGCGGGCACGGAAAACCTACCAGGGATTGTGGGCCTTGCCACAGCTTTGGAACTGGCGCAGGCCGAACGGGAAGAGAAAGCGGCGCACCTTACCAAGTTGCGGGATAAGCTGATCGACGGGATTTTGGGCGCTGTTCCCCACGTGCGCCTCAATGGGCATAGAACTGAGCGCCTGCCAGGAAACGTGAACGTGTCCGTGGAGTATGTGGAAGGCGAGGCCATGCTTTTGAATCTGGATCTGGTGGGCATAGCCGGCTCCAGCGGTTCTGCTTGCACCTCCGGATC
Source organism: Firmicutes bacterium UBA5499 (assembly GCA_002426275.1). GTDB lineage: Bacteria > Bacillota > DTU084 > DTU084 > DTU084 > UBA5499. The sequence continues at coordinate 6,587 of DIPB01000030.1, forward strand.
CTTGGAACCGTCCCATGTGCTTTTGGCCATGGGTTTGGCCCACGAAGTCGCTCACGGTTCCCTACGGCTCACTTTAGGCCGCTGGACGACGGAAGAGGATATAGACCAGGTGCTGGCTGTGCTGCCCGGCATTATCGAAAAATTGCGCGCTATGTCTCCGCTCTATACGACAGAGTGCTCATGCGGTAAGTAGTGGATTGAGGGGGGAAGAAAATGTATTCGGAAAAGGTGATGGATCATTTCAGCAAACCCAGGAACGTGGGAGAAATTCCCGATGCCAATGGCGTCGGCCAAGAAGGTAATCCGGTCTGCGGCGATATCATGAAAATGTACATCAAAGTTGATGAGAACGATGTGATCCAGGATATCAAGTTCAAAACCTTCGGTTGCGGAGCAGCAATCGCCACCAGCAGCATGGTGACGGAGATGGTCAAAGGCAAACCCATTCAAGAGGCTTTGGAGATCAGTAATAAAGCCGTGGCCGAAGCTTTAGGCGGTCTTCCTTTACAGAAAATGCACTGTTCCAATTTGGCTGCGGATGCGCTCCATAGGGCTATTGAAGACTATTTAGCGAAGCAGGGCCGCGGATTGCCAGAGGAGGGCAAGAAAACTGAGTAAGCGGGTAGTTGTTGCTATGAGCGGCGGCGTCGACAGTTCTGTTGCCGCCGCTTTGTTGTTAGAGCAAGGTTATGAGGTGATCGGCGTCACCATGCAAATTTGGCCCCAACCGGATAAAGAGGGGACCTGTTGTTCCCTTTCGGCTGTGGAAGACGCCAGGCGCGTGGCCACGAAATTGGGCATTCCATATTATGTGCTGAATTTTCAGGACCTTTTTGCGCAAGAGGTGATCGCGGATTTCTGCGCCGAATATCAGCGCGGCCGCACGCCCAATCCCTGCATTCGCTGCAATGAGAAAATTAAGTTCAGCGCTCTCTTGCATAGGGCGCGGGAGCTCGACGCCGCTTATCTGGCCACGGGCCACTATGTGCGGGCGAAAAAACAAGGCGATCGCTATCTGCTCTATGCAGCCCGCGACAGCCATAAAGATCAGAGCTATGTGCTCTACGGCCTGCGGCAGGAGCAGCTTCGCAGGTTGCTGTTTCCCTTAGGCGAACTGCATAAAACCCAAACCCGCGCTTTGGCGGAAAAATACGGTCTGGCCGTGGCCCAGAAGGCGGAAAGCCAGGAAATTTGCTTCGTGCCGGACAACGATTACCGCGCCTTTCTTCGGGGACGGATCCGGCAGCGGCCGGGGGAGATTGTTGATACAGCGGGCAAAGTGTTGGGCAGGCACCAGGGAATTGCCAACTTCACCATCGGGCAGCGGCGCAATTTGGGCCTGGGAGATATGGGAAGGCGTTATTTCGTGGTGGAAGTTGATCCCGCGCTCAATCGCGTGATTGTAGGCCAAAAAACAGATCTGTACCGCTCCGGCTTGCTGGCTGCAGACCTCAACTTCATCCCGTTTTCTGAGCTCACATCTTCCCTAAGCGTACAGGCGCAAATTCGCTATAACGCGCCCCGTACTCCCGCCGTGATTTTTCCCCAGGATTCCCAGGTGCGGGTGGACTTTGCCTCCCCACAGGCCGCCGTCACTCCGGGACAGGCTGTGGTGTTCTACCAAGGAGAGCTTGTGGTGGGCGGCGGCACTATTATGAAGGCGCTTTAAATTTGGGGAGGAACCTGGAATTATTTGGCGAAATAAAATAGCACGACTATAGAGCGAGGAGGAGCAAAAGTGGATAAAGTAACGGAAAGATATTCCCAGTGGGAAAGCCAGTTTGCCCAGGCCAACCCCGCCATCGATCTGGGGCAGGTGCGGGACGCCTTAAAGACTATCGTGATCGAGACTCCCTCCTGGGGGTATGCGGATTCTGGGACGCGTTTCGCAACCTTTAAGCAGGCAGCGGCGGCTAAAACCCTGCGGCAGAAATTGGAGGATGCGGCCCAAGTACATAAGTATACCGGCGTTGCCGGCAGCGTTGCTTTTCATATTCCCTGGGATAAAACAGACGACTGGCGCGAAGTAAAAGGCTGGGCAGCTGAGCTTGGTTTGAAGATGGGGGCCATCAATCCCAATTTGTTCCAAGATCAGGCTTATAAGCTGGGCAGCCTCACAAATGCGGATCCGGCGGTGCGGGCAAAAGCCCGGGCCCACGTTTTGGAGTGCATAGACATCATGCGCCAGACAGGCTCCCAGTATTTGAGCCTCTGGCTGGCGGACGGTACCAACTATCCCGGGCAGGATGATTTTCGGGCGCGGAAGGGGCGCCTGGAGGAAGAGCTAGCCGCCATCTACAGCGCCTTGGATGAGAATATGAAGCTGCTCATTGAATATAAATTTTTCGAGCCCGCTTTCTATCACACGGATCTTGGCGATTGGGGGATGGCCACCACCTTTGCCAATAAGCTGGGCGAGCGCGCTTTGACGCTGGTGGATACAGGCCATCATCCTTTGGGAACGAATATCCAACACATTGTCTCTTTCCTCATTGATGAAGGCAAGTTAGGCGGGTTTCACTTTAACGATAAGAAATACGCGGATGACGATCTCACAGTGGGCTCCATTGATCCTTATCAGCTCTTTTTGATCTTCTGCGAGCTGGTGGCGGGCGGAGACGGCAAGGCCATTGACGTGGCTTATATGATTGATCAAGCTCATAATCTCAAACCGAAGATCGAGGCTATGATTCAGTCCGTGCTGAACATTCAGACCGCTTATGCCAAAGCGCTGCTTGTGGACAGGAAGAAGCTTGTCTCCGCGCAGCTGGCCGGAGATATCATTGCCGCAGAGAATACGCTCAAAGGCGCCTTTGAGACAGATGTGCGTCCTCTGTTGGCAAAGACGCGTCAGGAGCTGGACAGACCCGAAGATCCCCTTGCTGCGTACAGAGCCAGCGGATATGCCCAAAAGGCGGCCCAAGAGCGCGGTTAATCACGGGCGTCCAAAATGAACGGAGAGCCGGAGCAGGCGCCATTGAGGCTTGCTTCGGCTTTGTTTTTAAAAAAGGTAACTCAGCGGCATGATACAGATGCCCAGGAAGGTTGCGCTGAGCGCCAGGCGCTGATGTCCGTATTGCCGCGAAGAAGGCAACAGCTCTTCCAGGCTGATGTAGAGCATGATTCCAGCCACCAGGGCAAAGCTGGCGCCCAGAACGATGTCGTTGATGTAGGCCCGCAGCGCTAGGAAAGCGAGCAGCGCGCCTATGGGCTCTGTGATTCCGGACCAAAAAGTATAGATAAAAGCTTGTTTTTTGCTGCCCGTAGCGTAGAAGATGGGCATGGCAACGGAGATTCCCTCCGGAATATTGTGCAGCGCAATCGCCAGGGCGATGGAAATGCCCAAGGATAAATCATTGTAGCCGGCCATGAAGGTGGCGATCCCCTCCGGGAAATTATGGAGGGCCATGGCCAATGTGGAAACGAAGCCTACTCGGAAAAGATTCTGGTGCGGTCTTGTTTCGTTTTGAGGATCAAATTCCCCGTGGGGAACGAAGTGATCCAAAGCCGCGGCCACCAGGATGCCCAGCGCCATGGAAAACACCGAAGCAAGGATGCCCCATTTTTCGCCCAGCCCCAGGGCTAGGTGCTTTTGCGCTTCGGGCCACAGATCCGTAAAAGAAATGCTGATCATGACCCCGGCTGCAAAAGCTAAAGCCAGGGTAATGATTTTTTCGCTTTTGCCTTTGACTATGAAGACGATCAACATGCCCAGGAGAGTGGCTAAGCCTGCGCCCAGCGAAAGCAGAAGCGCGTATAATGATTGTTGGTTCAACATAAATTCACCTCTTCAGATTATTTTAACGCGCAGCGGCGTCACCTCTTATGGCGGTGTTCTTTTCGATATTTTATACGAATTTTGGGATGATTACTTTAATTGCTCGTCAATTTCCAGCTGTATAGATATTATGGGATAAAGGACGTGAACTGTCAATATTTTGGCTGAACACCAGGGCAATCAATTTTCCTTTGTCATTAAAATGGGCGGCATTTTAGCCGATTCAGGTAAGCAATCGGCATAATATGTGAATTTGAGACGGTTGGGTTGTTTTCTCTTTCTGGGCGCAACAGTTTTCTTTTAATGGCAGTCCGGTAGCCAACGCATCGTTTTTACAGATCATTCCAACCGTGTGTGCTTCATTAAATCTGCTGCCGTCAGTTGGCGGGTTGAGATATAATAATGTGCTTCATCCGTTGTTCCTTTTTTGTTTGTGACTATGTTATGAATAGCCCCGGCGCAGGTCAGTCCCGCCCACTCGTTTCCTGATTGTCTTTGGAGTTAATCTCTTTTCTTTCCGTTTTGATGCCGTACCAGCTTGAAAGTAGATATCCTAGTGAGCGCATGAGAATATTAAAAGCCGCTCCTCCTGCAAATTTCGAGAGATTATTGATAAAAACCGGCAGATATTAGCATGCTCAAAACAGAAGCGCAGATAGAAACTATTACGACTGATTTCATTGCAGCCGTAAGAAGCTGTTTTTTGTTCTTCAGGCAGGCCAATCTCTGCGAGGATAATGAGATTATGCACTTTTGGGGGGGAGCTTTTCAGCTTTCTAAAAGAAAGCCGCTTCAAGATTTTGACAGACGCGGTCGCTGTGAGTTTATTTTGCCTTTCCACGCCTAATCTACATAAAATCTACATAAATTTATGATAAGTTAAACCAAGAGCGAAGAAGCAGGTTGGGAAATGCTTGCAAAGGGGGAAGGTCATCTTGCCCAGCGTTCGGACGGAGACCCTACGAATTGAGGGGATGACATGCGTCAGCTGTGCCGACAGAATCCAGCGTGAACTCCGCAAGACGCCCGGAATCGCCAGCGCGAAAGTGAGCTACGCGGCGGGGACGGCGACGGTAACCTTCGATGAAAACGCGATTGGGCTTGAGAGAATCGAGAGGTTAATCGAGCGCCTGGACTATAGAGTGAACAAAACAGAGCTTGCTGGGGACACAA
>DIPB01000030.1:11676-12183 GCA_002426275.1 Firmicutes bacterium UBA5499
ACAAACTATACTAAGCTTCTGGGCGTCTGTCTGATCATTTTTGCCTTTTATATGGTGCTCAGCCGTTTCGAGAGGCTTAATTTTTTTAACGTATTCCCTGAAGCTGAAGCCGGAATGGGCTATGGCATGTTATTCATGATCGGGCTGCTCACTTCCGTTCATTGTGTGGCCATGTGCGGAGGAATTCATCTTTCGCAATGCGTCCGGCCGGGGCTGACTGGTGGCAGGTTTTCAGTCCTAAGGCCAAGTCTGTTGTATAACGCGGGCAGGGTCACGGCCTACACAATCGTGGGCGGGCTGGTGGGCGCTTTGGGCTCGGTCGTCAGTTTTTCCGGAGCCGCCAAAGGGTTAGTTCAGCTGGCGGCAGGGGTATTCATGGTGATCATGGGACTGAATATGCTGGGAATCTTTCCCTGGCTCCGCAGAGTCGCCCCCAGAATGCCGGAGAAACTCGCCGGCAAAATCCAGGGAACAAATAAAAGCCCGCTTTATGTGGGACTGCTCAAT
>DIPB01000030.1:12276-16394 GCA_002426275.1 Firmicutes bacterium UBA5499
GCTTTATGTGGGACTGCTCAATGGCCTGATGCCCTGCGGACCGTTGCAGGCCATGCAGCTATATGCTCTTGCCACCGGGAGCTTATTTGCAGGCGCGCTTTCAATGCTGTCTTTCGGTTTGGGCACTGTGCCGCTGATGTTTGGGCTCGGAACGCTCAGCTCCTTTTTGAACAAAAAATTTACCGGTAAAATGATGACAGCCAGCGCTGTTTTAGTGGTGATTTTCGGCGTTTCGATCTTCAGCAGCGGGATGAGCTTAGCCGGCCTTTCCTTGGGGCCAAGCGTCTCCAAGCTCCCCAGCGGCAAGGTGGCGGTGATCGAAGACGACGTTCAGACTGTCACCATAGCTTTGGCGCCGGGAAGGTACGAGCCGATGGTCGTCCAGAAAGGCATTCCGGTTAAACTAATCATCCAGGCAGGTCCGAGAACCATCAACGGCTGCAATAACCGGATCATCATCCCAAAATATAAACTTGAGCAAAAGCTGAAGCCGGGAGAAAATATCATTAAGTTCACCCCGCTGGAAAGCGGGACTGTCATCTACAGCTGCTGGATGGGGATGATCCGCAGCAGCATCACCGTGGTGGATGATTTAAGCCGGTTAGAGCCTGCCCCTGCCAGCGATTCCCAGGCTGCGGACTGACTTCCGGGGAAGCGGGCTTGAGCCCAAGCGGCGTCTCATGCCCGGCAGGCACCCCAGGGGGGTGCGGTCAAATGACGGTTCGAAGGAGGAGATTGCGTGACTCACGTGCAAAGCGAAGGCTGCGCTGAAGCTTGCTGTCTGGAAAGAACCACGGTGCGTGAAAAAAAGCTGCGCCTGGCGCTAAACAAAAGGTTAAACTGCGTTGAAGGACAGATCCGCGGGATCAAGGGGATGATTGAACGCGACGCTTATTGCGATGATGTCATCAATCAGCTTGCTGCGGCGCGCGCAGCTCTCAGATCCGTCAGCAAGCTGGTGCTGGAGAACCACATCCGGCGCTGTCTGGTAGAAAAAATACGCAGAGGTGAGGATGAGGTTGTGGACGAGCTGTTAGTTACCGTCGGCAAATTACTGTAAATAGGCAGCCGCTTTTTGCGGAGCTGCCGGGATAAAAAAGACAGGAAGGGGACAACGGAATGTCCAAAAAAACAGTTAAACGAGGAAATTCTCCTAAACGGTTGCAACTGCTGCTTGGAACAGCGGCAGTCCTTGCCGTTGCGCTCATCGCTCTGGCGGCATTTGACAGGCAACCCGATGCGGCGGTTGAGAAAACAGTCGTCAGGGCAGAGGACGCCGTAAGCGACGAGGCTGCCGCTTCTCCGGCGGATACTGCCCCCGCTGAGGAACCCCCAGCCGCAGCGCCTGAGGAACCCGAGCCTGCCGCCGCTGCAGCCAAGCCCGCAGCCAAAAAAGTAGCAGCCAGCGCCAAGGCACCGGCTGCGGAAAAGGGAGAGCTAGTGATTCCGCTGGGCGGGATCTCGGCCAAGGCATCTTTTTATCCTGTGAAAGTAGACGGAACAGACTTGGAAGTTATAGCGGTCAAAGCGCCGGACGGAACCATCCGCACGGCTTTTAACACCTGCCAGATCTGCTACGACTCAGGCAGGGGTTATTATAAGCAGGAGGGCGATCAGCTGGTGTGCCAAAACTGCGGCAATCGCTTCGGGATGGAGGAAGTCGAGCTGAGCAAAGGAGGCTGTAATCCGGTGCCCATCACCGCGCAAGAGAAAACAGTGACCGACAGTGCCATTATAATCTCCAAAGATTTCTTGGCCGAAGCCACAGAGATCTTTGCCAACTGGAAGATTTAACTTCAGAAAAGCGAGGCGATACCTTTGACTATCAAGGAAACCATGCAGATAAGCGGCATGAGCTGCGCAGCTTGCGCGCGGAGGGTGGAAACAGCCGTAGGCAAGCTTGCCGGGGTGTCCGCCGCCTCCGTCAACTTGGCCACGGAAAAGCTGGCCGTAGACTATGACAGCCAACTGACTTCTTCGTCCCAAATCAAGGAGGCGGTTGAAAAAGCAGGCTACGGCATTGTGGAAAAAGCAGCCGCAAACAAGGTCACGATTCCCATCGGCGGCATGAGCTGCGCTGCCTGCGCGCGAAGAGTGGAAAAAGCAATCGGCGAATTAGCTGGCGTAATTTCCGTCACTGTCAACTTGGCCACGGAAAAAGCGGCGGTCAGCTATGAGCCGCAAACAGTCAAGCTCTCCCAGATTCGGCTGGCCATTGAAAACGCGGGCTATCAAGCCGTCAGCGTCCAGAATCAAGACGAAAATAAACTTCGCAGGGAACAAGAGATCCAGAGCCTCAAGACCAGATTCATCCTTGCCGCCATCTTTGGCATCCCGTTGCTCTATCTGGCCATGGGGTCTATGGTGTCGTGGTTGCCTTTTCCCATCCCCGGCTTTCTGGATCCCATGTCTTATCCGCTGGTCTATGCCCTAGTGCAGATCATGCTGACAATTCCCGTGGTGATCGCCGGGCGTCAGTTCTATACGGTCGGCTTCAAAGCTTTGCTCCGGCGCAGCCCCAATATGGATTCCCTGATTGCCATCGGCACCGGGGCAGCCATTACCTTCAGCCTTTATTCCACCTACCGGATCATTGCCGGCGACTTTGGCGCCGTGGAAGGGTTATACTTTGAAACCGCCGGCGTGATCATCGTTTTGATCTTGTTGGGGAAAACCCTGGAGGCAGTGTCCAAAGGCAAGACTTTTGAGGCGATTAAAAAGCTGATGGATCTCGCCCCGAAGACCGCCATTGTGCTCAGGGACGGAAAAGAAATCGAAACTCCCATTGAGGAAGTGGAGAGCGGCAATGTGATTTTAGTGCGGCCTGGCGAGAAGATCCCCGTTGACGGCGTCGTCCTGGAAGGGCACACTGCCATCGACGAGTCCATGCTCTCCGGAGAGAGCATGCCCGTAGATAAAAAAATCGGCGATGACGTTTATGCGGCCACCATCAATACCAACGGGTCGATCCGCTTTCGCGCCACCCACGTGGGCGGCGACACAGCCTTGGCGCAGATCATCAAGCTGGTGGAGGATGCCCAGGGGTCCAAGGCTCCCATCGCGCAGCTGGCCGACGTGGTCTCCGGTTATTTTGTCCCGGCCGTCTGCCTGATCGCGCTCCTGGCCTTTGCAGGCTGGCTTCTGGCAGGGGAGAGTTTGGCCTTTGCTTTGACCATTTTCATTTCCGTGCTGGTGATCGCCTGCCCCTGCTCCCTGGGGCTTGCCACTCCCACAGCCATCATGGTGGGAACCGGGAAAGGCGCGGAATACGGAATTTTGATTAAAAACGGCGAAGCGCTGGAGATCGCCCATAAGATCGATACCGTCGTTCTCGATAAAACCGGCACCATCACGGCGGGCAAGCCCGAAGTGACGGAGATCGTTCCCGCCTCCGGCCTCTCCAGAGAACAGCTGCTCCAGTTTGCGGCCTCTGCCGAGAAAGGTTCCGAGCATCCCTTGGGAGAGGCCATTGTCAGGTGCGCGGAAAGCGAGCGGCTGGCGCTTCTTCAAGCGGGACAATTCAATGCTATCCCCGGCTATGGAATCGAGGTGGCCATAGACGGTATCCCCATCCTGATCGGCAATAGAAAGCTGATGGAAGAGAGAAAGATCTCACTCGAGGGTTTTGAGGAAGAGTCCGATCGATTAGCCGATGAAGGCAAAACTCCCATGTATATCGCCCGTAGCGGACAAATAGCCGGCATCATCGCGGTGGCGGACGTTGTGAAGGCGAACAGCGCCCAAGCCATCGGACAGCTTAAAGCCATGGGACTCGAGGTTGTGATGATTACGGGCGATAACAGCAAGACCGCCCAGGCCATTGCCGGGCAGGTGGGAATTGACAGGGCCATAGCAGAGGTTCTCCCTCAGGATAAGTCGAGCCGGGTCAGACAGCTGCAGGCGGAAGGGAAAAAAGTCGCCATGGTAGGCGACGGAATCAACGACGCTCCGGCCCTGGTCCAGGCGGACATCGGCCTTGCCATCGGCTCCGGCACGGATGTGGCCATGGAATCAGCGGATATTGTGCTGATGCACAGCGATCTGTTGGACGTTGTCACAGCGATCCAGCTGAGCAAGAGCACCATCCGCAATATCAAGCAAAATTTGTTTTGGGCTTT
>DIPB01000030.1:16544-17437 GCA_002426275.1 Firmicutes bacterium UBA5499
TTGTTTTGGGCTTTTGCCTACAATGTGGCCGGAATACCTATTGCCGCAGGCTTGCTCCACCTGTTTGGCGGCCCGCTCTTGAACCCCATCTTCGCGGCCGCGGCCATGGCGTTCAGCTCCGTGTCGGTTGTGAGCAACGCTTTGCGCCTGAAACGGTTCAAGCCTTCACAACCGAAGCTAGCGGTCCAGGGAGGGGAATGAAGCATGAAAAAGATAAGCTTATTAATCGCATTGTTTTGCTTGGGCGCGATCCTCATCCGCGTCTTTTGGAACCGGCTGGATGTGGTTGGAAACGGCTCGGTGACTTCATTTGCGCAAGTGCTGACCGCCAGCTCCCAGACTGTCGCGCCGGAAGGCGAAAGCTGGACCTTGACAGCTCCGGACGGCAGCGCGCGCTTCATTTGGAGCGGCGATTTCAGCAAGAGTACCGCCGACGTCAGGCTGGAAGCTTCAGCGGAGCCTTTTCTCAAGGCGGGATTGGATGTGAGCAAGCTGCCGGCCGGAATGTTTGACGCCGGGATCCTCAGGGTGGAAGCGGAGCTGGGAAGCGGAAAACCTGCGGGCGCCACCCCGCTGGCGGCCTATGAACAGCTTGTCGGCTTCGGACGGGACAGGATCAAATACCATCAGGCTTTGGACCATTACGGCGTGGATTTGGGCGGCGGCTTTGTCTTTGAATGGGCGAAAGATCTCAGACGCAATGATAAGGATATCGTCTTCGCTTTTAACCCGGAGCCTTTTCTCAAGGCGGGGGTGGAGCCTGGCAAGGTTGAAGGCTGGGCCTTTGCCAAAGTGACGATCATGTCCGGCGGCAAGAAAATCGCAGTGGACAGGTTTTTAAAACCATTTGATCTAAAGTAGCGCGGAAGATATAATAATGAGGTGGGCTATGG
>DIPB01000030.1:17524-18946 GCA_002426275.1 Firmicutes bacterium UBA5499
TGCCGCAGAGAGGATAACTCCCGCAGAAGTAAAACAGATCTAGCGTAATGCAGACAGACAGTCCATCCTCTCTTTGCAGGGGATGGACTTTATATTTGAGGAGGCGCCGCCGTGAATGCCGGAAAGAAGATTTTGGTGGTGGACGATGAGGTGAAGCTGCTGGAGGTGTTGGAGGACTTTTTGGCAAGCAAGGGTTTTGTGGTGTTCACCGCCCAAAACGGCGAAGAAGCGCTGGCGGTTTTTGAACGGGAAGACATTGCTCTGGTTTTGCTGGATCGCATGCTTCCCAAAATTTCCGGAGAAGACGTCTGTACGAAAATCCGGCAGAAGTCCCGGGTGCCCATTATCATGCTGACTGCTAAAGCCCAGGAGGCCGAGGTGGAAGCGGGCCTGTGGATCGGAGCGGACGATTACATTACCAAGCCTTTCAGCCTCAAAATTCTTTACGCGCGGATTGTGGCCATCCTGCGGCGTCTTTCAGAGGAGCCGGTCCCTTTATACAATAAAATAGTCTTTCAGGATGGGCAGCTGGAAATCGATTTTGAGAGCCGCTCTGTGAGAAAAAGCGGCGCGGAGGTCAAGCTGACCCCCAACGAATATAAGCTTCTCTCCGCCTTCGTGAAGTATCCGGGCAAGGTATTTACTCGGGATGAGTTGATTGAATTTTCATTTGGGACTGAGTTCTGCGGTTATGACCGGGCTGTGGACAGCCACATCAAGAATCTCCGGCAAAAAATAGAAAGAGATCCTAAGCGTCCCGTCTATATCCAGACGGTGCATGGGGTTGGGTATAAGTTTGGAGGCAAATAGGTTGAAGTATAGCTTGAAGACTAAGCTGTCCATGTCCATCGCCTTGGTGGCGCTTTTGACTGTGGCTTCGATCAGCCTTTTATCCAACCTGCTGATCGAAAAACACTTCCAGGCGTATATCAAAAGGCAACAGACGCAAAAGACGCAGGGAATAATCGCCAATCTGAGTCAGCAATATCTGAAAAGCGCCGGCAGCTGGAATGAGGATTACCTTCATGCCATCGGCATGACTGTCCTTTCCGAAGGCTACATCCTGAAAATTCGCGACCTCGGAGGCAACGTCCTGTGGGACGCCAGAGCGCACGATATGACGCACTGCCGGCAGATGATGCGGGAAATCGCCCACAGGATGAAGACGAACTATCCGCAGTTGCACGGGGGCTTTGCCGCGAAAACTTTCCCCTTGACCCACGGCGGGCATACCGTCGGCTCTGTGGCCATCAGCTACTACGAGCCGTTTTTTTACAGCAATAATGATTTTCAGTTTTTGGCTGCGCTCAACGACGTGCTGCTGAAAATCGCCCTGGTTTCTTTAGCCTGCTCCGTGCTGGTGGGGGCGCTTTTGGCCAAGCGTTTGAGCAGGCCTATTTTAAAAACTGTGGCCGCAGCCAA
>DIPB01000030.1:19049-20952 GCA_002426275.1 Firmicutes bacterium UBA5499
AAAACTGTGGCCGCAGCCAAGCAAATTGCCGACGGTCATTATCAGATCCTGATCGACGAAAAGACCGATACCAGCGAACTGCTCCTCTTGATGCAGTCCATCAATCATCTGGCCGCTTCCCTCACCAAGCAAGATAAGTTGCGCAAGCAGCTGACAAAAGATGTTTCTCATGAGTTGCGGACGCCCATCGCCATTTTGCAGACGCACATCGAGGCCATGCTGGACGGCGTGTGGCAGCCGTCCGCAAAGCATCTGGAGCAATGCCGCGCTGAAGTCGTGCGTCTGGGCAAGCTGGTGGGGGATCTGGAAAAGCTGGAGCGGGCGGACTATAGCAATTTAAAACTCAACAAGACCGAGTTTGAGCTGACTGCTTTAATCCGGCAAGCTGTGAGCAGTTTCGAAGTGGAGATCGAAAATAAGCGGTTAGCGGTCTTGCAAAGCGGCGCAGCTGTGAAGCTCTTCGCAGATCGGGATCGAATCTGGCAGGTCTTGACCAACCTGCTTTCCAATGCCGTAAAATATACTGCAAGCGGCGGCAGGATCGCCATTGAAGTTGGAGAAACCCCGCAGGCGGCTTTCTTTCGCATTACGGATAACGGCATCGGAATTTCAGAGGAAGAGCTGCCGTACGTCTTTGAACGGTTCTATCGTGCGGATAAATCCCGCGACCGTAAGACGGGTGGCAGCGGCATCGGCCTTGCCATCGTCAAAGCCATCGTGGATGCCCATGGCGGTCGGATCAATGTGCGCAGCAATCTCAAGTGCGGCAGTACTTTTGAGGTGATATTGCCCAAGTGAGAGCGAGTCGCAATTGGGCGGCCGGTTAATTTTCAGGCAGCTGTGCAACTGAGATAATGTTACCTGAGTTTGTCGGCGCAAATGGGGGAAAAAGCTCTGCCAGTCCAGCATTTATGCGGATTTGCAGAGCTTTAACTTTGTTTCCGGGAAATGTATCCCCAGACTGCAGAATCGAAACTCCTTTTTGGGAATCGAAACTCGTTGAGAATGAGAAGTCTGCAAATGCTGTGCAGGCGCTTTTGTTTGTTTTGGAAAAAAGTATTGATCCCAGACCAGGATTTTTTTTGAGGATGTGCTCGCAAGACGCTGATTAACCGCAACCGAAGTCACAGTGTTTTCAACCTGCTGCGCGCGCCGCTCGCAGAGCGCTGCTTTTCAGGCGAAAGGATATATGCGCGGATTAAATTAAGGTTCTCTTGCCGATGTTCATTCTTTGCAAAATCGCCGCTATTTCTTCTTTTGGATAACCCTCGCAATAATAAATTTACCTAGAAAAAAGCAAAGGGGGGTTGAATTTTTATGCATAGATAGTGTATAATTATACCAATTAGTTTTTCAAGGAGGCTCTTTTAATGTTGAAGGTAGGCATTGTAGGCGCTTCGGGATATGCGGGGGGAGAGCTGATCAGGCTGCTTTCCCGCCATAGCGGGGTGAAGATCCGCGCCGTCGCTTCCAGGGCTCATCTGGGCGAGCCGCTGAGCGCGGTATTTCCTTCCCTGGCTTTGCCTGATCTGCCGCTGACGTTCGTTTCGCCCGAGCGAATGGACGGTTGCGATGTGGTCTTTTTGGCCGTGCCCCACGGCGTTGCCAGCGGCATGGCGGGAAAGCTGATCGCAGCGGGACGGAAAGTGATCGATCTGGGGGCGGATTTCAGGATAACGGATCCGGATACTTATGCCAGGTGGTATAAAGTTGAGCACCAAGATAAGGAGCTGCTGAAGGAGGCGGTCTACGGACTGCCTGAATTGCATCGGGAGGAAATCAAGACTGCCCGGGTGATCGGGAACCCCGGCTGCTATCCCACCAGCGTCATTTTGGCCTTAGCTCCCCTCCTGAAAGCGGAGTTGGTCAAGCTGGACGGCATTGTCATCGATTCCCTCTCCGG
>DIPB01000030.1:21093-24498 GCA_002426275.1 Firmicutes bacterium UBA5499
TTGCGCTGAGAACCTCACAGCCTATGGCGTGGGATCGCACAGGCATGTGCCGGAGATCGAACAAGAGCTGTCGCGCCTTGCCGCCGCAGACGTGGCGATCACCTTCACTCCCCATCTGGTGCCTGTGATCCGGGGGATCCTGACCACAATCACAGTGGGACTGAAAGAGAATTCTTCTACCTCAGAGCTGCTGGAGGCATACCGCGATTTCTACAAGGATGAATATTTCGTGAGAATCCTCGGCGAGGAAAGGATCCCACAGACCAAGGACGTTTTAGGCTCTAATTTCTGTGAGCTCACAGTCCGCGCAGACAGCCGGGTGGGCAGGGCGGTGATCGTCTCGGCTATTGACAATCTTGGCAAGGGAGCGGCCAGCCAGGCTGTTCAGAATCTCAATCTTATGGCGGGCTGGGAAGAACGCTTGGGCATCGATCAGCCGCCCGTCTATCCTTAAGGAGGAAAAGCAATGGATGTAATCGCAGGAGGAGTAACAGCTCCCCTTGGCTATAAGGCCGCTGGCTTGCACAGCGGCCTGAAGAAGGCAAAGCCGGACTTGGCGCTTTTGGCCAGCCGAGTGCCGGCTCAGGCTGCGGCAATGTATACGACTAATTTGGTGCAGGCCGCGCCCATTAAAGTGACCCGCGAACATTTGGCGAAAGGCACTCTGCGGGCCGTGGTGATCAACAGCGGCAACGCCAATGCCTGCACCGGACAGAAAGGCCTGGACGACGCGCGGCAGATGACGGCCTTGGTGGCCGCAGAGCTTGGCTGCCGGCAGGAAGAAGTCGCGGTGGCCTCCACAGGCGTCATCGGCGTGAATCTCCCTATGGAGAAGCTGGCCCGGGGCATCAAAAGCATCGTTCCTCAGCTGAAGGAGGACGGCGGCTTTGATGCAGCCTCCGCCATCCTGACCACAGATACCTTTCGCAAAGAATACGCCGTGGAATTCCAGCTGGACGGCAAGACAGTGCGCATCGGCGGTATGACCAAAGGCTCAGGCATGATTCACCCCAATATGGCGACCATGCTGGCTTTTATCACCACAGACGCGGCCATTGACAGCTCGCTTCTGGAGCAGGCTCTCAGGGAGGCCACGGCCCGGAGCTTTAATATGATCTCTGTGGACCGGGATACCAGCACCAATGACATGGTCCTGGCCATGGCCAATTCGCTGGCGGGAAACGAGCGGATCACAGCAAAGGGCGAAGCGTATCGGGCCTTCAGCGAAGCGCTGGGCGAGGTTGCCACCCAGTTGGCAAAGCTGATCGCCCGGGATGGAGAGGGCGCCACTAAGCTGGTGGAAGTGCGGGTGCGGGGAGCCGGGAGCCTGGAAGACGCCAGGGCCATTGCCCGCAGCATCGCAGGCTCCAACTTAGTGAAGACCGCCGTCTTCGGCGAAGACGCCAACTGGGGCCGGATCTTAGCGGCGGTCGGATATTCCGGGGTAGAGACCGATCCTGCGCGGGTTGAGATTTATTTGGGAGACCTGCAGGTGGCGGCAAAGGGTCAGGGCGTTGCCTTCAGCGAACAGCGGGCCCGGGAGATTTTAGGCAGGGAAGAAGTGGCCATCACGGTGGCTTTGCAGGCCGGAGAATACGCCGCAGTTGCCTGGACTTGTGATTTAACCTTCGATTACGTGAAGATAAATGCCAGCTACCGCAGCTGAGGGAGGGAAAGAGATGACAGGCATAGATAAGGCGGGAATCCTCATTGAAGCCCTGCCCTACATCAGGAATTTTTACGGCACCACCATTGTGGTGAAGTATGGCGGTAACGCCATGATTAACCGGCAGCTGAAAGAGGCCGTCTGCCAAGACTTGGTGCTTTTGAAATTCATCGGGCTTAATCCCGTGGTGGTGCACGGCGGAGGGCCGGAGATTTCCAGCATGATGAAGCGTTTGGGCAAAGAGCCTGCCTTCGTCAACGGGCTGCGGGTTACGGATGATGAAACCATGGAAATCGCCCAGATGGTATTGGTGGGCAAGATCAATACGGAATTGGTGACTTTGCTCAACGGTTTCGGCGGCAAGGCGGTGGGCCTTAACGGCAAGGACGCCAACCTGATTCAGGCGAAAAAGCACAGCGACGAAGACGTTGATTTGGGCTTTGTGGGTGATGTGGAATTAATTAATCCCCAGCTGTTGAACATTTTATGCAGGGAAGGCTATATTCCCGTGGTCTCCTCCGTGGGCGTGGGCGAGGACGGAGCCAGCTATAACATCAACGCGGATCTTGTGGCCGGGGTATTGGCGGGAGAGATGCAGGCTGCAAAGCTGATTCTGCTCACAGACGTGGAGGGGATCTACGAAGAGCCGTCCGATCCAGGCTCGCTGATTTCTTCCCTCTCCATCTCAAAGGCCAGGCGGCTGATGGCCGAAGGCAAGATCGGCCGGGGGATGATCCCCAAAGTGGAGGCCTGCATAGACGCGCTGCAAAGCGGCGTGGGGAGAACGCACATTATCGACGGCCGCCAACTGCATTCTATTCTCTTGGAGATCTTCACCAACGAAGGCATCGGCACCATGGTTGTGCCGGATGAAAAGAGGGAGGCGTCGAAATGACCAACGAGGAAGCCATAGCCTTAAGCGAAGAATATCTGCTTCCCACCTATAAAAGGCTGCCCATAGCGGCAGTGCGGGGCGAGGGCTGTTATCTTTACGATGCGGACGGCAAGCGCTATCTGGATTTCATCGGCGGCATTGCCGTGACAAACCAAGGGCATTGCCATCCCAAAGTGGTGGCCGCCATCCAGAGACAGGCTCAAGAGCTCATCCACTGCTCGAATTTGTTTCATATTCCCCAGCAGGCTCGCTTGGCGGAAAAACTTTGCGTGGCCAGCGGCCTGAAAAAGGCGTTTTTCTGCAATAGCGGCGCGGAGGCCAACGAAGCAGCTTTGAAATTAGCCCGCAAGTGGGGAAAACTTCAGCGCGGGGGAGCCGGGGAAATCATCGTGGCCGCTCATTCCTTCCACGGCCGCACCATGGGCGCGCTCTCCGCCACGGCCCAAAGCAAATATCAGGAGGCGTTTCAGCCTTTGGTTCCCGGATTCCGGACGGTTCCCTTCGGCGATTTTCCAGCCTTGGCAGGGGCAATAGGGCCCCAGACGGCAGCAGTGATGCTGGAGCCGCTGCAAGGAGAAGGGGGAGTGCATCCGGCGCCCGCCGGGTACCTGGAGGCGGTGAGGCAGCTGACAATCAAGGAAAATCTGCTTTTCATTTTAGATGAAGTGCAGACAGGGCTTGGCAGGACGGGCAAGATGTTCGCCTGGCAGCACTGGGGCGCAAGACCGGATGTGTTGACGCTGGCCAAAGCCTTAGGCGGCGGCGTGCCCATCGGCGCGATGCTGGCGGGGAAAAGGGCAGCGGAAACATTTGTCCCCGGAGACCACGCTTCCACCTTTGGGGG
>DIPB01000079.1 GCA_002426275.1 Firmicutes bacterium UBA5499
CGCAAAAGGGCAAGGGAATCAAACCGCCGCTGCGCCGGATTAGCCCGGATTATTTTAGCCATTCTCCTCGATGCTCATTCAAAGGTTAGATATCGTTACTCAAAAGGAGCTGTTGCCTCTTACATGCGTAATAAGTTTAAAAATCCGCCCGCAGCAGCGACTTTCCTTGCAAAACTGAAGAACAGCTACCATAGGATGAGTTTCTATAGAGTATTTGCGCTGATGCCAAAAAGGTCATCGGAAAATCATCATTAAGCGCTATATCCTTTTTTATCGCGTGGACGAAGCCTCAAAAAGCATTTTGCCGTCAGGCGCGGGATTATGCCAAATTGTTTCGATTAAGCATTAAACTGATTCACCGCTGAATAATCTTTTTCCCTGCCTGCCGTCTTGCAGCGAGTACCCCATGGCAGCATAACCGTGCAGCCTCTTTTCATACATCCGTTTCAGCATAGGTTCATTTAGATCAGCATAATCGTAGACGCGCACCTCGTGTTTGTCACCGTTGGTGCGATGCAGACGCCCGACGTATTGTTTCAACGTACCCTTCCAGGAAATCGGCATGGTCAAAAATAAGCAATCCAAGCGCGGGTCGTCGAACCCTTCTCCCAGATAGCGTCCTGTTGCGACCAAAATTCTGGATTCATTTTCCGAAATGTCCCTCAGCGCTTGATAGACGGCTTGACGCTGTTTTGTGCCCATTCCGCCCCGCAAAATCACTATATGCTGTGCCTGTCCTGCCAATAACTTGGCTAGTTGCTCAACGTGAACTTTACGCTCTGAGAGCACAACCGGAGAAAACCCCGCTGCTACAGCTGCTGCCACATCCTTACAGATGAGCCGATTACGCTCCTCATCCTGAACCATGGCGGCGTAAAGAGCTTGAATTGTCCATTTATCGCCTGCTTCCGGAGGCGACATGCGGAAAGCCGTCTTGCGCGGATAAACTACTTTTGCAAACGTCTGCTGAGGCGCCAGCGCCTTTGCACTCACGCGAAAACGAACGGGACCGCACTGCATAAAAACAATCGGCTGATGTCCGTCTTTCCTCTTTTCTGTAGCGGTGAGGCCGTACACATAGCGGGCGGTGGCATATCTTAAGACCTGTTCAAAACTGAAAGCGGATAGATGGTGGCATTCATCAGCGATGAGCATGCCGTATTCTCGCACGTATTCCTTAATTGTGCCCTTGCGATTCAAACTCTGCAGCAAAGCCAGATCCACTCTGCCCGTTCGTCTTTCCCTACCACCGCCTACTTCCCCGATCTCAGACGAACCTAAACCCAGAAAAAAACCAAGCCTATCTTTCCATTGTTCCAACAGTTGCCTACGATGAACGATAACTAGGGTATTAGTCTTCCGCTGCGCAATGAGCCAAGAGGCCACCACTGTTTTACCGAAGCCCGTATCGGCTGCCAACACGCCGTTTCTATGCTGCAAAAGGGCTGCGGCAGCTTTAGCCTGCAAGGGATGAAGCTCGCCGTGAAAGTCGAGCGTGATTTTTTCTCCAGGGTTAGTCTCATCTTGCCAGCTGATTGCACAGCCAAGTTCTTCGACGAACGAAACCAGTTCTTCTTCGCAGCCCCGAGGGATGGCAAGATATTTTTCAAACGATGTGTCGGCTAGACTTATAACTCTTGGTTTATCATAAGTGGGAAGGCGCAGCGACTGGGCTTTATAAAACTCGGGATTGGAGAATGCCGCCAGCCTCATGATTCTGTTCAAGACGACGGATGCAATATTTTCTTTCGCAATGTAAAGCATATTGCCGCGCACACAGCTTAATTGTTTAGGTGCTTGCGCTGCCGGAATCTTACGAGGCACGCTCTTCCACGGCGCATCCTCTTCCTGGGGATATAAAACGCCCAAAGCTCCTTGGCCGGTCAGATTTTTCGTTAACTCTTTTACATCTGCTAAGCTAAGCGTCTTCAAAGTTGAGAGAAACTGCCACTGATCCTGGTATGGTTTCAAATTTTCGTCCAGAAAAAGGGTATTCCCATATTTCCTGGCCTCTTTCTGCAGCGGTAAGGCGATCAGGTTGCCGAAGCCGCCCTTAGGCATAGTATCTTGATTGGGGAAGAGCCGATCATAGGAGTCTAATCCTATTTGATGGCGTTTTTCCATGGCTCGGGTGAGCAGACCGCTGCCTAATTCTCTGGCCATAACCGCAGGCACAGCCTCTGAGAAAAAAATCCAAAGGTGAGCTCCATCCCCCGAGCGAGAGCGTTCTATTGCCGCCTGGAGCCCCAGCTCTCCGCAGCAGTTTCGTACCGCCGAGATATCATCCTGCCAGCAAGCTTCGTCGAAATCTATCGCCAGCAGGCGACATGTCTCGCCAGGAAGCAGTGGATAGATGCCAATGATCTGCTTCCCGCCCAAATGCTGCCGGACAGTCTGAACAGTATACGGCAAAAAGTCCCGCGCTTTACAATCAGCGCACTTGATTCTATTCCTTTTTCCGCATCCGCTCTGCCATTCGTTGCCGCAGGCTGGAGAATAACCTGCCTTTCCGTCTCGTCTGGCCCAACGAACCGCATAAACGTCAGCTCTGCCCTGAAAAAGCCCATGGAAAAAAGCCACTTTCTGCTTATTAGGCGAGCTGGCGGTAACAGGAGCCGTTTTCTGCCCGGAGCTATTTTCTCCGCTCACTTTATTTAGCGCCTCGAGACCGAGCTTTTTTCTCAATGCTTCATTCTCTGCCCTTAGCCTAGCCACCTCATTTGCTGCTTTTAAACACTCTCTCAGCCAAATTAGTTCCTGCATTGCAACCCTCCATTAACCTTGGTAATGGCGCAGCTGTTCACGTTAGCAATCTACAACAGGAATGACACCGCATTCACGATAGAGTAAACAACGGAACTAAATTCCCAAACCCACGTGCAATTGAATATGCAGCCGATTCAACACAACTCACTAGGATCTTCGATTGTGATCCTGGTAGCCTAAATTCCGCGTAAAAATATC
>DIPB01000076.1:0-2825 GCA_002426275.1 Firmicutes bacterium UBA5499
GGAGCCAGAAGAGGGAATACAGATCACCTGTCCTACCTGTAGGTTATTGGGATTTACCCCCGGGTTGGCGCTGGCTATGGCATTAACAGTAGTGCCGTATCTCTGAGCGAGAAGATAAAACGTGTCGCCGGCTCTTATGGTATAGAGGAATCCGCCTGGGCAGCTGACGGGAGAGGTAGTGGATCCGCCTCCGCCGGACCCTTTGCCTGGAATGCAGATTACCTGTCCTACCTGCAAGTTGTTGGGATTTACCCCAGAGTTAGCGGCGACGATAGCGTTCACTGTGGTACAAAATCTGCGAGCAAGCTCAAAAAATGTATCCCCGCGCCTGATCGTATAAAGCGTGCCGTTAGGGCATGATACAGCCTCTTGTTTTACCTCACCGCCGCTCTCTGTCACCTCTTGTTCTCCTTTTTTTTGTTCTTGTTCTTTATCATTCTGAGCCATAAGAACCCTCCTTTCCACTAATGCTGTACCATTTTATTCTCTTACCGCAGAAATTGTGCCTCGTTCCCAAGAAAATAATCTTCCGCAGCTTTTTTCCCTGCTTGATACAGCCGTTGCATTTGCCTGGCGGTCAAATTAAAGTTTGTGGTGGAGATTCCCAAGGTGGGGACGGCAATGATGCGGGCGTCTGTTTTGCTCAGAGCTCTCCTGTCATGGCCGCTGATGGCGGTGTTGACTATGGCCTCGAGATAGCTCCATAAGTCTTTGGCCTTTTGGGATTGATTGTCCCCTTGAAAACAGAAGCCGAATGTAGGGTTCGGATCATTGTGAAATAGCCAGATGGGGAAATTGCTCAGCAAGCCTCCGTCCACAACGTAGCTTGCGGTTTTTTTATATTTGAGCAGCACAGGTTCGAAAAACAGCGGCAGACTGGCGCTCATGCGGACAGCTTTGGCAACGGGGAATTCGTTGGCCGCCAGGCCATATTGCGCCAGATCATCCGGGAGTATCAGCATTTTGTTTAAAGTGAGATCAGAAGCGATTAAGGTCAGACGGCCTGGTTTGAGATCAGCGAAAGTAGAAACTCCTTTAGCTGCCAAGAGGCTTTTCACCCAGTTCTCCAGGGCGCGTCCTCGGTAGACGCCTTGCTCCAAAATAATATTCGTGAACATGCCTAAAGTTGGCAATAATTTTTCAAAGTCTCCATCCAAAAGCTGTTTGAAATCGAAGCCGGCTATGAGATCGTAGATTTCCTGGGCGGCATAACCGCTGGCCACTAAAGAGGCCAGCAACGCGCCGACCGAGGTCCCGGCCACTTTTTCCCAAACGTACCCTCGCTCATCGGCAGCGGCAAGAGCTCCCAGAAGACCGATGCCTTTAATGCCGCCGCCGGAGAAAATAATATTCGCTTTCATGTTCTCGCCCCCTTATGATCATTTTATGTGGAGGCGCAATTTTTGAAAACTAGGCAGGTATAATAGAAGGAAAAGCGTATTTATAAGGGGAGGAGGAGCGTTAATGGACAAGCGCGAGAACATTGTGACGTGGCTGTTAATCAGTCTCAACTTAATGGTTTATTTTTTCGTGGCTCTACACGGCAATCCTGAAGATCCGGCGGTGCTGCTAAAATACGGCGCTAAGTGGGCGCCGGCGATTTATAAAGGCCAGTGGTGGCGTTTTTTCACCGCGCCCTTTCTTCATTTTGGTTTGTTACACTTGGGGATGAACTTATATGCCCTCTATATAGTCGGTACCCAGGTTGAATATGTATTTGGGAAAGCGAACTGCCTGCTCATTTATTTATTCGCCGCGCTTTGGAGCGTGCTTGCAAGCCTCTATTTTTGCCCAGAAAGCATCTCTGCCGGCGCTTCCGGCGCTATTTTCGGCCTTGTGGGGGCGCTCTTGTGCTTCGCGCTCTTTCATAGGCGTTATCTGCGCCCGGGCGCTTTGCTTAACCTAATCGTGGTCATAGGGATAAACTTGGCGCTGGGGCTGCTGATGTCCGGGATCGATAATTTCGCTCATCTAGGAGGAGTTATAGCTGGATTTGCCGTAGCTTTTTTACTGACATTTAAAACGAAAAAACGCATGTTTGCCGTAATTGGTTTCGCGTTTTTAACAGCCATCCTCATTGTCAATGCCGCTTTTCCTCCGAGCGGCTCTTGGCGGCAGCTTTCCGCAGCAGGCAGCGAAGCTTTGGAAGGGCAGCGCTATCCGGAGGCTGTAGCGTTGCTGGAGAAGGCCAGGGAAAAGGCGCCTGCGGACGCGGAGAGATACTTTCGGCCTCTGGTGGCCCAAGCCCATTTTCATGCTGGCAATAAAGTTTTAAAGCAAGATCCTAAGCTTGCCGCCCGGCACTATACGCAAGCTATTTCCTGTCAGGCAGATCCCGCCGCGTATCATAACTTGGTTTTGGCCTATTGGGCTTCCGGCGACGAAAAAAAGGCCAAGGAAACTTTAGGCCTGGCCTTGAAACTTTACCCTGAGACTGATTTTCTTTTGGATCTGCAAGCAAAATTTTGAAGAGATTAGCCTGACAGGACAAGCGTTTAAAAAAGTTATGTCTAGTCCTGCAGGGTTAGCTCTAAATCCAGGAGCTTGATGGTGATCGTCTGCGGCTGAATTTTTAGCTCTTGGAGGTTAAGCTTTCTGATTCGTCCCTGGCTCAGCGTGAGCAGATCGATCCAGATGTCTCTGCCTTGCAGTTTGATCCCGTTTTTTGAGATGGGGAAAAGGAATGGGAGCATCGAGAGAATGGCGGGCAGAGAGATGAGTTCCAGATGAACTAGAGCGAGCTCGGCGCTGATAAACTTAAAATGCATGGGAACGGCAAGCCCTTTATATTCGATGGTTAAACGGAATTCGTCTTCGCCGCCCCC
>DIPB01000076.1:2951-3794 GCA_002426275.1 Firmicutes bacterium UBA5499
CTTGACGACCGCGTTTTGCGATTTAGAGATCAGCCAGCTTTGAACCTCGGCGGGCGTAAGAGAAAGATTAAGACTGTGAAATTCCATAGTTTCGCCTCCCTCTATACATATTTCGTGCGGTTTGTCCCACATCCTGCTGTGTCATTTACCATTATTTCAGCATAAGGTAAGAGCAGGCAGGAGGCGAGGTTTATGGAATTTATGGATCATTTTACAAACCCTAAGAATATCGGCGTGCTGGCAAACGCTAATGGGATCGGTGAAAGCGGCAGCCCGGGAGTAGGTAATTATCTGCAGTTTTTCCTTTATATTGAAGACGATGTTGTCAAACAAGCCAGCTATCTGATTCAAGGCAGACCGCAGGCCATTGCCGCCGCTAGCTATGCAAGTTTATTTGTGATCGGGAGAAACACTCAAGAGCTAATGCAACTTTCCACCTGCGACTTGCGCAAAATTTTTCAGTGGCCAGGCTCGTTCTATGAACCTTGTCTTAAATTAGTAATTGAAAGCATCAAAAACGCTATTATCGACTATTGGAGAAGGCTGAACGTCTGATCTTGGCAGAGACAGGACTATAAGAGAACCGCTTGGATTATTCTGCGTGAGCAAAAGCCTGAGTGGAAGTCTTTACTTAAGTTATTGATTCAGTTTATTCTAGAGTAAACTTTTTTGGCATTACAGGCAGAAAAAAACGCAATTATCCTAATTTGTCCGCTCAGAGAGAGAATTAGTCGTCCCGGGGCGGGAGAAAAGGTCGCTAGGTGATTGACAGCATCGGTTTTGCAGGGTATAATAAGAAAAAACGGGCCTGTAGCTCAGATTGGGAGAGCGCTGCGTTCGCAT
>DIPB01000076.1:3917-5239 GCA_002426275.1 Firmicutes bacterium UBA5499
TGGGAGAGCGCTGCGTTCGCATCGCAGAGGTCGGGAGTTCGATCCTCCTCAGGTCCACCAATACGGCAGCCGTGACTTGGGTCATCAAGATCCAAGTCTTTTTCCTATTGAAGGGAGAGATTATGTTTAGGGTCTACCTTCGTCCGGATGTTGATTATCCTAAACTAGCGCGAGAGGTTTCAAGCTGTGACAGATTAGTCTGTCCTGCCTGCGGAGCGGAATTGATGCTTGAACTCCATCGCGATGAGACCCGTCGTGGATGCTGGTATCAAGCCACAATCTACTGTCCTGCCTGCGGTGAGGAAGCATGAGGCGGCAGCGGCTTTTTCTTTTGCTTTTTCTGTGCTTGCTTCCCAGTACATTCGCCTGGACAGGCAATAGCCACAGCCAAGCCGCCGGCTTGGCTGCGGAACGCATGTCCGGCACTTTGGGTCAGATCTTGCGTACCCAGCGGGAAGCTTTGCTGCGAGGGGCAGTTGCGCCGGATAGGGAGTTCCACGATTTTCTAAACCACGTTTACCATCCCAAAAATAGATACGGCGGCGGTTTGAAGACTTGCGCCGCTCAGCTGGCGCGGGTGCAAAGCCTAGTGCGAAAGAAGGCCCGACAGTCTGAAATTGCCTTTGAAATGGGCGTGCTGTCACATTACGTCTCTGATTTGCATAATCCCCTCCATACAAGCGGCGACGATCCGCGAGAAGACAAATATCACAGCGCCTATGAGCAGGCTGCGGAGCGCGATTTGGTCTCTTGGAAGCCTACCCCAAAAACGCCCCAGATGATCACAGCGCCTGAGTCATTGGTTTTAGGGGCTGTGGTGGTGGCAAATAAGAGTTATCGGGCAGTGGGTAAAGCGTTTAGCGGCGGCGAAGGATATAGCCAAGTGCGGGGCGTCACCCGCGCGCTATTCGCCGAGGCCATTCATAATATCGCGTGCCTCTGGCTGACTGCGTATTCAGGCAAGGTGAAACCTGTATCCCACAGCTACATAGGGAATAAAAACAGCAAAATCTTTCACCAGGAAGGCTGCCCATCAGCAGCTAAAATGGCTGCTAAAAACAAGATTTTTTTCCCAACGAGAGCAGAAGCCGTGGTCAAAGGGTACAGGCCCTGTAAAAATTGTCGGCCATAGGAGAAAATGATGAGAATTTTTGTTGCCGTCGGGCTCACTTCCGAAGCAAAGGCGCATGTTTTAGAGGTGCAGCTGCACCTCAAGAGGGAGTTTCCCAATCTCTCCTGGACGAGACAGGAAGGCTTTCACCTTACGTTATCATTCATAGGCGAGCTAAGTCCCGGTGATGTTAACAGAATAATCAATACCC
>DIPB01000074.1:0-4351 GCA_002426275.1 Firmicutes bacterium UBA5499
GGCTACGAGCAGATCGCGGCCATCTTCCAGGAGACCGCTGACAATGAGAAAGAGCACGCCAAAATGGAGTATAAGTTTTTGGAAGGCATCGGGGACACCAAGGCCAATCTCAGAGACGCGGCCAATGGCGAGAATTACGAATGGACGAAAATGTATAAAGAGTTCGCCGAGGTAGCCCAGCAGGAAGGCTTCACGGAGATCGCCGCGTTCTTTGAGAAGGTGGCCACAGTGGAAGCGGAGCATGAAAAGCGCTATTTGACTTTGCTGGATAACGTGGAGCAAGGGAAAGTATTCAAGAAGGAAACCAAGGTACGCTGGCAGTGTCGCAACTGCGGTTATGTCTACGAGGGAACCGAGCCTCCTGCGGTTTGCCCGGTTTGCCGTCATCCGCAAGCCTTTTTCCAGGTAAAACCGGAAAATTATTAGGGGGTGGGAAGATGAAAATCTGGCAGTGCAGCGTTTGCGGCTACAAGTATGACGGGGACGAGCCTCCGGAGAAATGTCCCAAGTGCGGCGCGCCCAAGGAAAAATTCGTGGAGCTGTCGGCAGATCAGGCGCAGCTTGTGCAGCGGGCACGGAAGAGCAATAATCTGCACATCGCGTTGAATTCTCTTTTGGAGCAGGTATTGGATGTCGCCGCCCAGGGAATCGAAGACAATTTGGATCCAGGCTGCTTAATCGTCTTCAAGAACGCTCAGGAGCAAGCGTGGAAACTTCGCCAGATGTCATTGGCAGAAATCGCCACTCACGTCGCTAAGGGCAAATGGAGCTAAAACAAGAAAAAAGGTGGCGCTGCACGATTTGCGGCTACGTCCACATCGGACCCGCGCCTCCTGAGAAGTGTCCGCTCTGCGGGGCGGGGCCCGAAGCTTTCGAGCTTTTGCCGGCAGACCCCGGCGCGCGCAGGCCAAAGCCCTTGCATACCCTCAGCTACGGCCTCTACATTGTGGCCAGCGAGCGCGGGACGGAGATCAATGGGCAATGCGCGAACACGGTCTTTCAGATCACGAGCGAACCGGCGCAAATCGCGATTGGCATCGGAACAGATCGCTATACTCATCAGTTCATCTCTGAGAGCGGTCTGTTTTCCATCGGCGTTCTGGCTGAAGATGGCATTGAGTTGGCTAAACACTTTGGTTTCAAAAGCGGCAGGGATCTCGATAAATTTGCAGATGTGGAATATCGGCTCTCAGACCTGGGGCTCCCTCTTCTGACCCGGGCGCTCGCCATTTTTCAGTGCCGGGTGCAAGGAAGACTGGAGTGCGGAACGCACACTCTCTTTTTGGGAGAGGTGCTTTCCTCTGAGGTACAGAGGGATGGGAAGCCTCTCACTTATGCAGAATATCTACGGAGGAAATAAATGGGATACACAGAGAAGGAATTAGCTTCTGTCACCGACACATTGAACTTGGAATACGGCGCCAACAGACGGTACGGTCTGCAGATGGAAAAGCTGGATCAGCCCCGCCTGCTCGGCCTTCTGGAAGGCGTCAGGCGCAACGAGGGCGATCACATTGAAATCGCGCTGAAGATCTTGCGGGAAAACGTCTCCAAGGAAAAGGTCGACGGCTGGGCCACAACTTTAATGTTCTTGCGTCAAGATTTGGCCTTTGAGGAAATAGCGGCCGCAACTTACGGCAGATATGCAAAAGAAGCTGAAGATCCAGAATTGAAAAAGGTCTTTTTGGAATTGGCCAGAGCCGAGTACGGACATATAAATCTCTTCAAGACCTTGATCGCGGAGATCGAAGACGGCAAATTCCCGTTCACTAACCTGTGCGAGCTGTGCGGCTGGGAAATGGATTGGGGGGTAAATCCTCGGAGCGGACAAACTTTGCGTTGCCCCAAGTGCGGCGCGGAATTCAAGCTGACCGTGGAGAACGATGATTTTAAGGTGATCAGAATCAAATAACAAAAAAGACTGCCTCTTCCGATGGCATGATCCCCCTTAAGTAGACGAAGAAAGAAGAAAAGTTTACTTAGGGGGGATTTTTCTATGGCATGCAAAGTTACAGCGGAGAGGCTGGAGGCGGTTTTCGATCCCTTAACGGTGAAATCCTAAAAAAGAATAGAGCCGATGCGATTTCCCTGTATTAACATGAATAGGCTTGCCGATAGGATGCGTAGAAGCTCTTGCGGCAATTTTACAATTGCTTACCCATTAAGATAAAATCTCGATCCGTTTTCCTAGTCTGTTTTTTGCTTTTTCCGTAATAACGCTAAGTCTTGCAGTTTCACAATCGTCCCCGCAATGATCCGCGATTAGTTAGGGGTGAGCCTGGTTTAAGCGATTTGAGATGTTGCGAATTTTTTGCGGTAACGTAAACGGCAATGACGAAGAGAAGAAAAATAAAGTTTGGCAGCGGTGCGATTAGCAGGCGTTTTAACTCATGAATTCAGAAAAAGAAAAAATTGTTTAAATTCACGTTAAATATGGCAGGAATTCTTTCAAAAACGGAGTATATTATACACAGATGGAGAAATAAAAACATTTTCAATAAACGAGGAGAATTGAGATGAAGTCTACAATACGCGATGTTGCGAGCTTAGCGAAGGTGAGCCCTGCAACCGTTTCAAGAGTATTGAATAATAAGCCCGTCCGCGAGCAGACCAAAAAAAAGATTGAGTCTGCCATTCAAAAACTTGATTATTATCCCAACATGTTGGCGCAGAATTTTGTCAGCAATATCTCTTACCATATCGGAGTTACCATGACGGAGCGCAAAGGCTTAACCGCCGTGGATCAGTTCAATCCGGTTTTGCTGCAAGGGATCCTTGAGGTTGCCAAAAATAAAAACTACAGCGTCACTTTGATCCCAACCTGCGAGGCTGCGGAGCATAACAATTTGCTTGTGGATCTGTTCCGCAGAAACGCCATCGACGGAGCGATCATTCTGGATCCCAGCGATAATACCAGCTTGTTTTTCGAGATCTTAAAATATAAGATTCCGGCGGTGGTGATCGGGAGAATTCCCACGAACCTGCCGATTTCCACAGTTGATACCGATAATGTGGAAGGGATCTATTTAGCGGTTAAACATCTGCTGCGGTTAGGCCACAAAAAGATCGCTTATTTGAGCGCGCCGCTGAATTATATAGCTTCGCAAGATCGCTATGCCGGTTATCAGAAGGCGTTGGCCGAATGCGGAATAGGGATTAATCCTAAACTGATTTTGGAAAAGGAAGCCAGTTTTGAGGGCGGTTATCAGGGAATGCTGCAATTCTTAGCCGGGGATTTTGAGGCGACGGCAGTTTCCGCTTATAACGACGCTATGGCCATAGGCGCCATCAAAGCGTTGCAGGATAATAAAATCAAGATTCCGGAGCAGGTTGCCGTCATAGGGCATGACGACTTGCCCACCAGCGCGATGATTTATCCCGCGCTTTCCACAATCCACTCTCCCATCGAAGAAATGGGTACTGAGGCGGCGAATTTGCTGTTTCGGGAGATGGAAAACCTTGCGGCCGCGGAACGGAAGATCATGCCCGTTAAATTGAAGCTTCGACAATCTTGTGGTTTTGCAACTGCGTAACCTCAGGAGGCTGGGAGATCGCAAACGGGCTCCTATGTTTTCGCGTGGCATAGCGTATGAAAAGCGCGATTTCAATTTGTTAGATAAATATTTAACAGATACATTTGCCAGTATGATTTTTCTATAAATAACGTGGTTGCGCGGGAGGTGATCAGAGTGCTGAGAATGCAGCAGCTATACTTTCCTGGATAGTTAGGCGTAGCTGTGACCAGGCGGCTGAAGGCGCAAATTTGGGCGGAGATTGGCCGGTAAACGGAGAAGCTAAAGAGAGCAAGGTTACTGGTGGATACTGACGAAGGAGGGAACAGCATGAAAAAATGGTGGCCTTTGGCGGCGGTTTTGGCTGTGGCGGTCATTGGCGTCTTGACAGTCGAACGGGACGGCCCGCAGAAAGCAGCGGGAGGCCAAGAGAAAATCGTCGTGACGGTGAATGACGGACCCGTAGAGACAGATAAGATCGCGGTTCAGCGGCTGAAAGAAGACATAGCCCGCTTCAATAAAGTCTATCCGGAGATTGAAATTAAATGGACGAGTCACGGTTACGCGCCGGACAGCTTCACCACCAGAATGGCGGGGGGCACGGCGGAAGACGCGATCAGGCTTCCGGCGACCGAAGGTTATTTGATCGAGCGCGGCTATGCGTTGGATCTGACGGATTTTCTGGCAGAATGGCAGTATAAAGACCAGGTGAACAAAGATGTGCTAGCGCCGTTTATCAGAAAAGGACACACTTACGCCCTGCCCATCGACGGCTATATGATGGGTTTGCTTTACAATAAAAAGCTCTTCCAGGAAGCGGGCCTCACAGACGCCCAGGG
>DIPB01000074.1:4548-4976 GCA_002426275.1 Firmicutes bacterium UBA5499
ATCATGGGTAAAGACGCGGAAGCAGGCTGGGGCTTTCTCAATTGGGTCTGGCAGGCTGGGGGAGATTTTGAGCGGGAAGAGAACGGCGTCTGGCAGGCGGTGTTCGACAGTAAAGAGGCGGTGGAAGCCATGGAGTTCATCCGGGACTTGCGCTGGCGGCACAATGTGCTGCAAACAACGCTTTTGTCTACATCTGGGGATCTGTCGGCCCGCTTCGGCAGCGCTCAGATTGGGATGATGTTTGCGGCCCAAGACAGAATCCCCGGTCTGGTTAATCAATACGGCATGAAGTTGGAGGACATAGGCGTAGCGCTTCTGCCCGCCGGTCCCGCGGGCCGCGCCAACCAGATGGGCGGCAACTATTACATTCTCAATCCAAAGAGTCCGGCCAAGGTGCAGGCAGCAGCCTTCAAATGGATCAGCTGGAA
>DIPB01000043.1:0-243 GCA_002426275.1 Firmicutes bacterium UBA5499
ATTTTCTATGATTTGGTACTGGTAATAATTTTTTTCATCTCCCTGTTGGTTACTATCTGCAAGTCAGTGCGGAATCCAAACGCTTCGTGCAGACTGTCTGTGAAATCTGTCCTGGTATAGAGATTTTCAATCTCATGAGATAGCCTCGATCCTATTAGTAATAGTGAGTCATTCGGCAAGAAGTAATTACAATCCTTTGAAATTAATATTCAGACATTGTTTGATGCACAATTTAGCATGCCT
>DIPB01000043.1:444-7922 GCA_002426275.1 Firmicutes bacterium UBA5499
ATCAAAAAAAGCCCTGTTTTCAAGGCTTTCACGGATCTAGGATCTTTATGCAACTGTCAAAAAACCGATTTGCTATAATGGAATCATTGAGGAAGATTTGAGGCGCCTTGTCTCTCTTATCCAGGAATTGATTGGGAAAAAGATATGGATTATATCTTTCACGAATGAAGCTACGCTCTGCCGGATTTGTCAGTTTTTTCGGCGGCGGTTTTGTATTTGCTGGACATGCTGTTTTAGCTCAGCAGCGCTGGAAGGGGAGTTTTCGCTTATTTATGAGTTTAGGGATTGCAAATATTTGGGGGGATGCTTTTGAAAATTCTTTCTCAAGCAGCACAAAGCATTTGGGCGAAAAAGTTCAATCAAGATGGAAATATGCTTTGGCTGCCTTTAACGGCTCATTTGACGGACACTGTTTTTGTCGTAAAGAAATTATGGAATTGCTGGCTGTCTGACGGCGTCAAACAAGCAATTAGCGAGGGACTGTCTAAAGAAGACTGCGCGGAGCAACTCATCGTTTTTTTGGCGGCCATTCACGATCTGGGGAAGGCCACGCCAGTTTTTGAGTCCAAGCAGGCTCGTCCGCTTTGTCGCGAGTTGGATGAACAAATAGCGGAAAAATTGCTGGCCGCTGGATTACCAATTAGGCCATATCGTGATTTCCCGGATGCCAATAAGACACCGCATGCTCTGGCGACTGAAGTTTTGCTTGAGCATGCCGGCTGCAATAGAAACGTGGCTGCCATCCTTGGCTCTCATCATGGCAAACCGCCGGAGCTATCAGGTATTGATCGCTGCGGGCTTGGAACTTATGGCTTTAATTATCATTTGGAGAAAGAAGGGAAAGATGCGTGGACTGCGGTGCAGCGCGAATTGCTCTCTTTTGCGTTGGATCTGGCAGGGTTTTCATGCCTTGAGGAAATCCCAAAACCCAATATGGCGGCGCAAGTATTATTGAGCGGATTGATTGTGATGGCTGACTGGATTGCCAGCAATGAAAGCTATTTTCCTTATATACGCCCGGCAGAGGCACCACGGCAATGCCTTAACATGAAGACGCGCGATAAAAGCGCGTGGGAACAATTGAGTTTACCCAAGCCTTGGAATGCCGGCAACGTGTGGATGAGCAAAGACTTGTATCGAGAGCGTTTTGCTTTTACCCCTAGAGTATTGCAGGAAGCTGTAGCGCAAACTGCTGCCGCGGTTAATGAACCCGGAATTCTTGTGCTGGAGGCGCCCATGGGCGCCGGGAAAACGGAAGCAGCGTTGGTCTGTGCCGAGATTTTTGCCAATAAGGCAAAGCGTACAGGGATATTTTTTGCTCTCCCCACGCAGGCGACTTCGAACGGTATTTTCCCTCGGATCCTTGAGTGGATAAAAAATTTGGAGCTGGACGAGAAGTGTTCCATCAAGCTGGCGCACGGAAAGGCGCAGTTCAACGAAGAATATGAGGCGCTGAAGCATTTCGGGGGCAGCGTGAATGTGGGCGAAGACCAGGAAGAGGAAGGCGCGGTTGTTCACGAATGGTTCGACGGTCAGAAAAAATCTTTGCTTGCGGATATGGTTGTGGGGACAATTGATCAGCTTCTCTTGGCGGCTCTCAAGCAGAAACACGTGATGCTGCGTCACCTAGGCCTGGCTGATAAAGTTGTCATTATTGATGAATGTCACGCTTACGATGCCTACATGGGGCAATACCTTAACAGAGCGCTGAATTGGCTCGGCGCGTATCGGGTGCCGGTGATCGTTCTTTCGGCAACCTTGCCCGCGCAAAAGCGGCAGGCTGTTATTGACGCTTATCTGAACAAAAACTCTGCGCCTAAACCCCAAAACGATCCCTTGGGTAGGAACGTCAGCGCCTTGGCTCAACTTCCGGAATGGGTCAAAAGCCGCGCTTATCCGCAGCTCACATATACGGATGGCGGCGAAGTTAAGCAAAAAGCTGTTTCTCCGGGTGACGCTCCCAAGGAGGTCCGAATTGATTTTATCACGGAAGATTCCATTGCGGACAAGCTGGACGAGTTGCTCTCCGGAGGCGGCTGCGCGGGGGTGATCGTCAATACTGTTAAGCGGGCGCAGGAATTAACGAAGACATTGCGTGCCCGCTTTGACGATGAAACTGTGCGGCTGCTTCATTCACGCTTTCTGGCGCCGGATCGTGCCGAAAAAGAGCAGCTTCTGCTGGGAGAATTGGGGAAACCCAGCAAAGTTAAGCATCGCCCGTCAAAACTGATTGTTGTCGGTACCCAGGTTTTAGAGCAGTCGCTGGACATAGATTTCGATGTCCTCTTGAGCGATCTTTGTCCCATGGACTTATTGCTTCAGCGCATTGGGCGCTTGCACCGGCATGAGCGAAAGAGGCCTGAGAAATTAAGTACTGCATGTTGCCTGGTGATAAGCTCAGAAGACGACGGGTTTGAACCGGGCACGGAAAAGATTTACGGCGATTATCTGCTTATGCGCACAAAGACGCTGCTTCCCCAGCGACTTCTCTTGCCGCTGGATATCCCGCAGTTGGTACAGGACACCTACGATGAAAGCGTAGCGCTTTCTCCTGAACCGTCAGAATATAAGGAGGCGAAGAAAAAATGGGATAATTTGATTGCAGACAAAGAAAAACGAGCCAGAGATTTTCGGATTGAAAATGTGTGGCCCGGCGCTATGCAGAATTTAGTGGGCTGGTTGGATACCGATGTCTCAGACAGGCAAGGAGAAGCCGCTGTCCGCGATTCTGACGAATCAATTGAAGTTTTGGTGATACGCCAAAAAAGTAACGGACGGTTTTGCTTTCTGCCATGGATAAACGATGGAGGCGAAATTTCGCCCAACGAAGTACCAAAGAGCACTTTAGCCAAAACCCTGGCACGTCAAAGACTTACTTTGCCACGCGCACTTTGCGCGCCTTGGATGATTGACAGAACCATAGCAGAGTTGGAGAAAGTGAACAGTGAATGGATTCCACAATGGCAGCAATCAGTCTGGCTCAAGGGGGAGTTGTTTCTGATTTTGGATGAGCAATGCTCCGCAAGTTTGTGCGGTTACCTTCTGATATACGATCGAGAGTATGGACTATTATACGAAAAGGAGGAGCAGGATGCCTGAAAAAGAATTTAATCTTCTTCATGAACCGTGGATCTTGGTAATGAAACCGGACAGCGTGACTGAGGAGGTTTCACTGTTGGAGCTGTTTCGGCGCGCGCCGGAATTTAACTGTTTGGCAGGAGAACTGCCAACCCAGGATATGGCTGTGCTGAGACTGTTGTTGGCAATTCTCCACGCGGTGTTTGGCCGCTATGATCTAGATGGAACTTGGGCGCCATTAGATTTAGAATCAGCGACGCCAACCATGGCGCTGTCTCGCTGGAAAGCTTTGCGGGACAATGGTGCGTTTCCCATGCCAATCATCGAAGACTATCTTTTGCATTACGAAGATCGCTTTTGGCTCTTTCATCCGGAACGTCCGTTCTATCAGGTGGTCAGTCTGGAGAAAGGAACCGAGTATAAGGCTTCGAAAATGAACGGAGAGCTGTCGGAGAGCAATAATAAAGTCAGGCTTTTCCCATCGCGTACCAAAGAAGAAAAAGGCGCTCTGAGCTACCCTGAGGCAGCCCGCTGGCTGCTTTACGTTAATGCATTTGACGATACTGCTGCCAAGCGTGTAGGAAAGGACCTTCCCAGTCCCGGCGCGGGCTGGCTTGGAAAGCTGGGGCTGATTGCAGCTGTAGGAGAGAACCTGTTTGAAACTCTATTGTTGAATCTCGTCCTGCTCAAAGACGGCACAGATGAGCTTTGGGGCGTGGAGAAACCTGTCTGGGAAGCGGAAATAGTCAAAGCAGCTGAGCGCACGAAAATTACGATTCCAGACAATCTCTCTGAGCTTTTAACGCTGCAATCTCGCCGCCTGTTGCTGCGACGAGAGGAGAATTTTGTGGTCGGATATGTACTGCTGGGCGGCGATTTTTTTCCAAAAGAAAATGCGCTTTCCGAGCAGATGACTTTGTGGAGGAACGATGCCAAGAAAGAATCCGACCCCCCGCTATTAAATCCCAAGCGACACGATCCAGCGCGTCAGTTTTGGAGGGATTTTTCTGCGCTGATGGGGCAAGGCCGTAGCAGTCGTCCCCCAGGGGTTGTGAGGTGGGTTTCCAGGCTAAAACAAGAAAACTTGATTGCAAGTTCGCATTTTCGCTTTCAAACCGCTTCCGTAAAGTATGGAGATAAAGATTTTTTCGCGGATGACGTGTTTGGCGATTCACTCTCTTTCAACGCCGGTCTTTTAACAAGCCTCGGCAGCGATTGGGTCAATCGCATCGTTGGGGAGATTGAACTTACGGAAAAACTGGTCAGACAGGCTGGATACCTAGCGCAAAATCTTGCTCTGGCGGCCGGTAACGCTGATGGCAGCGGCGCCAGAAGTATTGCCAGGGAACAGGCCTACTTTCGTCTGGATATTCCGTTTCGCCGCTGGCTGGAAGGAATTGATCCAGAGCGGGGCAGCATGAACACGGTTTGCGATCAGTGGTGGCAGCAAGAGGTGGGCATCGTGCGCGCTTTAGGCAGGGAACTGGTCACTCAGGCCGGACCGCAGGCTTTTGTGGGACGAGACGGACATGCGACGCCGAATGAGTATAATCGTTTTTTGTACTATACTTCGAGTAGGCAATTATTAGAAGCTGCAGGGAAAAAAGAAAGGAGGTAGTTGAAAGTGAATGACGAAGCAAAACAGGCGGGTCGTTTTGTCAAGTACAAAATTAACCGGCTCTCAGAGAGTACCAATGAAAATGCAGTCAGAGCTATGCTGGCCAAACTGAGACGCGGAATCGGGAAAGTCCCCGGCAGCACGCCGGAGCTTTGGGAGATTACGCTTAACGGGTTGCCGGAGGCGTTGCTTGGCCGCGGAGGCGAGCCCAGCCGGGGAGAATGGGCAGTACATACGTCGTTGACCCTTTTTGCCTTACATCAACAGGGGATAGATCTCAAAAAGCAGTGTATGAGCAAAGATGGAGAGCCCTTCGGCAGTTCCGTCCGGAAGCTGATCACAGATGATGAAGAAACAAGGATCAAGCGACGTTTTGACGCGGCTGCTACAGCTGACAGTCTGGAAGAAATTTCTCATCATTTGCGAGGGTTGATTCAGCTTTTGAAAGCGCAGGATATCCCGTTGGATTATCCTGCTTTGACAGAGGATCTGTACTGGTTTCAGTTTCCTGAAGCCAGAGATTCCGTGCGGCTGCGCTGGGGAAGGGATTTTTACCGTTTCTCAAGCGCTAAGAATAACAACGCTGGAAAGGATGATAATCATGCAGACTAAGGACAGAATCTATGTTGATGTGCACGTTTTGCAGACCGTACCGCCAAGTTGTATCAATCGAGATGATACCGGCAGCCCCAAGACAGCCGTGTACGGCGGTGCGACCCGGGCGCGGGTGTCTTCGCAAAGTTGGAAGAAAGCAGTGCGCGATATGTTCAGAGATATTTTTCCTGCTAAAGATTTAGGGCTTCGCACTAAACACATTGTTGGCTTGGTGGCGGGAGAGATTCAGAAACTGGGCGGCACGGATCCAGAACAGACGGCGCAAAGGATTTTGGAAACCTCCGGCTTGAAAATCAAATCGCCGGAGAATGGAACGGATGCGTTGTTTTTCATGAGTGTTGCGCAGGCTAAAGCATTGGCTAAATTGACCCAGGAAGATCCAAAAACGGTAGAAGTGAAACCGGCGAAAGAGGCCAAGGAAAAAGCACACCAAGCGTTGAAGCAGTCGCCGGGCATTGATGTTGCCCTTTTCGGTCGTATGGTGGCCGACGACCCATCGTTGAATACCGATGCCTGCGCGCAGATCGCCCACAGCATTTCCACGCATAAGGTCAGCAACGAATACGACTACTTTACCGCTGTGGACGATCTTGCCCCGGGAGACAACGCCGGAGCCGGTCATATTGGCACTGTGGAGTTCAATTCTTCAACGCTTTACCGTTACGCGACCGTTGCCGTGCATGAATTGTTTCAACAACTGGAGGAGGAAACGCCGAACGCTGTTCGCGGTTTTATTAGAGCGTTCGTGTGTTCCATGCCCACTGGCAAGCAAAATACTTTTGCCAATCGTACCTTACCGGATGCGGTATTGGTCACGCTCAGGACAGATCAGCCCATAAATCTTGTCGGCGCCTTTGAGCGACCAGTGCGAGCGGGAAGAAATAACGACGAAGGATATCTGGCCGCTTCGGCGAAGGCGTTCATCGAACACGCCAAAAATGTATATAACAATTGGCTGGGGAATCC
This sequence comes from Firmicutes bacterium UBA5499, assembly GCA_002426275.1. Taxonomy (GTDB): domain Bacteria; phylum Bacillota; class DTU084; order DTU084; family DTU084; genus UBA5499. The sequence goes on from DIPB01000043.1 coordinate 6,722, forward strand.
TGAGATTTCTTTGGTGACTGGAGATGTTTGGTCAGAGCTAGGAGACGTTTTGCCGCTGGAGGAGCTGTTGAGCAGGCTGACTGGGGAGCTTTCCAGCCGTCTGGGAAATGGCGGGGATATACGATGAGTACGTTGCTGTTGCGTCTGGCCGCGCCCTTGCAGTCGTGGGGAGTGGACTCAAAATATGAAAACCGGCGCAACACGGAACGCGTTCCTTCCAAAAGCGGCATTATTGGTTTGATTGCCGCCGCCTTGGGGAGGCGGCGCAACGAAAGCATAAAGGATTTAGAGGAACTACGCTTCGGAGTTCGCGTTGACAGAGAGGGCATGCTGCTGAGAGATTATCATACTGTAAAAGGCTCGAAACCGTATGTCACAAATCGCTATTATCTGATGAACGCGGTTTTTTTGGCTGGACTTGAGGGGGATGAGGAGCTGCTGAGAGAGATTGAGTTTGCTTTGCGGCGCCCCAGATTTCCGCTGTTTTTGGGAAGGCGTTCCTGTCCTCCGGAGGGCAGGCTTTTGCTGGGGATTCGGTCTGGTAAAACTCTTTTGGAGGCACTGCGAGAAGAACCTTGGCAGGTCAATTATTGTCCTCGCCAAGACACAGCTTCCGAAGGCAGCCTGCGTATTGTGATGGATGCCGGTTCAAAAGAGAAAAATGGATTTTTCCAGCGGGATGTGCCCATCTCTTTTGCTCAGACCTGTCGGAAGTTCGGCTTTCGTATGGTTTCTGAACTTGAGCCGGTTATAATTGCTTCCGGTGTACCGGAGCCTCCGACAAACCACGATCCCATGATAGAATTGGGGGTGGATAGCTAATGTACTTATCGCGGATTGAGCTGGATCTGAAGCGAAGAGATACGATGCGCGCCCTTGCCTCGCCGCAATTGCTGCATGGAGCGGTAGAGCAAAGCTTTACGGGGGATAGACAACGTAACCTTTGGCGCATTGATTATCTTGGCGACGCTTGTTATATTTTGGTGCTTAGCCCTGAGAAGCCTTACTTCTCGCATTTAGCAGAACAATTCGGCTACCCGGAGAGGCAGTGGGAGACTAAAGAATATGATCCGTTGCTGGAAAGGCTGCGAGCTGGACAGATTTGGCGGTTTCGTCTATGCGCTAATCCCGTGCACAGTAGTTTTAGGGATAAAGCAGAATCTTCCGGTCGTGGCAAGGTGTTTGCTCATATAACTACAGG
>DIPB01000043.1:8060-9538 GCA_002426275.1 Firmicutes bacterium UBA5499
GCTTCACACTGGCGGAAGAAGCATTCGATGTGGTACATACGCAGTGGGAAAAATTTCGTAAGGGTAATGGCGGTAAAGGCGAAGTGACGTTGCGTACTGCCACATTTGAAGGGATATTGACCATCTCTGATCTTGAACGCTTCAGGCGAACGCTTTTATCAGGTATTGGCAGGGCAAAGGCGTATGGTTGCGGTTTGCTGACGATTGTCCGCGCTGAAGGCGTTTGTGATGGGTAAGAAGATCCCTGGAATTGAAAAGCCGAAGCTGCAGGCGTTACCGCAAATTAGAGACAGGATGTCTTTTCTATATCTTGAACATTGTCTGGTAAACCGGCAGGATGGAGCGATCACAGTAACGGACGCACGCGGTACTGTTCACGTTCCGGCGGCGGCGCTCAGCGTACTAATGCTGGGACCTGGCACGAACGTTTCACATCGAGCCATGGAATTGATTGGAAATTCCGGGATCTGCGTCATCTGGACTGGAGAGCAGGGCGTGCGATATTACGCGCATGGCTATCCGCTGACGCATTCTTCACGTTTACTAATACGTCAAGCGCAACTTGTTTCCAATGTACGGACACGTGTTGCCGTTGCTCGGCAGATGTATCAGATGCGCTTTCCCAATGAAGACGTTTCATCTTTGACCATGCAGCAACTGCGTGGGCGAGAAGGCTCACGAATTCGTTCTGTTTATCGTCGCACTTCAAAAGAAACAGGAGTCCCGTGGAATGGACGAGAATATGATCCAGATAACTATGACGGTAGCGATGCGGTGAATATGGCGCTCTCTGCCGGACATTCGTGTTTGTATGGCCTTGTGCATAGCGTTATTGTAGCAATAGGCTGTTCGCCAGGTTTGGGTTTTGTGCATACAGGACATGAGCTTTCATTTGTCTATGATATCGCAGATCTCTATAAAGGTGATATTACTATCCCCATTGCCTTTGAAGTTGCGGCGGAACAGCCTGATGATGTTGGTCCAGCCACAAGACATAGAGTGCGCGACGCATTTTTGGATGGACATGTTCTGGAGCGGACTGTAAAGGATATCGGATCGCTTTTGTTGGGCGATGAGGTTGCTGAAGAAGAGGTTGAAACAGACGTCCTCCATCTATGGGATGATAAAATAGGTATCATTGCTCATGGAGTTTCTTATGGCAAGGAATTTGAGCAGACAGATGATGAGCAGCTAGAAGTTGGATATGGCGAGATTCTGGAGGACTAAAGATGATTGTTATTACGCTGACAGATTGTCCCCCCTCGCTGCGTGGAGATCTTACTAAATGGCTACAGGAGGTAAATACAGGCGTTTATGTCGGACAAGTAAGTGCCAGAGTACGTGATGAGGTATGGAAAAGGGTACTCGAAAACGTTAAGTCTGGGAAGGCGACAATGGTCTTTAGCGCTAAAAATGAACAACATATGGATTTTCGCGTTCACAATACCAGTTGGGAGCCTATTAATTTCGACGGGTTT
>DIPB01000043.1:9657-10251 GCA_002426275.1 Firmicutes bacterium UBA5499
AAAGTTAGGCGAACTCCGTATGGGATTTAGCCGAGCCGCCCAAATGCGGAAAGCGCGACAGATATCTAAGCACAAGCATAAGTCATCTCCGGAAAAGTATCTCATTTTAGACGTTGAGACGACAGGCCTCTCAGCAAAAAAGCATGAAATAATTGAAATCAGTGCGCTTAAAATTGAAGAAAGGGAGATCAAGGCAGAATTTCATGCTTTTGTGAAAGCTAAGGCCCCTGTCCCGCCTTCTATTACAGAGTTGACAGGCATTTCAAATGAGATGCTTGAACGCGAAGGAAGAGAGATTACTGACGTCTTGCCTGGGTTTTTAGAGTTCGCGGGTAACTTGCCTGTTGTCTCTCATAATGCTGATTTCGATTATGGCTTCTTACGTTCCGCCTGTGAACGTTGTTCTCTGCCTTTGTTTTCGAACAAATATGTAGATACGTTGACACTTGCCCGGCGTTTGATAGATGATGTAAAGAATTATAAACTGACAACGCTTCTTGACTACTTTGGCATAGAGAAAAACTGCGTACATCGCAGTACAGATGACTGTCTGAACACCAAGCAGCTTTATGAGAAACTCATTGAATTACAGCA
>DIPB01000006.1:0-914 GCA_002426275.1 Firmicutes bacterium UBA5499
TTGCTTACTTGAATCTGATAAAAGGTTGCCCCTTTTAATGACAAATAAAAATTGATTTTCGTGACTTCTTCGCTTTTCATCTTTACATTTTTCTTAAAAACTGTTAATCTATTCACAAGAAGAGCGTCAAGAAAGTTGAGGTAGAACATTTCAAATGCGAGACTTTGTAATTGTAACTGATTCTTCAAATGATCTGCCCGCGGAGACAATAGAAAAAAACGAAATCCAAGTGGCCCCTTTAACGTTTTCATTTGGGGACAAGCAATATCATGATCTGCCTGGCGGGAAAGAAATGGACATTAAAACCTTCTTCCGGAAACTCCGCTCCGGGCAGATGGCAGCCACCTCTCAGGTAACCCCGGCAATCTTTTTAGACCTTTTCTCTTCAATTCTTAAAAAAGGACAAGATCTCATTTATATAGGTTTTTCCAGCGCCCTGAGCGGAACCTGCCAGTCGGCGAAAATAGCGGCGGAAAAGCTCGCCGCTGTTTATCCCAAACAGAAAATACTGGTGCTTGATTCTCTCAGCGGCTCCTTCGGCCAAGGCTTGCTCGTGGAGTTCGCATCTATGCTGAAGCAAAGCGGCAAATCAATTCAGGAAGTCTACGAAAAACTAGTGCAAAAACGTTTCTGCACCCAGCACTGGTTTACAGTGGACGATCTCAACTTTCTCAGACGCGGCGGAAGAATCTCCGCAGCATTGGCTGCCGCAGGCTCCATTTTAAACATCAAACCAATCCTCAGCGTAAATAAAAAAGGACAGATCCATGCGCCCGCCAAAGTGCGCGGACGCAAACAATCATTGTCTTATCTGGTGGAAAAGGTAGCCGAAACCTTTGAAAAAGCCCTACCGGAAAGCATCTACATCGCTCACGCCGACTGTCCAGAGGACGGCCAAACTCTGGCCGACATGA
>DIPB01000006.1:1013-13558 GCA_002426275.1 Firmicutes bacterium UBA5499
TCTGGCCGACATGATCAAGGAGAAAGTAAACCCTAAAGAGATCTTCCTCCACTATGCCGGACCTATCATTTCAGCCCACGTAGGGCCGGCGGCTTTAGGAGTCTTCTTTTTCGGCAAACCGAGAGCAAATTAAGCCACCCTATCCGGGTGGCTTTCTGCAGCGCAGCAACCTGCTATTCAGATCTAGACGGGGACGCGCCGACAAGTCAAGGCTGCACAAACGCTCGGCCTTTTTTCGAGCCGGAAAGCCTGTTCAGGCAGCAAGCTGGAATCCCTCGAATACAAAACGCCGCATACAGTGAAACAGTCTTCTTTCCATCTGCAAAGCCAAATTTTTTGTCAACAGCTGATGGCATATTCCGGCTTATGCGTTTTCAGCTAGACATCTAGCCTTGACATTATCCGCAGATTTCACCTGGACGTGAATGATTTTTCCTTTCCGCTGGATAATAATGTCCACCTCCGCCGCGCGCTCCGTAGTCCAATCATAGCGTTTCTTACCAATTGGCGATAAGTTTGACAGCAAACGCAATGCTCCCGCCGTCCCGCCTTCGACAATACGCCAAAAACCAATTCTGCCGCACTGCCAAGTAGAGACTTTCCGGATGCTCAGACCGGTTGAAAGTATACCCAACCTTGTCTTTAACATTTCCTTGGTCTAGGCACCAAAAGTAGTCAACACTTTCTCGTAAGGATCAAGCAGCTTCCGCGATGTTTCCATAGCATATTTGTCCGTCATCCCAGATAGATAATCACACAAGACGCGTCTTTGTTCAAGCTCGTCGCCGGCAAGATCCCATCGCTGTTGAGTTGGCAAAGGCAGCAATCTGGGTTCAGCAAGAAATAGCTGAAACATCTCTCGCAGCAGGCGGCTGCCTTTAAATACCATCACCAATACCAGAGGGTGATGGTATACTTTTCTATACAGAAAATCGCGCAAGGTCTCCAGAGCTTGTTGGTAAGCAGCGGAAAGGCGGATCACCGGGTCTCGGGCCAGACGAATCTCGTCTGCGGTTTGGCTGGAAAGGCCTTTCTTGCTTTCCTGAATCAAATCGACGTTAAAGAGCTCTATTAAATGACGAACAAGCTGCCGGCGCCGAAGTTGCGCGTCTCCTGTCCAAACGCCGTCTCGTTTTAGCCTGGTGCGGATTTCTTCCCATAATGTCAGCTGGCACTCCCAGAGACTCTCCTCCGAAAGCAAATTGGCCACTAACGCGTCTTCCAGATCGTGCGTCACGAACGCGATTTGATCCGATAGATTGACAATTTGCGCCTCAATTCCCGGCTGAGGAGTTTCCATAAATTCGCAAAGATCCTGAGGGCTGTCATAGGACGTATTATGGCGAGCTATGCCTTCCCGCGTCTCAAAAGTCAGGTTAAGCCCGTCAAAATTAGGATATCTTTTTTCCAACAAATCTACAATCCTCAGACTTTGGAGATTATGCTCAAACCCGCCGTAATCTTTCATAAGCTCGTTTAAAGTCTCTTCACCTGCGTGGCCGAAGGGAGCGTGGCCAAGATCGTGCGCTAAGGCGATCGCTTCCGTCAGATCTTCATTAGCGCCTAAAGCCCTGGCCACCGTCCTGGCATGTTGCGCCACCTCCAGCGTGTGGGTAAGTCTGGTGCGGTAAAAGTCAGCTTCATGTACCACGTAGACCTGAGTTTTGTACTGCAACCTCTTAAAGGCAGTGGAATAGAGAATCCGGTCTCGATCCCTTTGGAAGCAATTACGATAAGGATCCGGCTGCTCTTGATATTCTCTGCGGCCAGCCAAGGTATATTGAGCTGCCCAAGATTCAGTCACTGTCATCCTCTCCTTACACATTAATTTATCGAAAGCAGGCAACCATTTGAAAACTATTTTCCCCAACCCGGTACCATATGGTTTCACTAACCAGTGACCGCCTCTTGCTGCACCCATGCGTTTGATCAAGCCCGCTTTTTTACTGAGCGAATGTTTTTCCACGCTGCGCGGTGTGATTCCGACTTTCTCCGCTATGCTTTTCGCGCTGATAGTCAGATTGATTCCCATCATCTCCAATATTTTCTCTTGCGTGTGGTTCTCTCAGAAACCGAATTTCAAAAAAAGGTTCCGGTTTCCCCCACTCTTTGCAAGCTTAGTAATCCTTTCAGTACCGCGTCCCCATGCTTCGCTCAGGCCTGAACGAAAAAACGCACCCGCAATGGCGGATTATCTAGGATAGACGTATGCGGAGCAAACAGATTTTTCTCCGTCAGTTGCCTGGCAATTTACCATCAATGTAAATCAGTACCTTATCCGGATAGATGTGAATATGGACCGGATTGCCTGTGCTTGTGAACAATCGCGTTTAGCACTGCTTCACGGAATGCCGCACGGGTAACTTAACGCGGCAAAATTCAAAGTGAAAAACATCACCGTGCTGTAAGTATTCTACCAGATTTTTCGATTTATTCCAAGAGTCTGCGGAAGGTCAAAGATCGTTCCGTAAAACCTGCAAACGTTTAATCAAAGCGAAAGGAAGCGACCATACTCGTGAGGCGAGCATAGGCGGTGTGGCCGGCGGCGCCGCCTGATTACGCTGACTGAACAAAGATGCGCAAAACCATTCTTTCGGAACGCAGGCCATGATTCCACTGCAGAAACTCATAGCCTAAAAAATGGGGACGAACCATCCCTTTTAGGATCAAAAGGGGCTCGCAAGGCGTCAAATATGAATGCTTTCGATAAAAATGTGGGGATTTATTTCAAGTTCATATGCATAAATTGACTTTTCGCAGCGGAATCAGGCCATATATTTCTCATGCCAATTGCAGTCTCCCATACTATCTCGACGGCGTCATGTCATGCGAGATTAACCGCCGTTGGAAACAGCCTCAGGCCTTAAAGCCTCTTGAGCGGGAAATGACAGCTTTCCTACAGCAAAAGTCACGGCGCGCAGGAATCAAGCTTTACCTAGATAAATCCCTGTGCCAATGGTCAGGGCGCATAGAGAAACAGACTTGAATATCCAACTAACAAGCTAGGCAGCCAGCAGACAGAAAAATATATAGGGGCTGCTGAATAACCGAACAATTATTTCAAACCTTATTCATCGTTAGTTTGATTGATGCAATAATTAGGGATTATAATCTTGGAAGAACACTTCCTGGATTGTTTTCATGTCTTCAGCAAGCCTATATCGTTATAAGCAGTCATGGTATAATACAATTGAAATTTTTTCCTTTGCCTACTGGTTAAATCTGTCCTAATTCGCACCAAGATTATTAGGTATGCAATGCGTCTTTTTAGTATTATTATCACGAGAGGAGGGGGCACGGTGAACGCGTTAAAGCAATTTAATGACGCTATGGCCTATATAGAAAAAAACTTGATGGACACTATTGACACAAATCAAATGGCTCGAATTGCGGGGTGTTCTGAATATCATTTTCGCAGAATGTTTTCATTTCTTGCCGGAATGTCACTTGGGGAATATATCCGGCGCAGGAGATTGTCATTGGCGGCAATGCTCCTACATTCAAAGAAAGAAAAGGTTATAGATGTAGCACTATCTTTAGGATATGAAACCCCCGAAGCATTCAGTAAAGCATTTCAAGCCATACATGGGGTGAATCCATCTCAGGCGAGGAAATCAAATGTCGAACTTAAATCATTTCCGCCTATGACCTTTCAATTAACGATAAGTGGAGGAATAGAAATGGATTATCGAATTGTTGATAAAGAACCTTTTCAAATTGTTGGCTTCAAAAAGAGAGTTACCCTGCAATTCAAAGGGGTAAATCCTCAAATAGACACGCTCGTTGAAAAACTCACTCCCCAAGCAATTTCGGAGCTAAAAAGCCTGTGCGATCTTGAGCCAATGGGTATTATAAATGCCTCTGCGAACTTTTCTGAACGTACTGCTGAGGGCAGCGAGTTAGACCAGTATATTGGGGTGGCCACAACAAAGCCCGTGCCGAATGATTACGACATTCTGCAAGTAGAAGCGTCTACCTGGGCCGTTTTCAGCGCAATAGGCGCTTTCCCCAATGCGCTTCAAGAAACATGGGCGAAAATTTACGGGGAATGGTTCCCAACATCTGGATACGAATTCACCGCTGGACCTGAAATACTTTGGAATGAAAGTCCCGACACTTCAAAAGCAGATTACAAAAGTGAAATTTGGATTCCTGTGCGTAAAGTATAATTTGTTTATTAGCTTCAAACATGCAAACTGCTCTGACGGCATATAAAAAAACCGTCATTTGGCCGACGATGCGTTGCGTCCAGACAAACAGCGTATAACCTTTTGAGCGTCTGGTGGCAATTACTTCGTCGCCTCCCATGAGTTTATGGCTTCCTTTAGGACACTGGGTCATTGTTCCCTTGGCAGGCTCTGCCAGCAAACAAGAATCGCTGCCGAGCAACTCAGCGGCTCCATGGGCAATCGTTAAAGTTTTTGCCTTGCCGCCGCGAGCGTATGCAGCAATAAAAAGCCTTGCAAAGGGTACCATATCAAAAGTTGCCTCAAGCTGCCGACTCTCTTGAAGAGCTGATAAATTAAGCTAATTGTGTATAAATATCCCCAAGATGCATATTATATACCAACTAGCCATCAATAGCAGAAAATACTTCTGAGAGGAAGGAAGCTACTATGAATCCCACGTATTGGGTCGTACGTCCCAATCCAGATCATACGGACAGAATGGAAGAATTCCTTAAAGATGATCTCATAGCCGTCGGTTGGCCCCATCTGCCGGCTCTGAACGAAATCACGCAAGATCAGCTTTTGGGAAAACTGCAGGCAGGCAGCCCCAATCTCAGCAGACGCACGCTGAAGATGCAACAGAATATGATCGTTCGCTTCAGCAGCCAGATGAAAACGGGCGATTTGGTCATCGTGCCTTATGGCAAGTCCATCTACTTTGCCAGGATCAAGAGCGATTATTTCTTCAGCCGCGCGCACATCAAAGACGGGTATCCCCATCAGCGAAAGGTAGAATGGCTGCTGAACAAAAAAGGATATCCCAGGCTCAGCCTGGACACGACCCTTCGCGGCGCCCTCAGGCCTCAGCTGGCTCTTTATTCTCTGGAAGATTACGGCCCCAGTCTGGAAAAGCTCCTGGTCAGCCTGGAATCCGATCAAAGCGATCCACATGTTGAACTGAAAGAGCGGTCCGCCGCGGTCATCAACAAGGAGCTGGTGAGCACAGCCAGGCAGGCTCTTTTGGAGACTTTGCGTTCCGACGATCCCGCCGTGCGCCTGCGGGCCGTCCAAATCATCCTTGAGCATTATCAAGATCCCCTTGGGCATAAATTAAAGACCGGAAGTTAATTCCGGCCTTTATTTTTCGCCTCCGCTAAACCCAAAAAAGTCCGCAGCCGCGGATTGCTCGGCGCTGAAAGCACCTGCCGGCTGGAGCCCTCCTCCAGGATGATGCCGTGATCCATGAACAAAACCCGATCCGCCACATCTCTGGCGAAGCTGATCTCATGGGTCACCACCAACATGGTCATGTTTTCCTTAGCCAAGTCCTGCATGGTTTTTAATACTTCTCCTGTGAGTTCAGGATCCAAGGCGGACGTTGGTTCGTCGAAACACAATAGTTCAGGCTCCATGGCCAAAGCCCGGGCAATGGCAACCCGCTGCTTCTGTCCGCCGGAGATCTGGCAAGGATAGCTTTCGGCTTTATCTGAGAGCCCTACTTTCGCCAAAAGCTCCAGCGCCTGGCGGCTGGCGGCTTGTTTTGTCCGGCCCAGCACATGCACCGGAGAAAGGGCGACGTTTTCCAAGACGCTGAGATGCGGAAATAGATTAAAACTTTGAAAAACCATGCCCATCTTGCGGCGCAGCCTCTTGAGCTCTGCATCCGGCGCGTAATTCGCCTTGCCGTCCACTTCCCGCGCCAGATAGGAACCGTCAATGGCAATGCTGCCGCTATCTATTCTCTCCAGCACGTTTAGAGCACGCAAAATCGTGCTTTTCCCGGAGCCGGAGGGCCCGATCAGGGCCACAACTTCACCTCTGCCTACTGTCAAATCAATGCCCCGGAGCACTTCCAAAGCGCCGAAACGTTTGCGGATCCCGACGGCTTCAACCAGGGGGTCATTTTTCTTCATCGCCAAATCCTTCCTACTCATAGTAGCTGTAGCGGGCTTCCACAAACGCGATGAGCCTCTCCAGCAAAAAAGTCATGACTAAATATAAAACCGCAGCCACAAAAAAAGGCGTCACGGTGAAATCGCGGATGGAAGCCACCGTAACCACGCGCAGCAAATCTGAAAGGCTGATCACGTAAACCAGCGCGGAATCCTTGATCAGGGTAATCGCTTCGTTGCCCAGGGCAGGCAAAACGCTTTTGAAGGCCTGGGGCAGAACGATCGTCAGCATGGTCTGAACCTTGCTCAGGCCTAAAACATCGGCGGCCTCGCGCTGGCCGCGGTCTACGGCTTGAATTCCGCCGCGGAAGATCTCGGCGAAGTAAGCGGTATAATTGATGATAAAGGCGATTACCGCCGTGGGAAACGAATCCAGCTGAATCCCCAAGTGAGGCAGCCCGTAATAGATGAAGACCACCTGCAAAATCAGCGGCGTGCCGCGAAAAACCCAGATATAGAATTTGATCGCGCCGCTCAAGAGCCGATTCTTGGCAAGCCGCAGATAAGAGACCAAAACGCCCAGGGGAATGGCTCCCAGCAGCGTGAAGATAAAGATGCCGACCGTGACGGACAGCCCGTCCAGCATTTGCGGCATCAGGTTAATGAAATAACGAAAAAACTCATTCACTCCTAACTCCCCTAAAAAAGGACCCAGGCGGCAAGCCTGAGTCCCTGAAAGTGCCTACTTGGCCAGAACGTCTGCTCCCTTGCCGAACCATTTATCCGCAATTTTTTGCGCTGTGCCGTCTTTCATCATGGAATCGATCGCTTTTTGCAGCTCCGCCTTGAAAGACTTGTCGCTCTTGCGTATGCCCACCCCAAAGTCTTCGGATCCTAAATCCTGGTCCAGCATGCGAAAGACGTCTGGTTTGAGCATCCGATAATGGCCGAAGACGCACACGTCCACCACCACCGCCTCCAGGCGGCCAAGTTCCAAATCCGTAAGGGCTTTGGCATTATCCGAGTATTCGCTGAGCTTAGCCAAGCTCTCCTTGACTTCCGGGTGTTTGTCCAAAGCGATGTTAGCGCTGGAGCCGCCTTGAATCCCCACTTTCTTTCCGGCCAAATCTTCCAGCGTCTTGAGGTCCGAATTTGCTCTGGTGACAACAACTTGTTTGTTAACCATATAAGGTTTTGTAAAAGCGAAGACCTTTTCTCTCTCCTCAGTGATGGTACAGCCATTCCAGATCAAATCTACCTTTTTCCCGTTCAGCTCCTGGCCGATGAAATCCCAAACCACAGGCTGAAATTTCGCCTCTACGCCCATGCGCTTTGCCGCTTCCCTGGCGAAGTCAATGTCGAACCCGACGATTTCGTTCTTTTCATCCCGAAAGCCCATGGGCGGAAAAGCGTCATCTAAACCGACGACAAAATAGCCTTTTTCTTTAATCTTCTCCCAAGAAGTATCGCCCTTGGTCGCAGTTTGCCTGCCGCAGCCTGAAAACATGACCGCAATCAGGGCTGCCAGCGCCAGATACCGAATTTTCATCTTCTTCCAGCTCCTTCTCTTCCATTATCGCTTTGGGGAAACCAATTCCAGAAGTTGGGACAGGTGCGCCGTTGCCAAAGCGACGCAGGTATCTGCCGCCCCATAGTAGAGCTTCACCTCTCCGTCCTGCTCCAGGATCATGCCGCAAGGGAAAATAACGTTGGTCCGAAAGCCTTCGGCCGTCTCATAGGGAGCTTCCGGCGCTAAAAGCGGCGCCCGATAAAGCCCAATTACCCGGCTGGGATCATCTAGAGCCAGCAGCATTAAGCCGGCGCAATAGCGCTTCTGCCATTTATCTTCCCAGCCATTCTTGCCGCGGCTTGAATCGATGTCCACAGAATGAAAACAGGCAAGCCAGCCTTGGGGCGTCTTCACCGGAGGCGAGGCAGGCCCGATTTTATCGTTGCTGAACGGCACGTTCTCTACGCCCAAAAGCAACCGGTGTTGGCCCCAATAAACCAAATCTGGGGACCGGGAAATCCAGATATCAAACCTGTCGCCGCCCCGGGAGTAAACTGGTAAAGGCCGCTCTAAGCGCACATAGCCGCCGCCGATTTTTTCCGGGAAGAGGACCAGATTGCGATTATCGGGAGCTGTCAAAGAAAGAACTTGAAAATGCTCCAAATCGTCGGTGACTGCTATTCCGCCTCTCACGCCGTGGCCTGTATCAACAGCGAAACACAAATGCAGCCTCCCTTCGATGACAATAAGTCTGGGATCATATACTCTGTGGAAATCATCTTTCAACAATGCGGTCAATGCGTCAGACAGCGCCGTGCACGGCTGCGGATCCACCTGCCAGTTGATCCCATCTGCGCTATGGGCAAAACCTATATTGGTGGTTTCGCCAGGGAGCAGCTTTCGCTCCTTTACAGAACCGTAATCATTGCGAAAAGCCATTAAGTATTTCCCTTCATACTTGGTGACTCCGGGATTGAAGACCAAAGCCGGGTGATAAGGAACATCCCCAGCTTTCAAAATAGGATTCGCCGGATGGCGCGTGATCACAGGGCTTGATTTCAGCTCCCCAATTGGATCCATTGCTTTTCCTCCCTCTAGATGTTGGACTTGATTATCCGCAACTTAGCTGATACCTTCTTACTATTCTCTATAGACGGCCATAATCCTTCACAGGTTCACACTTTTCCGGAGCAAGAGACCATAGACGCAAAAAAGGATCCTTTCCTTTGAGGATCCTTTTGTCCTGAAAAAAACGCGCCAAGAGCTATCGAGGGGAGACCAGTTTGTACGTATCTTCCGCAATGATCTCTTCTTCGTTGGCGGAAACCACGGCTACAGGCGTCCGGCCGCAAGAAATGACGCCTTCTTCCCTCTGGTTCAAGGTCTCGTCCAGCCGAATGCCTAAAAACTCCAAGCCTTGGCAGATTTGCCGCCGCACAAAGGGAGAGTGCTCTCCGATGCCGCCAGAAAACGCCAAAAGATCTATCCCGCCCATGGCCGCGGCATAGGCTCCTACATATTTGCGAGTTCGGTAGGTAAAAGTGTCTAGCGCAAGCTTAGCTTGGCTGTTGCCTTCTCTTGCGGCTTGTTCAACCTCCCGCTCGTCGCTGGAGATGCCGCTGATCCCAAGCCAGCCGCTTTCTTTATTGAGGATTTCATCCAGCCTTTGGGCTGTGTACCCAGCCTCGCGCATCAGATAAAGTACCAGCGCCGGATCCAGATCCCCGCTGCGAGTGGATTGCACTAAGCCTTCCAAAGGCGTCAGGCCGGTGCTCACATCCACGGATTTCCCGTACAGGGAAGCATTGGCTGTGGTGCCGCTGCCCAGCATCAGAGAGACGATCCTCAGCTCTTGGGGCTGTTTTCCCAAAAGAGCCGCGGCCTGTCCCGTGATGGAACGAAAAGCGATGCCATGAAAACCGTAACGCCGCACTCGCCATTTGGCTATGATCTCTTGCGGCAGAGCGTAAGTATAGGCATACGGCGGCAAAGTACCGTGATAGCCGGTATCAAAAACCGCAACCTGCGGCAAATCTGGGAAAAGCCGCCTGGCTGCCTCAATGCCAGCCAGATTGGGGGGATTGTGCAGGGGAGCCAAAGGGATGTTCTCTCTCAGGGCCGCGATTATCTCATCGTCCACCAGCACCGAACCTGTGCAGCTGGTGGCGCCATGCACCACCCTGTGTCCCACGGCGTCGACTTTCGATTTCAATTCGGCCAGTTCCCGGCAGATCAGCTCCAAACCCTGAGCGTGATTTGCAATGGCGCCTTTCCAGCGCAACTGCTTCGCCCCTTTGATCTCAAGGAGGCTATCTTTCTGCCCTACCCGCTCCAAGAGCCCAGCAAGATACGCTTCCCCAGCCGGCTGGTCGATGATTTTAAATTTAATAGAAGAGCCGCCTGAATTGAGGACCAGAATACGCAAGTGCGCACCTCCTACATCAGTTTCTCCCAAAGCGCGCTATCGGGCGCGGCCAAAACGTCGGCCGCAGTCAAGAGGCCTTCGTCTGAGGCGATCTTCCCGGCTACTTCAACCGCCATTTGGACGGCTCCCACTTCTCCCGTGAGCAGAATCAGCGCCTTGCCTCCCATTCCCCTGGCCAAACGCAGATCCAAAACCTGAACGGGGCTAGATTTGACAGCCGCATCTGCAGCCTTGATGGCTGTGGCCACTGAAAACGTCTCCACCATTCCCACGGCCGTTCTCTCTCCCGGCGGCTCAACCGAGCCTGTGATGGCTGGGAACAGCGCTTCGTGCGCATTGGCCAGAAAGAAGCGATCCACCACTTCTCCTTCCGCCGCCGCCTCTCCGGCGGCCAGCGCGCTATCCACAGCGCCTACAGAGCCTCCGATCACAGCCAGAAACTTGCCGGGACAGATGGAATCGCAAACCAACAATTCCACGCCCGCTGCCTTCACCATGCTGTCGGCTGCGCGGATGCCCCGCACTATACTTCTGATCTCAAGCATTCCAATCGCTTTTTTCAAATCTATCACCTCGCGGCCCTAATGACTATGGCCGAATCCACTTTCTCCACCTTGCCCTGAATGCTGGCATGGATATTGGCTCCCAAACCGTCCGCTTTGGCGATCATCTCTCCCAGCTTCACTTCCTGGCCTGGTTTCACAACCGGCTTTGCCGGTTTGCCTATATGCTGCAGCAAGGGAATAACAACCTGGCGCACAGATAAAGCCACTGCTTCCCAAGGGGCTGGTTTGTCATAGGCGGCAAGGGCAAGACGGCTGGTCAGTCTTCCCGTGGGCGCCTTCCGACCGCTGCGCCCCGCTCTCGGTTCTACTGATCGGTGATGGGGATTTTTCAGGCCGCGCTTGGCGAATTCAGCTTTTAAGGCCTGATTCACTCGTCTTGGCGACAGACCCATGGGACAGGCGAACAAATCGCAAACGCCGCATTCCGAACACAACATGGCCGAAGTGAGCCCTTCCAGATCGGCTGTTCCATGCGCCACTGCCCGCATAATGCGGGCAGGTTCCAGCGAGTGACCCAAAAGATACCGCGGACAAAGCTCTGTGCAGAGCCGACATTGACAGCAAGCTGAACCCGCCTGGCGCAAAATTCCCGAAAGGGACTTCTCCCGCAGCTGAATTTGCGGATGCGTCTTAGGCAAAACGATCAATCCCTTGGTGGTCTTGGTGATGGGCGATGCCGGATCCTTTAGCTTGCCCATGGCAGGCCCGCCGTCTAGCAAAGCCCAATCTTCAACCAGGGCTCCCCCAGCATAAGAGACCACATCCCCGGCCCGCATGCCGATGGGGAAAAAACCGGTCAGGGGACGCGAGACCGCACCTGTCACAGTGAGACAAGTCTGAGTTACAGGTATGTCTTCCAGCGCGTTTGCAATGTTCAGCACTGTTTCCACATTCAGCACCACAACCCCCACGTTCAGGGGAATGCCGCCTTCGGGCACGGTGCGCCCTGTTGCCTCATAAACCAGCACCTGTTCATCCCCTGCCGGGTAGAAGTTATCCAAAAGGCAAAGCTCACACTTTGCCTTTTGGAGTGCGTCTATGGCCGAACGATGCTTCTTCTTGATGGCAACAATCGTCTGTTTGGCGCCTAAATGCTTTGCCACCTCAGCCAAAGTTGTTTTCAGCCGCTGGGCATTGCCAATGATCAGATGCTGATCCACGGAAAGCAGCGGCTCGCATTCGGCCGCGTTCACAAGCAAAAGTTCAGCCTTCCCACTTAGCTTTACGTGAGTGGGAAAACCGGCTCCGCCTGCGCCAACTACTCCCGCCTGTTCAACCTTTGCTAAATCCATCAGTCTAATCTCCTCAATAGCCGAAGGCACCGCCGATGGTGACGCGAATTTCCCTGGTGAAGGTACGCGGCGTGCAGACGCCCTCGCCCGTAGGTCCCGCTAAAGTGTGAGCGTACTTGCCCTCGCCGTCCACGACCAAGGCAGCCCCGGATGGTGAATTCACAACTAAAATCGTCACATCCAAAGCCCTGGCGAAGCGATCGACCCTGGTCATGTCTTTGGAGTGAATGACCGCGGTATGTTTGTCACCGTGCTCGCTCGTCACAGACAGCTCCAGGCCCGCTTGAAAATCCCGTACCCGCACAAAAGGCAGAACCGGCATCAACTGTTCGGTAGCTACCAATTGATGGGAAGGCCCTGTCTCCATGATGGCCAAAC
Source organism: Firmicutes bacterium UBA5499 (assembly GCA_002426275.1). GTDB lineage: Bacteria > Bacillota > DTU084 > DTU084 > DTU084 > UBA5499. The sequence continues at coordinate 13,246 of DIPB01000006.1, forward strand.
GAATTTTCCCGTCCACTTTAATCCCGGCCTGGGCCAGAATATAAGCCGCGTCTTTGCCGATCAGCTGGCTGTTGAGCTTGCCGTCCGGAAAGATGGCTTTCTCAACTTGGCTGGCTTCAGACGGACTGAGCCAGTATACTTCCGGAAGGCTGCAGAATTGGCGTTTCAATTCTTCGGCTATGGACTCGACTGCAATGATGGTCTTCTCAGCGATACAAAGAATGTTGTTGTCGAAGGTTGCGCCTTCCAAAATATCCCTGGCCGCTTTACCCAAATCAGCTGTCTCATCCACCAAGGCGGGCGGATTGCCGGG
>DIPB01000006.1:13656-17676 GCA_002426275.1 Firmicutes bacterium UBA5499
AAGGCGGGCGGATTGCCGGGTCCGGCTCCGATAGCCTTCTTGCCGCAGCGCAACGCCGCATTCACCACTCCCGGGCCGCCTGTAGCCACAACCATGCCTACCGCCGGATGAGCGCAGGCGGCAGCTACCGCCTCCATGCTGCCTTTGGCCAACGCCACCATCAAATCCGCCGGTCCTCCCGCCTCCACGATGGTACGGTTCATCACCTGCATGGCGTAAAGGCTGGACTGATAACCGCGGGGATGAGGACAGAAAAAAACGCCGTTTCCGGAAGCCACCATGGCGATGGCATGGTTGATGACGATCGCCGTGGGATGGGTTGCGGGCAGAATCGAAACTATGATCCCATAAGGCCCGCCTTTAACCATGCTGATCCCATGCGGTCCAATTAGAGTCTCACGCGGCAGATCCTCAGTTCCGGGAGTGAGCCGCGCGGAATTGATGTTTTTGACTTTTTTATCTTCAGCCCGACCCAGTTTGGTCTCCTGCTGCGCCATCTGGCCAAACTCTGCGGCATGATCGATCCCAGCTTGCCGCAAGGCTGCGATGAACTCTTCTCTTTTAGCGAAAGGCAGAGCCATCAGCTTCTTCTGGGCTTCAATCACTGCGGCCATGGCGGTCTCAAGATCATCGTAAACGCCGTCCCTGGATGCTGTGTCCTTGGCCACACCCTGAGAGGCGAGATTGCGCACCACTTCCTCTACGATGGAAGCGATTCGCGATTCATCGAATTGCATTAGCCCACCCCTTTTTATCTATGCTCTACCGTATCCACTATCCCGACTATGGCAGCGTCCACAGGCGAGTCTCTATTCACGGCATTGCGAGCGGGATTGCCAATGGTAAGAAGCACAATCTCCCCCACGCCTGCGCCGACAGTATCAACCGCCACCATAGTCTGTCCTTCGCCCTCATAGGGGGCAACCAACATCAGCTTGGCGCCCACAAGCGTTTCCTGTTTGCGGGTAGCGACAACCGTACCCACAACCTTGCCAAGGTACATTTAACTCGCCCCCCCGACTATACGTGCCTGCATCCCGCAGATAACGCCGACGGCGTTGGCGTCGTCAGTATCCAAATGCATCTCCAAACGGAATTTAGGCGACACCCGCACTTGGACTTCGTGAAAAATCAGCGGTCTATCGCCTTTGAGCTCAACTGAGACAAGCTGGCCGTCTGTGACGTTAAAGGCCGCGGCATCGGCAGGGCTCATATGGATATGGCGATTGGCCCTGATGGCAACCGGTTTAGAGACCGAACCCCGGGGTCCCACAATTGTGATCAGAGAAGCGCCCTCCAAATTCCCGGAAGGCCTCACCGGCGGATTCAGTCCCAAACCGATGGCATCCGTCCTGGAAATCTCCACCTGCGTGGCTTTCCGCAGCGGACCCAACACTCGCACAGGAGCCAAAGAGCGCAATTTGGGGCCCACCAAGGCCACAACCTGCTTGGAGGCAAACTCGCCTTCCTGATACAGATCTCGATCCCGCTCCAAATTTTGATCCGCTCCAAACAAGGTTGCAAAATCTGCCGCGCAAAGGTGCAGGTGACGTACGGAAACGCCGATCCTGATCCCGTCCGGCTCTTGTGCCCGAACATCGCCGCGCTTGCCGTCGCAAGCTCCGCAGCAAGGTTTCTCCCCTTTGATGGCCGCTAAAACTTCTTGAGTTACCAGCTGAATTATTTTCTCTTCCATTTCCTAAGCCGCCTTTCTTAGGCCTTAGGCAGAATCTTCTCCAAATCCGCATGCGGCCTTGGAATCACGTGAACAGCGATTAATTCCCCAAGTTGCTTGGCAGCCATGCCGCCGGCTTCGGTCGCAGCTTTTACTGCACCCACATCGCCTCGCACCATAACGGTTACTAAACCGGAACCGATCTTCTCATAACCTGTCAAGTTAACGTTCGCAGCCTTGACCATAGCGTCAGCCGCCTCAATGGCAGCCACCAAACCTTTTGTCTCTACCAGTCCCAAAGCATCGCCCATTTTTAATCTACCCCCTTAGCTTTATTTGCCTTGCCGCTCGTCTCCTGCGGCAGGATTTTCTCAACATCCGCATGTGGCCGCGGGATTACGTGAACGGCGATCAGCTCGCCAAACTGCTTGGCGGCCACTGTGCCTGCTTCCGTTGCCGCCTTTACCGCTCCGACTTCGCCCCGGACCAAGATTGTAACCAGGCCTGAGCCAACCTGCTCCCGACCTACAATATTGACTTGAGCGGCCTTCACCATGGCGTCCGCGGCCACGATGGCAGCCACTAAACCTTTAGTTTCAATCATCCCCAACGCTTCGCCCATTCTGTTTCCTCCTCTCAGTCTCTTCCCAACATGGGTTCGATGCCCGCATCCGGCCTTGAAATCAGCCGCGAGGCGTACACGCTTGTGAATCGCTTGCAAGCAAACTCCGCAGCTTCCAAAGCAGCCCGCACAGCGCCAACTTCGCCTCGGAATTTAACCACCAGAAGGCCGCTGCCTTTGGTTTTTTCCCAGCCTACAACCTGCACCTCGGCTGCTTTAGCGGCCGCGTCGGCGGCTTCTACAGCGGCGACCATGCCTTTTACCTCGATTAAACCGACTGCCTCTCCCATCTTCACCATCCTTTACTTTTCCAGTTCTGAAAGTACCCGCCGAGTGATTCTACCAACCAATTCCCGCAAGGAATCATCTGTTGCCGGCTGGGCGACGGCCTGGCAAGCGCCGCAATTCTGACAGCCGGGATTCTTTCCTTTTACCCCTAGCTTCTCTCTGACCTGATACAGCTTTTCTACCTGAGGCTTGGGGATCTCAAGCTCTTGACCAAGTTGTCTGGCCACAAGGCTAATCTTGGCAAAGTGCTCCATGGTTTCCATTTTGAAATAAGCGTTGAATAAATCAGTGCCCACGGTGAGAGCGCCGTGGTTTGCCAGCAGCACCGCGTCGCAGTCTGTCAGGTACTCCATCACCGCATCTGGAATCTCTTCTGTGGATGGCGTACCGTACTGGGCGNNGTCACCATCCTTTACAGACACCCACAAACTTAAGCCTAAGGCTTAGAATTGAGTGTTAGTTGTTCATTTCAGAAAGCACCCGGCGGGTAATTTGCCCTACCAGCTCCCGCAGGGAGTCTTCTTCGTTTGGTTTGGCACTTGTCTCGCAAGCACCACAGTTCTGACAGCCAGGATTCTTTCCTTTAACACCCAGCTTCTCGCGAACCTGCATTAGCTTTTCAACTTGAGCTTTGGGGATCTCCAACTCATTACCTAGCTGCCGTGCCACAAGACTGATCTTGGCGAAGTGCTCCATGGTCTCCATTTTGAAGTAGGCATTGAAGAGATCTGTGCCCACAGTTAAAGCACCATGATTTGCTAAAAGCACTGCATCGCAGCCTGTGAGGTATTCCATGATCGCATCTGGGATTTCCTCTGTGGATGGTGTCCCATATTCGGCGATAGGAATGGAACCTAAAGCGATGATCACCTCAGGCAAGACGCACTTATCCAAAGGAATGCCGGCGACAGCGAACCCTGTGGCCGTCGGCGGGTGAGCGTGGATCACAGAACGCACATCCGGTCTTTCCCGATAAACCCGCAAATGCATCTTCAGCTCTGAAGACGGCTTCCAATCCCCTGAAAGCACTTCCCCCTTCAAGTTGACCTTAATGATCATCTGAGGAGTCATGAACCCTTTGCTCACTCCAGTGGGGGTGGTCAGCACCTCGTCTTCTCCGATTCTGGCGGTGATATTCCCATCATTCGCCGCCACATAACCGTTCTGATAGATCCGCCTGCCTACTTCACAAATGTCCTCTTTAATTTGAAACTCAGACTTCATAGATAATTCCCTTCCTAAATTAATTTAACAAGCCTCTAAGGCCTCCACCCCGAGTCTCGCCAGTTCTTGCCGCATTCGCCCTTCCAGCTTATCTGTGATGAGCTTGGTGATTTTCTCCACAGGCGCGATCTCCAGTAGCGCAGGTTGCCGAAATTTACTGCTATCCACCAGCGCCACGCTGGCTCTGGCATTGGCGATGGCCAACCTCTTC
>DIPB01000006.1:17780-18680 GCA_002426275.1 Firmicutes bacterium UBA5499
ATGGCCAACCTCTTCAGCTCTACCTCCAGATCGTTAGTATCCAAAAGCCCTCGCTCCATAGAAAAGCCTTTGCAGGAAAAGAAAGCCCAATCAGGATGATATTCGCGCAGCACTCTGGCTGCCAGAGGACCTACACACGAAAGCGACTTATCTCTAAGAGTTCCTCCTGTTGCAATGATGGAAAGTCCTTTTTGTCCTCCCAGCTCCGAAACAATTTGGATTGAATTGGTGATGATTCCCAAATCACGTTTGCCTTGAAGCTGCCGTGCCAGATACAAGGTGGTAGTGCTGGCGTCTAAAAATAGTGTTTCCCCATCGGCAATCAAGTCTGCCGCTTTCTTCGCGATAGCCAGCTTCTCATCCAGTTGCCGCTCGCGTCTGGCGTCATAGGGCGATTCGTAGCCGGTCCCTTTCCAAGCCACAGCGCCACCGTATGTGCGCTTTAGAAAACCAGCGCGCTCCAGTTCCTCAAGGTCCCGGCGGATGGTTTCTTCTGTCACACCATAGATTGCAGCCAAGGTTGAAACCCGAACGCTGCCCTGTTCCTCAAGAAGCTTGACGATCAGCTGTCTGCGTTCAAGGACCAGCATCACATCCCTCCTTTTGGTTTTATGTTGGACTTTCTGTGGTCTTACTTTTATTATTCTGCGTTTGCTTTTGTTTTCCTGCTTCTTGCCGATGAATTTCTTGTCTCGAAAAACTTGCTTATGATAAACAAAAAAAGAAAAACGATATAAATAATCTGCTTTGACTCAAAAACAAGTTCTCGTTTGCACCAATCGTCTCTGACGAGCTTTTAACCTGGTTGTCCTTTTTTTCCATTGTTGCTATCATTAAATTATGAGAAGCCCCAGTACGCTACGCCCTTGAGGCGAAAAAAGGAGGTTGAGATTTTGACAG
>DIPB01000009.1:0-724 GCA_002426275.1 Firmicutes bacterium UBA5499
CCTGGCGGCAGGGTTTGTCCGCTTTGATAACGGCGCCACGCTGGTGCTTGAAAACAGCTGGACCCAGCATATCAAACAGGATAAATTATACTTAGAACTGTACGGCAATAAGGCTGGGCTGCAGCTGGAGCCGGAATTTGAAATTTACTCTGAGGAAAACGATTATCTCACTGACGTAAAACCAGTGCTGGCTCGAGACGACTTTATGAACATCTTTGAGCGAGAAATAGCTCATTTCGTCGGTTGCGTAGCAAACGGCGCGCCGTGTCTGAATACGTCTGAGGATGGCCTGGAGCTGATGAAGATTCTAGATGCGATCTATAAGAGCGCCGAAACTGGTCACGAGGTTCAACTTTAAACTCAAAGGGTGGGTATAATGCGGTTTGGGATTATCGGGTGCGGCACTGTGGCAGAGCATGGACACTTGCCTGCCATCTCAGCCCTGCCCGAGGCAGAATTGATTGCGGTAGCGGATTTAGACTTCCAGCGGGCGGAAACTCTTGGACGGCGCTTCGGCGCTGACCGGATCTTTCAGGATTATCGCCAGCTTTTGGCTTGTCCCGAGATTGAGGCCGTGGTGGTGGCAACGCCCGTGGAAACGCACCATCAGATTGTTTTGGCGGCAGCGCAGCATAAAAAGCATGTCTTGTGCGAAAAGCCGATTGCTCCTGCTATCGCCGAGGGAAAGGATATGATTCGGGCCATGCGCCAGTCCGGTTGCTTT
>DIPB01000009.1:825-6855 GCA_002426275.1 Firmicutes bacterium UBA5499
GGTTGCTTTCTGGGGATTAATTTTCTCCTCAGGGAAACCGAGCCTTTAGTCTCAATCAAAAGAATAGTCGAAAGCGGGCTCGTGGGTAAAATTGAAGTGTTGCGGTTCATCTTCAATTCTCCCGGTCCGGGCTGGGCAAGCAAGCAGCGCCTTGAAAGCTTGGCCACCGAAGGGATGGGTCCTATTTTCGATTGCGGCGTTCATTACTTTGATCTCGCCCGCTGGCTCACAGGCAAGGAGTTCATAGAGGTAGAGGCCAGAGGGGCCTTTACAGCCGAGTTTGAGAATCCGATGCATGTGGTTGCGACTTGTCAGCTGGAGGATGGGATCATGGCCATGATCGAGGAGAGCTGGCTTTATACCCGCGGCGCCAAGCAGGGTAACCGTTATCGCCGTTACGACATCATCGGAGACGCGGGCACAGTCTCTTACAGCACAGATACAGAGGATTTGGTGCTCTATACAAAAGACGGCGTCACTAAGTCTCATGTGGCCAAAGAACAGAAGGCTTTTGATCGAATCTACCGCGGCTTTGTAGAGAGTGTGCGTAAGCACAAGCAAGAGGGCATCATCACAGGCGAGGATGGGATTCTCGCCATGGCCGCGGCCTTGGCTGCAGTGGAGTCTGCTAAAGAAAAGAAGCAAGCGAACAAGTTGGCCAAAGTGATTTGAGAGCGGAAGCTGTCCTGAGGGGCAGCTTCTCTTGCGTTAAAGATGCAATGTTGAGTTTGGCCTCTGTTTCGAGGTCTTGCCCGTATACTGTTTGTAGATTCTATACAGATGCGCCGCATCGCAGAAGCCGAGGATCTGAGCCGCTCTTTCAATTGTGCAGGCGGTGATTGTGCACAGCTGTTTAGCTTTCAGTACGCGCAGCCTGTTGCGATAAGCCAGAGGCGAGATGCCGTGAGAATACGCTTTGAACTTGCGGCGAAACGAGCTTTCGCTTAAACAACATAGTTGCGTCAGCTCTTTGACGCTCATATTTTCTTCCGGGCGCCGTTCGATTTGTTCTATAGCCGGCACCAACTCGGGAAAATATTTTTGCAGAGCCGCTTCTTTTTGAAAATCCGCTAAGAATTAGTACGCTCAAACAACCTCATCGGACCCCTCTTACAATTTGCAACACACTTGTAAGAGGGGCCCTCGCTCTAAAAATATTTGAATTTTAAGCAGGACTTTCCAAGAAAAGGTTGAAATTTTTATTGACACGTGTCAGTGACACTTGTTAGGAGAGCGCAAGGATGAAAAAGAGAAATCCAACAAGTAAAGATGTAGCAAAGCTGGCGGGAGTATCCCGCACAACTGTCTCTTTGGTTTTGAACAAAGTATCGGGCGTTCAGATCAGCGAAAAAACCGCAGAGGCAGTCCGTTCTGCCGCCAAACAGCTCAACTACCACCCCAATGCCATGGCCAGAGGGATGAGGATGTGCCGCAGCAATACCATCGGGCTGGTTGCTCCCTGGTCCGCGGTGGAGCAGGTTTTCAGTCGGGCTGTGGAAGGAGTACAGGATGAAGCGTTCCTGCACGGTTACTATACCCTTCTTTGCCATACCAAAGGCGAGCGGAGGAGAGAGGATGTCTACGTACGTTATTTCATGGAACGAAGAGTAGACGGCATCATCGTCATCACCTCCACAGGCAGACAAGATTATTCAAATTGGGAGCCTCTCCTGGAGGAAAAGCTCCCCTTTGTGCTTGTGAACAGCGGGGTCGATGATCAGCGTATGTCATCTGTATATGTGGACAACTATCTGGGAGCCAGAATGGCAGTGGCGCATCTGTATGGTTTAGGGCACCGCCGAATCGGGCTCATAGGAGTATTTCAGAGCTATGGGAAAGCTTTGGCGGATCGGCTGCGGGGTTATAAGGACGCTGTCGCGGAATTTGGCCTGGAAGAGATATTCCCGACCGCAGAGTCAGATCAGGCTCCCAAAGCGGGAGGCAGGCAGCAAACGGAGGAGCTGCTGGCGCTTCCCACGCCGCCTACTGCCATTTACGCCACAAGCGATCTGGCGGCCTTCGGAGCTTATGAAGTCGCACAAGGAAAGGTGGTGATTCCACAACAACTAGCCATTGTAGGAAATGATAATTATCCGGCTTGCCAACACGTATTGCCGTCGCTCTCCAGCATTGCCCAGCCGTTGGCTGAAGCTGGGAAGGAAGCGGTGAGAATTCTCATCTCCACGCTGGAGGGAGAAAGCGACCAGCCGCAAAAGATAACCTTGGCTCCGACCTTAGTTGTCAGGGGCTCGTCGGGAGGAGGCAGTTAAGTGAGACTATCGCTTTTCACTTTGATTTTACAAAAATATCAATTGCCTGAAGTCATCACGATCGCCCGAGAGAGCGGTTTTGAAGCCGTAGAGCTCATGGGACGCGAGCCGCATTTGCCGGCGGAGACCACGAGCAAACAGGCTGAGGAAATACACAGCAGGCTTCAGGATGCCGGCCTTGCCGCAAGCTGTCTTGCCACATATACAGGCGGGTACAGCACGCTAACGGACAGCGAATGTCAAAAGCAGTTGGATCAGCTGAAACGGTTTGTGGAATTGGCCGCCGTTTTGGAATGCAAGCATGTGCGGCAGGCGGCAGGCGGTCCAAGGGAAGGGGAGGCAGATCATCGCCATTACCTGCGCGCAGCTCAGTGGATGAAGAAAGCCGCGGACTTCGCAGCTTCAGCCGGCGTGAATATTGTCATGGAGATCCACGACGGCGGACTGATTCAGTCTGCCTATGGCGCCAAAAGGCTCCTGGAGTTAATCGACAGGCCTAATGTAGGCGTGATTCATGATGCGGGGAACATGTATATCTCGGGAGCGGATTTTGGGGAAGAGTCTGTGAAAGTTTTGGAAGAGAAAATCTTTCACGTCCACGTAAAAGACGAACTAAAGGTTGCTGATCTTTCGGATCCATCGTCTTTCCAAGTGCGGGATGAGTTCTACTGTCATAAACTCTTAGGCCAAGGCGGTGTCGACCACCTTCCCTTGTTCAAAGCTTTGCAGGAGCGAGGATATGATGGCTTCTTATCTGCGGAGTGTCACGGAGCTATGGATCCGCTGGAAACAGCCCGGCATGAATATCGAGCGATCAAAGAATTGATTGCAAAAGCAAAAGGAGAAATCTGAGATGATAAATTTTGGGATCGTCGGTTGCGGCGTGATCAGCACCTCGCACGCCCAGGCAATTAAAGCTACACAGGGAGCTGAACTGTTGGCAGTCTGCGATATCGTTGAGGAAAAGGCCCAGAAAACAGCGGCGGAATACGGAGTCGGGCGCTATTTCACAGATTACCGGAAAATGTTGGAATTGAAAGCTCTGGATGCGATTTGTATCTGCACGCCCAGCGGCCTGCACAGTGACCATACAGTGCTTGCGGCTCAGGCGGGCAAACATGTTCTCTGCGAGAAGCCTTTGGATATCGCTAAAGAAAAAATGGATCTCATGATTGAAGAGTGCCGCAGGCATAACGTTAAGCTTGCCGGGATCTTCCAGAGGCGCACCGGAAAAAACGTCCAGGAGCTCAAAGCTGCTCTACAGCTCGGAGAATTGGGGAAGATAGTTCTCGCCGATACTTACCTCAAGTACTATCGAAGTCAAGAATACTATAATAGCGCCGGTTGGCGCGGCACTTGGGAACTGGACGGCGGCGGTGCGCTGATGAATCAAGGCGTCCACGGTATAGACTTAGTCCAGTGGCTGCTGGGAGGGGTTAAGAAGGTATTTGCCAAGGCAGGCACCTTAGCCCGGAAAATAGAGGTTGAGGATACGGCGGTGATTATCGTTGAGTTCAACAATGGCGCCTTTGGCGTGATCGAGGGCACAACCACCGTCTACCCGGCCCAGAGCACTCGCCTCGAGATTCACGGTGAGCTTGGCACCATTATTTTAGAGGAGTCAGAAATCAAAAAATGGGAAGTCATCGGCGGGAAAGACCGGGCAGCAGGCTTTGCAGCCGAGGAGCACGTAGGAGGTTCCGCGGATAACAAAGCCATCTCTGCCACAGGACATCAGCTGCAGGTCCAAGATTTAGTCGAAGCTATCCGTTTAGATCGAGAGCCCATGATCCCTGGCGAGGAAGCTCGCAAGGCGGTAGATTTAATTCTTGCCATCTACGAGTCCTCCCGCACAGGCAAGGAGATAGAGCTCTAACTCCCCGCACAGAGCAAGCGGCTTCCAACTTTCCTTATTCCACATGGAGGGGATCCCATTATTTTGCAGAATATAATCTTTAGCCGCATTCGGAGATAAAGATCCGTATTTGTGGAGCCCCACCCAGGCGCTTAGGAGAAAAAAAGCTTAAGTGGAGGAGGAAGGTTGATGAAGAAGAGACTGACTTTATGGTTAGTGGCGGCGTTGCTGGTTGCAGCCTCATTTGGCAGCGCGGCGGCTGCCGTGCGCAGCGAGGTGTTAACGCATCAAAGCGCTGCGCTTGGTCGCGAGCAAAAATTCCAAATATTTTATCCGCAGCTCTTTAATCCGAACCGTAAGTATCCTGTACTCTACTTACTGCACGGAGCCGGCGGTTCGTACAACCAATGGGCTTCCCGGGGCACTTTGGGCGAAATCCTTGAGCGTTATGAGATGTTTGTGGTTTTGCCGGACGGCGATAAGACCAGCTGGTATGTAGACAGTCCCACCACTGATTCAAAATATGAATCATACATCATCCGAGACCTAATCCCTTATATCGATCGAAAATTCCCCACTGTTTCGGACCGAAAATACCGAGCCATCAGCGGGTTGAGCATGGGAGGCCATGGAGCTATCACTTTGGCAATTAAACATCCGGATCTCTTCGCTTCCGCATCATCTCTCAGCGGCATCATGGATATTGTGCGTCATCCCAATGAGTGGGGGATCGCCGCGCGGCTTGGGAGCAGGGATGAGAACCTGTCCTTGTGGAAGGCTAACTGCGCTTTGAATTTGCTTGAGAGCTGGCAGGGAAACCCTCCCGTAGCGTTATTCACTTCCTGCGGCGTGGATGATTTTGCTCTGCAGGAGAACCGGGACTTTGCGCACAAGATGGAAGAGCTCAAGATTCCGCACCTGTATGTGGAACATCCCGGCGCTCATACCATGGACTATTGGCTAGGACACATCGAAGAGCATCTGCTTTTCCATAATTACTATTTTCGCAAACAAGACACATTAGTCGTGCCGGCTGGGGAGAGCATCAGTTTTTACCTTCCCATTAATGTGCAGAAAGAGGGGAAAATATCTGCCGATCTACCGGCCGGTTGGCAGCTGGCAGAGGCTGCGTTTCCCGCGGAGAGCAACATGGTTCAACTAAAGCTGCGCGTGGCGGCCGACGCCCCAAGCAAAATCTATTTTTTGCCATTCTATCCTGTCTGCGGCGGCGAAAAGCTTCCTGCCATTACCCAAAAGATACAGGTAAGCGAGCCGCTTGCCGTGCGCGTCCGGCCGGCTTGGCGAGGAGAATGGCAGCTGAACATAAACGTGGAGAATCTCACTCGCACTCAAACGCTATCCGGGCAATTGAAGCTCAACCAACCGCTTCAGAGCGCTGTGGCTATTTCCGGTTTGGCGCCTGGCGAAAGTCGGAGTTTTTCCGTTCCTGCCGGCAATGTTGTTGCCGGGCAAGTGTATCCTCTGGAAGTCCTGACCACTTTGGCGAGCGGCTATGAGAAGAAGCTCTCTGGGCCTGTGTCTTTTCTCGGGGCGGCTAAGGTATCTGAGCAGCCTTCCTTTGACGGCGACTTGAGCAAGTGGGCGGCTTTGACGCCGGGATTTAAGCTGGATACTAAAGCGCAGGTGAAAAATATCCCAGACTGGAAAGGGATCCAAGATCTTAGCGGTGTAGGTTACCTCCTGTGGGATGAGAAAAATCTCTACCTCGCAGTACAGGTGCAGGACGATGTACATTTTCAAACCGGTTCAGGCGATGACATCTGGGCTGGCGACAGCGTACAATTTGCCATTGATCCGTCCGCCGCTGCGGGCAGCGGAGACGGCTGGCATGAATATGGTTTTGCGCTCAGTGGCTCTACCCTCGGCTGGCGTTGGCTGGCAGCA
>DIPB01000009.1:6929-9272 GCA_002426275.1 Firmicutes bacterium UBA5499
TGGCGTTGGCTGGCAGCAGATGGCAGGCCTACCGGTTCCATGATTGGCAGAGCTCAGGTGGCAATCTCACGCCATGATCAGAAAACCAGCTACCAGATTGCTCTGCCTTGGGAGGAGATTGTCGAGTCCGGCGCTGAGATTGAGCCCGGATTAACGCTGGGCTTTTCGCTGCTGATCAATGATAATGACGGTCAAGGGCGAGGCTGGATTGAGTATATGGGAGGAATTGGCGCCAGCAAAGATCCGAATGCTTTTGGCGAGCTTGTGTTAGTGGACTGAGCGGGTTCATTCTTGCAAAGCGGAGGAGGAGATCTCCGCCGTATAGAGAAAACTAATAGCAGTAATTTTATATGGGCAGATTTGTTGTCCTTCGGAGGGAAGACTGATGGAGAAGATCGGAGTTGCTCTTGTGGGATGCGGCCGGATTGGCCCGGTTCATGCCAACGCTTTGAAAGAGTTGCCGTTTACGGAACTTGTCATGACCATGGACGTGATCAAAGAGCGGGCGGAAGCCGTCGCTCAGGAGTATGGGGGAGAGCCGACAGACAGCTTGGAAGCTGTCTTGACAAACCCCAAGGTGCAGGCTGTGGAAATCTGCACGCCTCATTATACGCATGTGGACATAGCTTTGTCCGCCCTGGCCGCAGGCAAACATGTGCTGGTGGAAAAACCTATGGCCATCAATGTGTCCGACGCTCACCGGCTGATCGACTACGCTGAAGCCTCGGGCCTGCAGCTGGGAGTGATCTTCCAGAATCGCTATAATGCCTCCTCTCAAGCGGTGAAAGAGGCCATCGGTAAGGGAGAGTTAGGACGCCTCCGTGGCGCCCGCGCTTTCGTTACCTGGCATCGCGATGATGAATATTATAATTCAGACCCTTGGCGTGGCACCTGGTCACAAGAAGGCGGAGGGGTGCTGGTTAACCAGACTATCCATACTCTAGATTTGATGCAGTGGCTCATGGGCGAGCTCCAGACTGTTTCCGCCAGATGCCGTAGATGGGGACACAAGCAGATTGAGGTAGAAGATACAGCCGAGGCCTATTTCCGATTTGCCGGTGGAGCTGTGGGCTGCTTTTATGCCAATACTTGCTATCCCACAGACGAGCCAATCTTCCTTGAGATTGTAGGAGATAAGGGTAAAGCGCAGATTATCGCCGAGAAAGCGGTCATCACTGCCGGCGGCGAAAGCAGAGAAGTATCACCTCAGGCAGTCTCCTCCTCGCAGCCCGCCTACTGGGGGCAGGGACATCAAACCCAGTTAGCGCATTTTTATCAATCGCTGCTAAAACAGCAAAAGGTAGAAATTGACGGGAAGGAAGGCATTGTGGCCATGGGCATGGTCTTGGCCATGTATGCTTCATCCGCTGCGGACGCAGAGATAGACTTCCAAAAGTTTTTAGAGGTTAAACGCTAATTTATTCCCCAATGAAGAGAAGCAGGGTTTAGACCCTGCTTCTCTTCATTGGGGCTGATACATGCCGTTTTGCTGCATGTAGTTGAAGAGCCCTTCACCGTGCTGCTGCTCTTCTTGCTGAATGTGCTGCAGCTGCTGACGCAGCTCAGGCTTTGTGGACTCGAAAATGCTGGTATCATAGGTGCCTGAGACGTGCTTTTCCGTCATCAACAGATCGTTACAGAGAAGAGCGTCCAGCTGTTCGTTCTGCACGCCGCTCTGGGACCACAATTGGGGCTGCAGATTTTGGTTCAGCTGGGATGCCGACTGACCTAAGAGTTGATTGATGGTATTATAATGTTGCTGTTCCTGACCTGCGTATTGATTGAAAAGTTGTTTGAGCTGGGGGTCTTGGGCTTGCTGAGCATAACTCTGATACTTCTGAATGCAAACTTTCTCGTGGCTTAGCTGATCCTGCAAAAGGCTTCTTTCTTTTTGTGTTAGCTGCATAGCTATCCATCACCTCCGTAATTAATATGCCGCATGTTTCCAGTTTCTATGCTTAAGAAATACATCTAGACGTCGTGATCAGAAAACTATCCACAAGGAGGATTGACTTAAATTTAAATTGTATAGCTTGACGCAGGGATTTATACAGGATTATCTTTGGAAGTATATGAGCAGTGCTGGGTTCGGGGAGGGAAGCACATATTTCAAACGCAGAAAGGAGATCGTCGCCGCAAATAGAAAAAATAAGGAGGTATAAAACTCAAATCTTGCCGCTCAAAGTCATCAGTAAGGGAAGCGAGTGTTGCCGTCTAAGATTTTTTTTGCGAATTGTAGAGAGAATAACAATTTTGACAGTGATATTGATAATTTATTTGCTATAATGGAATCATTGAGGAAGATTTGAGGCGCCTTGTCCCGGTTTTTGACAGTTTAAAGAA
>DIPB01000175.1 GCA_002426275.1 Firmicutes bacterium UBA5499
CTACCTCTCTACTGCTTATGGTACCTCTTCCTAATTGGGTAATACCCCCCTACGATAACTTTACACCAACTTGAATTTGAAACAAAGTCTCAAGCGGACGGGCTCTCCAAGAAAAGAGGGCGGACAAGTCCGCCCGCAAAGAGATGCTAACCTGTTCAAAACTTAGGGCCAGCGGCTTTAATGTCTTCTGCCACATCAGAGAGTTTGTTCATGTTATCAATAAAGCGCTGGGCGAGATTTTTTGCCTGCTTGTCATAGGCGGACTTATCCTGCCAGGTATTCTTGGGCCAAAGGAGCTCAGACGGCACGCCCTCACAGCTCTTGGGCACAGAAATGCCGAAGATTGGATCCGTGACAAATTCAGACCGCTCAATCTCGCCGGACAATGCGGCCTGCACTAGACGCCGCGTATAGGGAAGACTGATGCGCTTGCCTACGCCATAGGGGCCGCCGGACCAGCCGGTATTCAGCAAATACACCCGGGAGCCATGAGCGGCGATGTGTTCTCCCAAAAGTTTGGCGTAGATTTGAGGCGCCAAAGGCAGGAAAGGCGCGCCAAAGCAGGAAGAAAACGTCGCTTCAGGCTCGGTAATTCCCCGCTCCGTGCCGGCAAGCTTGCTGGTATAGCCGCTGATGAAGTGATACATAGCCTGCTGGGGCGTGAGTTTGGCAATGGGCGGCAAGACGCCGAAGGCATCTGCTGTGAGGAAGATCACCACTCCGGGATGACCGGCTCTCCCTGAAAGCTCAGCGTTGGAGATGTAGTGCACAGGATAGCCAACCCTGGTGTTCTCGGTCAGGGAACCGTCATCAAAATCAGGTGTGCCGTCTGGCTGGAGAATAACGTTCTCCATTACCGCGCCAAAACGAATCGCTCCCCAAATCTCAGGTTCGTGTTTTGGATCCAGATTGATGGTTTTGGCATAACAGCCGCCTTCGAAATTGAAGATCCCCTCATCGCTCCAGCCATGCTCATCATCGCCGATGAGTTTGCGGGTTGGATCTGCTGATAAGGTGGTTTTCCCTGTGCCAGACAGACCGAAGAAGAGCGCGCTATTGCCTTCCTCATCTACGTTGGCAGAACAGTGCATGGGCATGATTCCCTTTTTGGGAAGGAGATAATTCATGAGTGAGAAGGCTGATTTCTTCATTTCGCCGGCGTAGCTGGTGCCGCCGATGATCACAACCTTTTTCTCAAAGCTGACTAAGATAAACGCTTCGGAATGAGTGCCATCAACCGCCGGGTCCGCTTTGAAGCCAGGCGCGCAAATGATGGTGAAATCTTCCTGATAATCTTCCAGCTCTCCTGCCTCTGGCCGCACGTATAGCTGGTGTACGAACAAATTATGCCAGGCATACTCGTTGATTACCCTCAGACTGATGCGGTTGGCAGGATCTTTGCCCAAAAAGCCCTCAAAGACAAACAACTCACGATTTTGCAAATAAGCCATGAGTTTGCCGTAAATCAGCTGGAACTTTTCTTGAGAAATAGGCTTGTTTACAGAACCCCAGGAAAGCTCGTCGTGAATGGAGGGCTCATCAACGATAAATTTATCTTTGGGTGAACGTCCCGTATATTTCCCCGTTTTCACGGACAAAGCTCCGGTGGAGCTGAGTATGCTTTCGCCCCTTTTCAAGGATGCTACTACCAGTTCTGGCACAGTTAGATTCCAGTGCACTTCACCCAAGGAATTGATTCCCAGGGACTGCAGCTTTTCTTCTTTCATTATTCCTGCTCCTTTACAAAAAAAATAAAATTTTCACCTATAATATCTTAGCATACCTACTGAGCATCTGCAACGGATTAACAGAAAGTATACCGTATGCAATGGGCTATCTTTATACCCATAGGGACAATAATGTCCCAAAGCTGTTCCCTCTTTCCTGAAATTGAAATTCAACATGCTACTGGTTAATCGCGTAGGACCGGTTGGAACATGGGCCCCATGGGTCTGAAAGGGACGGGATGTCCACTGGGACAAGGCCCGAGGGGCGCCAGAGACCGGAGACAAGGAAGGATATCTCCGGCCCTACGTGTCCCACGGGAGCATGCATCCATCCGAAACAAACGCCGTAAACGCGGATCTGGCAAGGGTTTTACAGAATGTGCTTCCAGGGGGAAGACAGTCATTGCTCCAAAATCACTATATTTAATGCATTTATCAGAAAACCACACTAAAAATGCGGCAGCTATCCAAAAGCTTCGGATAACTGCCACATCATGCAAGTCGCCAAATAGATATCGTCCAAACGGGAACAATCATCGTGTCTCGATCAATCGCCGAAATCTCCTGCTTGGTGCAAATCACAGTCCCCGCACCACGAGGAATGCTGACGGTATCCAGCACCTTAAACCGGCGCTCTGCCAAGGCATCTGGCTGCGCTGAATTATCAAAAAAGCTAGCTGTGGAGGATTGTATCGCCAGCGTTCACAACAAAATCTATCTTTCAGCGGTCTGTGACCCGCTTACAAGCGCTGTATGCATGAAATCAGGGGCCATGGTAGGCGGACCGTTTGAAGCCGGACGCGAACCCCTGAAGGCACTGCAGAAAGAGGCGCCACAGACAAGCTAACCGCACGGATGAGGTATGCAGCTTAATCATTTCATACCGAAGAAATTTTTTGCCGAATCGAGTAGGAGGCTACCCATTAGTTGAGTAGCCGACCTCTCACACCACCGTGCATACCGTTCGGTACACGGCGGTTCCTTAGTTCACACGGTATTTCAAGTAATAGTCAGTCATGGTGATATAACCTTGACTGGCTATTTCTCTGTTCGTCAG
>DIPB01000015.1:0-3236 GCA_002426275.1 Firmicutes bacterium UBA5499
TACGATAACTTTACACCAACGGAAACAGGGGGAGCATGAGTTTTTCAGTTCCGTTCAACCGCAATGAACAGCATTCTCTCATCTCCGGGCCCGAGGCTCGCCTCCGGCGACACACTTGCTATGGACAACATCCGGCAGTCTCTCCCGTTCAGCTGAGGTCCAGCTATGGAAAAGGGATACCATCGAAATAGTATCCCTTTGGGTTTCATCGTAAAGCTGTTTGACGGCCGTCACGCCAACAGCCCTGTTTTAGCTAAAACGGCGCGCAGCTTTTGTTCTTCCTCAGCCGAGAGGCCGACTAAAGGCAAGCGTACGCCTCCCACCTTTTGTCCTAGAATATTCATGGCCGCTTTCACTGGAATGGGGTTGGTCGTAAGGAAAAGGGCTTTGAACAGGGAGCTGAGCTCTCTGTTGATTTTCTCCGCTGTGGCCACCTGCCCCGCGGCGAAGGCTTCGATCATTTCTTTCATTCTCCGCCCCACGAGGTGAGAAGCAACGCTGATCACTCCCACTCCCCCTAAAGACATGATGGGAAGGGTAAGGCTGTCGTCGCCGCTGTAGAGCAAAAAATCTGGCGGACAGAGCCTGCGGATGGTGGCGACCTGATTAAGGTTGCCGCTGGCCTCTTTCACGCCGACAATATTCTTGATTTCAGCTAAGCGCACCAAAGTCTCAGGCTCGATATTTACGCCGGCGCGGCTGGGAATGTTATAGAGCAAAACCGGCAGCGAAGTGCTTTCCGCTATGGCGCGAAAATGCCGGTAGAGTCCTTCCTGAGGCGGCTTATTGTAATACGGCGACACCAAGAGGATTCCGTCCGCGCCGGAGCGCTGAGCGATTCCCGTCAGCTGAATGCTGGCTTTAGTATCATATGAGCCTGTGCCCGCAATGACCGCGGCCTTGCCGCCCACAGCCTCTACCACAACGTGAAAAAGCTTTTCCTTTTCTTGGCTGGAAAGAGTAGGAGACTCCCCTGTGGTTCCCGAGACAACTATGCCGTCAGAGCCCGTTTGGGCAAGCCTGTTTGCCAAACCGGCTGCCGCTTGGTAATCGACTTCACCTGTTTCGTCCATGGGCGTAATCATGGCGGTAAGCAGACGGCCAAAGTCTAATCGCTCCAAGTCCAATCCCTCCTAGAATTTATTCGCCCAGTCCAAATTTGCTGTGCAAAGCTCGCGTGGAGCGGGCCAGATCTTCTTGACGCACCAAGCAGGAAATATTGGTATGAGAGTCCGTGGTCTGGGCGATCTGAACGTTAGCTTCTGTTAAAGCTTCCACAACTTTCGCCATCACGCCCGGCACGCCGCGCATTCCTACGCCAACTGCCGAGACTTTAGCAAAACCGGGATTAACTTCAACCTCCAGCCCAAGCTTTTTCAAGGCTGCTCCCGCTTTCTGGGCCAAGCTTTCAGCCACGATGAAGGAAATCAAGTCCGGCGAAACATTGATCAAATCCACACTGATCCTCTTTTGGGCCATGGTCTGAAAAACCTTGAGCCCCAAACCACTATTGAAATCTTCCTTGGCCCGCAGTTTGATCTGAGCCACTCCGCTCACATGAGCGATGCCGGTTACAGTTCTTCCCGCGCCTTCCAGTTCCTGTCCAGCCTCGTCGCTGATCAGCGTGCCCGGTCCGTCCAAAAAAGTCGATTTGATCTTCACCGGAATGCGTTCAGCCATAGCAATCTCCACAGCTCTGGGATGGATTACCTTGGCTCCCAAGTGAGCCATTTCGCATACTTCCTGATAGGTGATTACCCTCAGGCTTTTGGCGTCCGGCACTAACCTGGGGTCCGCGGTCATAATGCCGTCCACATCCGTATAGATTTCAACAAGCTCCGCCCGCACGGCAGCTCCCAAGGCAGTTGCCGTAGTATCGCTGCCGCCGCGGCCTAACGTAGTTACCTCTCCATCCTCAGTGCAGCCCTGGAACCCGGCTACAACTACGATTTGATCTTTCTCCAGCGCAGAGAGAATCCTCTGCGGCTCGATTCTAATGATGCGCGCGTTGCCAAAATTATCGTCTGTGACAATCCCGGCGCGCTCGCCGGTGAAAGCTGTGGCCGCATAACCGTTGGCATTGAGGGTTTGCGCCAGCACTGCCGAGGAAATGAACTCCCCGCAGGACATCATTAAATCCTGCTCCGGGGGAGGTTTTCCCCCGCCGGTGCAGCGCAGAAGACCGATCAAAGTGTCCGTGGCGTAAGGATCTCCCGTACGTCCCATGGCGGAGACCACTACCACCACATGATAGCCTTGCTGTTTGGCTTTGACGATCTGCCCCACGACTTGCGTGCGCACTTCCGGAGTGGCAACGGACGTGCCGCCAAATTTTTGTACTAAAATCTTCACTTGTCCTGCTCCCCTCTCACAAGTCTCTCGCCGATCTGAATGGCGTTGAGAGCGGCGCCCTTGCGGATCTGATCGCCCACGATCCATAAATTCAGGCCCGCAGGGACGGTAAGATCCCGCCGAATTCTTCCCACGTAGACGTCGTCTTCGCCAGAGAGCAAAGCCGGCTGAGGATACAGCATCTCCTCGGGCTGATCCAGCACCCGTACGCCGGGCGCCGCAGCCAGGAGCTCCCTGGCCGCGGCAGGGCTCAATGGCTTTTCCAGTTCGATATTTACAGATTCGCTATGGCAGCGATAAACCGGCACTCGCACCGTGGTGGCGCTAACCGCGATCTGCGGATCCATGATCTTATGGGTTTCATTTACCATCTTCCACTCTTCTTTTGTATAATCCTCCTCAGCGAAGACATCAATCTGGGGGAGCAGATTAAAAGCTATGGGGTAATGTTTAGGGAGGCTTGAAACCGGCAGCACTTTAGCTTCCGCCTTCGCGCCCCGCAAATTCGCCTTTGTCTGCTCTGTGAGCTCATCCATGCCTTCTTTGCCCGCGCCTGAGACCGCCTGGTAAGTGCTCACCACAATGCGTTTAATTCCAGCGGCTTTATGCAATGGCCACAAAGCCGCCAACATGATGATGGTTGAACAATTAGGGTTGGCGATGATTCCTTTGTGCTGAAAGATCGCCTGGGGATTGACTTCCGGCACTACCAAAGGGACTGCCGGATCCATGCGAAAAGCGCTGGTATTGTCGATAACCACAGCGCCTGCAGCTACCGCTTGGGGAGCAAGCTCAAGGCTGACGCTTCCTCCGGCGCAGAAAAAGGCGATCTCAACGCCGGCAAAACTCTCTGCCGTCGCAGCTTCAATCGTGTACTGTCTGCC
>DIPB01000015.1:3366-8341 GCA_002426275.1 Firmicutes bacterium UBA5499
ATGCAACCTCTATCTTTTTGCCGGCAGAGCGCGCTGACGCAAGCGCTTTGATTTCCGCCGCCGGGAAGTTGCGCTCCTTTAGCAAGCTGAGCAACTCCTGCCCGACCGCACCAGTTGCACCTAATACTGCCACATTATACTTTCTCATAATTTCATTCTCCTCTCTGGCGCGGTCCCCTCTTTAACGAAGGACCGGCTGTAATTGCTGACCGGATAAAGCCAGCTGAGCACTTTCTAAAAGCAAATCCATCTTTGAGACCAATGAATCTGATTTCTGCACCGGATCGTCCTGGGAAAAAGGAACGAAATAAATATTGGGTCTATTGAGCAGTTTCCCCAACTGACTCGCGTTGGCTCCCAAAGCGTCATTGGTGGAGATGGCAAGCAAAACAGGCTTCCGGTTGCGAAGCTGCGCTTTTGCCGCCATCAACACTGTGGAATCCGTAATTCCCAAGGCCAATTTCGCCAGCGTGTTTCCTGTGCAAGGAGCGATGATCAACAAGTCCAGCAAGCCTCGAGGCCCGATAGGCTCCACCTCGGCTATGGTCTGCCAGGGAGTCTTACCCGTAGCCTGCATGATCTCTTCCCGCCAAGCGGCCGCTTTGCCGAAACGGGTATCTAGTTGCGCCACAGCAGGCGAGAGAATGGGAAAAATCTCCGCCCCCGCATCTTTCAGCTTCCTCAGCTGGGGGATCACTTTCGCCAAAGTACAAAATGAGCCTGTAAGGGCGAACCCTATTTTTTTGCCCACAAACAATTCTGGCACCTCCCGCCGGGTCTATTCCCGGGATTGGACCAGCTCGCAAAGCAAGGAAGGAATCACTTCCGCAAGAATTTTTCCGGCTGATACAGGGGCTACTTTACCCGGTAATCCCAAAGCTAAGAGCGCTTCTCTCTGCATTCTTTCGGCTGCGGCAAAGTCGACGCCGCCTGGCGCTGAGGCCAGATCGATGATCAGCACCTCTGCCCTGGTCTTCGCTAAAAGCCTTTCCGTCAAGACCAGAGCCGGGATAGTGTTGAAGATCACCTGGAACTGCCCGATTTCCGCCTCCAGCTGGGCAAGTTTTACGGAGGCAAAGTCCCAAGCGCGGACCAGAGCCAGCTGGCTTGCGCTGCGCGCTGCCACCGCAGTCTTAGCTCCCATGGCGGCTAGCAGCTTTGCCAAGCTGCTGCCGCACCTGCCGAAGCCAAGGACTAAAGCCCGACTGCCTTGGACGGTAATGGGCATTTTCTCCATGGCCAGTTGCACTGCGCCTTCGGCTGTGGGCACCGCATTGAGGATTGCCAGCTCATCCAGCTCCCCTAGCTCCACCAGTTTCAAGTTCGCCCTCTGAATCCAGGTTCTAACTTTTGGCTTTGCCTTGCCGATTAAAAACGGCACTCCAGGTTTGGCCTGCGCCAAGAGTTCCGCAGAGAGCTGGATTTTTTCTTCGGTGGGCACCGCCAAAATGACACCGTCCGGATCCGTATTGCTCATCGGCGCAATAATGGCGTCTGCAGCTGACAAAGCGGACGATAGCTCTGCTTTCATTGCGCCGGTCGCTTTGGGATAGCCGACAAGCATTACGCTAGCGCCTGCCGCAATCAAAGCTTGAACTAAGATTTCTTCCCGCTTGTCGCCGCCTAACACTGCAATTTTCAGTTCATCAATTCTCATCATCGCGTGCCTCCCTCTTTGGGCTGATCCTGTTGTAATATATGATTTTAGCCCAGGGGAGGTGATTTTTAGAGGAAATGTTCTAGGCCATAGACAATTCCCTGAACAGAGAGCACTTTCCTCACAGCCAGCAAAACACCGGGCATGAAGGAAGCTCGATCGTTGGAATCGTGCCTGA
Organism: Firmicutes bacterium UBA5499; assembly: GCA_002426275.1. Classification (GTDB taxonomy): domain Bacteria; phylum Bacillota; class DTU084; order DTU084; family DTU084; genus UBA5499. The sequence goes on from DIPB01000015.1 coordinate 5,202, forward strand.
TGGTCAAAGTCTGGCCGGGAAGGCCGAAAATAACCTCTTGACTGGCTACAAACCCCGGCATTCGCACGCTGTGAATATGGACCCCCGCTAATTCGCCTCCCCTTACGCCTTCGATTTTCTCCACTTCACTGGCCCCCGAGACTGCCGGTTTTTGTCTGCCTTCCACGATCATCTCCGCGGTTTTGATGGCGGTTCCCGACGGCGCGTCCAGCTTTTTATCGTGATGTAGCTCAATGATTTCCGCAGAAGGAAAATGCCGGCCGGCAATTTTGGCGAATTCCATCATCAGCACGGCGCCGATGGCGAAGTTAGGCGCAATCAGACCCCCAATCTCTTTCCTTCTGGCCAGGTCGTCCAGCTGGGCAATCTGCTCCGGATCCAAACCCGTAGTCCCGATCACGGGCCTTGAGCCATGCGCGATTATGAGCTTAGCATTGGCGAACACATCTTGCGGCCTGGTGAAATCAATCACCACCTGAGGCTTTTTCTCCTCCAGCGTCTTCTCCAGGTCTGTTTCCACTTTCAGCTTGCCAAGCTCTCCGCCGCAGACGTCAACCGCAGCCGCCAGACGCAGATCTTCCGCGCCCAGGACAGCGCCTGTCACCTCACGGCCCATTTTCCCCAATGCTCCCACCACGCCCACTGAAATCCGTTCCACAACGATGCCTCCTCAAAATAAGAAAAGGGTTGACTACCTCGCCAACCCCATTACATACAAACATGGCGGCAAGGTAGCGCTCCATGCAGTTTTTGCATGACAGTCGGCCGGCTCTTAACCGTCCAACCAGCTCAAGTACCGGGCCGTACTTGGGCTTCGGCAGTTTTCCCCTTTCAACCGAACGCATCGTCAGGCCCTGACTTATTCGGTCTACTCTTGGCAACTGCACCTCTACGCAACGCCTTCTACTTGTTTTATTTTCCTATAAATCTCACATCTTGTCAAGGCCAACTGGATTTTTTCTGCGCCGGGGGAAAAGTTGACCGCAGGGCATGGCTTCCCCATGAGAGATCACGCTTTCGCTCCCAGCACGTCGGCAAGTTTTTGCAATTGGGAGATATTCGTGATGGCCACAACCTTATCGTCCGCCAAAAGTACGGTGTCGCCCCGGGGCAGCAGCAGCTCTTCGTTTCGCAGAATGGCAACAAACACGCAATCCACAGGCAGCTTGATCTCCCGCAGCGTTTTCCCCGTCACTTGCGAGGAAGGATCAACGACTCTTTCCACCAGCGAATACTGCCCGCCGTGCAGTTTAAGCAGCGTCATCATATCTCCCATGGTCATCTCTTCGGCCACCAGCCTGGCCATGAGATCAGCCTGATTCAACGCCGCATCAACGCCCATGGTGGGCGTGAAAAGCCATGAGTTTTTAGGGTTATTCACCCGTCCGACCACGCGGCGCACGCCGTATTCGAGCTTAGACAGCGTCGCGATCACAAGATTTGTTTCATCCGCGCCGGTGACAGCGGCCACCACATCCGCGCTGCGAATCCCCGCATCCTCCAAAAGCTCTGGTTCGGCCCCGTTGCCTAAAAGCACGCAGCCCTCCGGCAGATCGCGCTTGAGAATGGGAACTCTCGCCTTGCGGTTTTCGATCAGTTTAATTTCGTGTCCGCGCTCCAGCAGCAGCGAGGCCAAATAAGCGCCGACTTGTCCGCCGCCTACGATAATAACCTTCATAGTTTCACATCCCCCTCCCGTTGCCCATTCCAAGTAGACTCTTTAGGCGGCCGCTTGAGGCGATGGCAACGACTATGTAAAGCAGATCGTCTTTCTGCAGCACCGTTCCCATGGTGGGCAAAAGCGTCTTGTTCCCCCGGCTGATAGCGACTACGTGGACTTCACCGGGAATGGTAAGTTCGCCGACCTTACGTCCCCTCATCAATGGCGGGACATCTATTTCCACCAGCTCAACTTCGCCGTTTCCCATGCTGTAGACCGTATTAAACGGCGAATAACACAAGATATCCGTGGCGCGCTTGATGCCCCATGTGGTGGAAGACAGCGTCTGCACGCCCAAATGCTTGTAAATTTCCGCTTTCTCCCGGTCATACAGCCGCGCCACCACCTTGGGGACATGATAGATTTCCTTGGCAATCCTGGCGATCACGGCATTGGACTCGTCGCTGGAAGTAAAAGCAGCCAGCGCGTCCGTCCTCTCGATTTTCGCCTTGAGCAGAATATCTCGATCAAAGCCAATCCCTTCTATGGTCTCCCCGCGAAAGGAAGGGCCCAGCGCTTCGAACGCCGATCCGTCCGAATCGATCACTGTGACTGTATGTCCCATCTTGCTCAGAGTTCGCGCCAGGCCGGAACCGTTGCGTCCGCAGCCTACGATGATCATCCTCATCTATAAAACCTCTCTTCCCAGTTTATCTTTTCCATGCATCCTTCTTCCCCGAAGGCGCAAAATCGCCTTGTACAGTTCGGTCAAAAGCAGTGCCACAAAGGGAATCCAAATCAGAAACGCCCATTGATGCAACCCTAACGGCGCAGTATTGAAAAGCCCGTGCAGAAACGGAGCATAAACCAGCGCGCTGAGCAATGCAAGTTCCACGCCGATTCCGATCAGAACCAGCCGGTTGCTGAAAAACCCAACTTTGAAAATGGAGGTCCGCTCCGTCCGGCAAGCGAACACCATGCCGATTTGAGCCATGACGATGGCGGCAAAAGTTACGGTCGTTGCGGTATTATACAAAATCCCGCTGCTGGCGATGGGCCTTCCCGGCCAGCCCTGCGTCCAATTGAACAGAAAATACGCGGCTGTGCTGAGTCCGGCTCCGATGAGTCCATACCAGCAAAAGGCCAGGAAAAGCACTCTGCGGCTGAGCAGCGGCTCTGCTTGCGAACGCGGCGGTACGTCCATGACGCCGGACTCCGGCGCTTCCGCCCCCAGACCGATTGCCGGAACCATGTCCGTGCCCAGATCGATGGCCAGCACTTGCATAATGGTCAGCGGAAGCGGAATGGCGCCGCGTGAAAACAGATAGAGAATCATCGGTACGGCTTCAGCCACATTGCTGTTCAAAATATAGGTGGCAAACTTGCGAATGTTGTTATAGACTGCGCGGCCTTCCTCCACCGCATTGACAATGGAAGCAAAATTGTCGTCCGTTAGGATCATATCCGCCGCTTCCTTGGC
>DIPB01000015.1:8495-12819 GCA_002426275.1 Firmicutes bacterium UBA5499
CCGTCGCCGGTCACGGCGACGATCTCGTTCATTTCCTGCAGTGCGGCCACCACCTGAAGCTTTTGTTCCGGCGCTACCCGCGCGAAAATAACTTCCTCCTTCAGCGCGGCTTTCAGCTGATCCGGCTGCAGCTTGGCAAGCTCGACGCCGGTGATGATGCGCGGCTGCTCGCCTTGAATGATCCCGATCCTGCGCGCGATGCTCTCCGCGGTCAGCCCGTAGTCGCCGGTAATCATGATAATGCGGATTCCCGCGTGGTGACATTTCTCCACTGCCTTTGCTACCTCAAGGCGCGGCGGATCCACCATGGCCACAAGGCCCAGGAAAGTGAGCTCCCGCTCCACAAGCTCCGGCGTATAATCGCTCAGGCTCCGGGGCAAATCAGCCTGATCTGACAGCTGGCGCGTCGCCACTGCCAAAACCCGCAGGCCGCCTCTGGCATATTGATCATTAGCAGCTATGATTCTCTGACGGGTAGCATCATCCATGCTCACGGTTTTCCCCTGGCTCTTTACCTGCGTGCAAAGCTCCAGCACCTCTTTGGGCGCGCCTTTCACATAGGCGATTCTGGCGTCCGAAGCTTGATGGATGGTGCTCATGCGTTTGCGTCCCGAATCAAAAGGCAGTTCGCGCAGACGGGGAAGCCTAGAATTCAGCTCGTCCAAACTCAGACTGTCTTTTTGCGCCAGCACCAACAAGGCGGCTTCAGTCGGATCCCCCAGCACAGTGAAATGCGAAGACTCTTCATTGGGCGGTACCAATCTGGCATCGCAGCAAAGAGACGCCGCAGTCACAAGCTCTTGCAGAGCCTTATGGTCTTGCGGAACCTGCTGCCCATTATTCAAGATTTTGCCCCCGGTGGCATCATAGCCGACGCCGGTGACGTCAAGCTGTTGGCCGTCAAGCCAGATACTGTTGACCGTCATTTCATTCTGCGTCAGGGTTCCCGTCTTATCTGTACAAATGACCGTGGTGCAGCCCAATGTTTCAACGGCAGACAGCCGCTTGATGAGCGCGTTTCGCTTGGCCATCCGCTGAACGCCCATGGCCAGCGACAAAGTCACTGTGGGCAGCAACCCCTCTGGAATGAAGGCTACGATCATGCCCATGGCAAAGATAAAGGCCACAGCCAGTTCCATGCCCACCAAAAGAATCGACAGCAGGAAAAAAAGCACGCCGATGCTCATAGCCAGAATAGAGACGGTTTTTGTAACCCTAGTCATCTCTTTCTGCAAAGGACTGCTTTCTTCCTTTAACGTTAGGGTAAGCCCCGCTATTTTCCCGAATTCCGTATCCATGCCCGTAGCGTAAACGACCGCTTTTCCTGTTCCAGCCGCAACATTAGTTCCCATAAAAACCATATTCGGCTGTTCTGCCCGGGAGATGTCTTCGCGGCTGACCTCATCCTTCGCTTTATGCACGGGATGAGACTCTCCGGTGAGCGTGGACTGATTTACCCGCAGGTCGTTATCATCTACCAAACGCGCGTCCGCCGAGATTCGATCTCCTTCGGACAACAGGATAACGTCGCCGGGGACCAATTCTTCCGCCAAGATGCGCTGCTCCTCGCCTGCGCGCAGCACGCGGGCATAAACCGGAAGCATCTTCCACAGGGCTTCGGTGGCTTTCCCAGCCCTGAATTCCTGCCAAAAGCTGAAAACGCCGTTGATCAAGTTGACCAACCAGATAGCAATCGCAAGCTGGGGAAGCTGCGCGATAAAACCCACAATGCCGGCGCCCCATAACAATAACGCCATCAGATGAGTAAAATTGGATAAAAACTTCCAAATAAGGGGCTTACCCTTTTTCTCTGCTAAGGCGTTCCTGCCAAACTGTGACAGGCGCCTCTCCGCCTCGGATTGGGACAGACCGCCTTCGCTTGTCCCCAAAGCCCTATAAACCTCGGCAACAGGCAACTTTTGTATGTTTTTCACGGCATCTGTCTGCAATGCCTCTTTGTTTATGGTATCCATAGCTATTATATGCTCACATCCTCCTAGATTAATCAACTAACCTGCTTCAGCGCTGCCATTTTCTCAGCCGTTCGCAATGGCAATTTGCTTAGGCAGGAAGGTCCGGCGGCTCCTCGCTAAACTCTGCCAGTCAGTTTCCGAATCGCAGGCATTTCTTGCTGATCCCTGGAGATTACAATCAGCACGTCGCCTGCCAATATGCGCGTGTCGCCGCGGGGAACGATGCTCTCTTCACCCCGAAGAATACACCCGATGATTACCTCCGGCGGCAGATCGATTTCCCAGATCTTTTTCCCGGTTATGGGCGCGGTTTGCGCGATAGGAACCTCGGCAACGTTCAGGCGACCTTCGCTAAGTACGGGAGTAGCTATGCCATGTAAAAACTCCTGCTGTTCAATGAGCTTCGTGATTGAATTTACCGCGCAGAAGACGTAATCGATTCCCATTTTATAAAAGAAGGCGGTTTTCTTTGCGTCGCCCAGAAGCGCCATCGTTCTTTGGGCATTGAATTCCCTCTTGCAGAGCTGACAGGCCACCATATTATCCGCGTCTTTCGGAGTTAAGGCAATGGCCAGACTGACTTTCTCCGCGTCCGCCTGCCGCAAGATTTCCGGTTTCGTGCCGTCGCCATAGATCACGGTTGCAAAATCCAGGCGGGCAAGCTCGAGGCAATGCTGATGATTCGCATTGAGTAAGGTCAGGCGGTAACCTAAGTTATTCAGGTTACAGGCAAGGGAACGCGCCTTCCGGAAACCGCCGATCAGCAATGCCCGTTTCATAAAGCATCCACCTTTTCGCCTGAAAACTCTCTGGCGATCTCTCGGGCGGAAATCAGCGCCGGGCTGAACGCGGGAACGCCAAGTTCCCGATAGACGCATTCTCTCTCAGGATCATTCAATAATGCCATCACCCGCTTAACGCCGAACACATCTCTTGCAAGCTGCGCCACCAATAAATTAACATTATCGTCCCCCGTGGCCGCCACCACTGTGTCCGCGCTTTCGACATCCGCCTCTGTAAAAGCGTCCGGGTCCGTAACATCGCCTGTAATAATATGCCCATCTGGCGGCAAAGAAACTGCTCTAAAATCTTTTTTCCCGGCAATGATCAAAACCTGACTGCTTTGCGAGAGCATCTTGGCAAGGGCGACAGCAAAACCGGCGCAGCCGGCGATAATCGTATACGGCCGGCCCTTTTTCTTTGCGGCGGACAGCTTCATTTTTCTCAGCAGTTTTACATATGAGCGCATAGCCATTAATTCACCTGCCTCCCTGAGGGCAGCTCTTCCCTCGAACGCAGTAATTTTGTCAAACGCTCCCGGCCGCCATATGCCGGGAAGACAGCGTAAGACGCACATACGACTTAGGTTTCTGCCAACAGGATGCTTCTCAATGCGAAGAGTTCCTGCCCCCGTTGGGAGAAAGTAACTTGCTTCACCGGTTTTCACCTCGCTTAAGGCGCTTGATCTAATATACAATATTATAGTGAAAATATTGTGAGTACGGTGTGAGAATATGTCAAACCGTGTGAGCATACTGTGAGGATAAGCCATCTCCATGAACATTCCGTGTCAAAGCAAAAATTCTTGGGCTTTTCCATCAGTCGATAGCTTTTCTCTTCCTAGCTTTTAGAAAAAGCAGAGACTGCCCTGGCACCAGAGCAGCCTCATGAAAATCCGAATCTATTTCCAAGCCATCCCCGTCATCATTTCATTGCTGCGTTAACCGGAGATTCTATTGTTAAAAGAGCACTTCGCAGCATGCCGTCGGAACGTTTTATTCATCCACAAGCCTGTAGCCTACTCCTATCTCCGTCAGGATATACCGCGGTTTTGCCGGATTCTTCTCGATTTTTCGCCGCAAGCCCGCCATGAGCGTCCTGAGGGCCTGCGTATCGCTACCATAGCCTACGCCCCAAATCTCTTGCAATATTTGTTTTGTTGTGAGAACCTTGCCGATATTCTTAAAAAGCAGAGCCAACAAATTATATTCCATGGGTGTCACATGGGTTTCCTGTCCGTCAACGTAAAGCAACCGCTTGTCCAGATCGATGCGCAGTCCTCCCACCTGAAAGACGTTTTGCGCTCTGTAACCGCTATTTTGCCGAGACAGATGCCTCAATGCCACGCGGATCCTGGCCAAAAGCTCCGTCGCCGAAAAAGGTTTCGTAAGATAATCGTCGGCTCCCAAATCCAGCGCCGCCGCTTTCTCTTTATCTTGATCGCGCGCGGAAACAACGATAATTGGCATCTCAGACCATTCACGCACCTTCTTGATGACCTCCACCCCGTCCAAGTCAGGGAGCCCCAGGTCAAGAAGCATCAAATCCACCGGCTCCGAAAGAAGTATATT
>DIPB01000015.1:12931-18891 GCA_002426275.1 Firmicutes bacterium UBA5499
TAGCCGTACTGGAGGCGATATGCTTGAATCCTTCCTGATCCAACGAATAACAGATGAAATTCTGTATCTGTTTGTCATCCTCAACCACAATGACATACGCATTAGCCGGATTCATGATCCTCGCCTCCCAATGGAAGTCTAAATGTAAATTCCGCGCCCGGGCCATCCGTGCGGTTGCGGGCCTTTATGCTTCCGCCATGCGCCTTGACAGCCGCCTCACAGATGGCAAGACCCAACCCAACGCCTCGCTTGGCGTCTGAATGCTTGACCTGCGATGTATAAAACATTTGAAAGATATTGGGCAAATCGGATGCCGCAATGCCTTCTCCCCTGTCGCGGACTGAGAACACAGCGCAGTTGCCGGCTGTATCCTTTGTCACCGAAACGCTGATCTCATCCCGGGGCAACGTGTGTTTGACGGCGTTATCCAGAAGATTGATCAGCACTTGCTCGATCAGCTTGGCGTCCATCGGCACCAACAGCAATTCATCCGGTATCTTCACCGCGATCTCATAATTGGGACACTGCCGCGCAAAATGACGGACGGCCGCGCCCACCACTTCTTCCACAGCTTCCCTTTGTTTATTGAGCAGCAACTTCCCATCCTGCAGGCGAGTAAGGCTTAAAATGTTTTCCACCAAAGAATGCAACCAGTTGGCATCCTTATAGATGCCTACCATCAGCGGATACCGCTGATCTTCTTTCGCCGTCATGCTCATCAGCATTTCAGCCGTTCCCATGATGCCGGCCAAGGGGGTGCGCAAATCGTGAGAAATTGCCCGTAAGAGGTTAGCGCGGTACCGTTCCTGCGCAATTTCCGCTTTAGATCTTTGCCGCTGCTGCGCGGCGAGAAAGCGGTCCATTGCCAGGGCTGTGCTTTCGATCATGGCGCGCAGCATCCTGATTTGAGCCCCGCTCATGGCTTTAGCCACTTCTTTGGGAACCCGGATGAGCCCTAGGGTGTTTTCCCGTCCATAAATCGGCCAATCATGAAATTCAAGTCCGATCCTGCACGTGAGCGCGTCTTTTTCCGCTATTTCCCGCCGGATCTGTTTCCCGGGAGCAACCTGTTGAATGAACGTGCGCTCCGGTTTCCCGTTCTCATCGAAACAGAGGCAGCCCACATTGCTGTTTAACATCTCGCTGATAGTGCCGGTGGCGACTCCAGCAATATCATGAAGATCAGAGGCGCCTGTAAGCCGATTGGTCAAAGTATACAAAGCCTTGGTTTCGGCCTCTTTTTCCCCGGCTCTGATTGCGTTTTGCCTGGCGCGTACAGTTAGGGTGCTGGTGACAAGCGCCGTGATGAACATGATGATGAAAGTGATGATATAATTGTGTGTGCTCACTGAAAACGTAAAATACGGCTTCATAAAGAGAAAATTGAAGGAGAACGCTGCCAGCAATGAAGCGATAACGCCGTAAACATATCCGTCCGCAAGCCGCGCCGTCAGCAGAACGGCAAGCAGGTAAACAATAGCGATATCCGTCTCCGGCAATCCCAAGACATGAAAAAGATATCCAACGGCAGACGCGATAATAAGCAACCCCAAAGTTATGCTTGCGCCAAGATAGATCATCATCTTGGGCTCGCGTTTGGTTTCCGTACCATCCACGGCTATTTTGCTGATTTGATTCATGAGCCTTCTTCTTTGCATTTTGCATAAAATTCGCTTCGCAGAAAGCGCAGCGAGCGACTGATTTTCTTTCTCATAGTATATTTCGAGATCTCAAAAAAATCAAGAGTCAACCCACGGCCTGGTCGCCTGGAGGGCATGCCAAAAATCCCACTTTCTTCCTCTTTTACTATTAATGCACAAACTGCTATACTAGAAAAAGAGCGTAATTGATATGATGGGAAGTGATTTCGATGCGAAAAAAACTCTGGCCTTTTTTGTTGCTTTTGATCTGCTCCCAAGCAGCTATGGCACTGGAAGTAACTCAGATCACCTTCGAGAAAGCCGGACTGGAGAGTCCCGTCGTGGCGCCTGGCAATAAGCTGGCGGCATTTTATCAGCGCCAAAATGACAAAACCACCGTTTACACCAAACCGTTCTCGCCAAGCTCGGGCACTGCCGGGACAACGAAAAAAATCTATGAAACTTACAACCGAATTAACCGACTGCAATGGCTTCCCCAAGGAACCGGCCTGGCTTTCCTTGAAACACAGTCCGCTACCTCCGGCTCCCTCGTCATTTTAGATCTGAACGGAAATGCGGAGAAATTAGCCGGAGTCGAATTGTTCGCCTTCGATAAACAAGGCGCGAAGCTGGTTTATAAAAAAGGGCGAGACCTACATATCTTTGAACGCAAAACTGCCGCCAGCAAAAAAATCCTCAGCGACGATCTTTTTCCCATCACCAGCCTGGCCTGGCGCGGAGACGGGAAAATCACCTTTACCAAAAAACCGTTTTGGGGCTATCCGCAGCTGTGGTCTGTAGATGAGCATGGAAAGCAAGCCTTTCTCTTGAACCTTACCGGTCACTCCCAGATCGCCGCTCATTTCTGGTCTTCAAACGACAGGCGGCTTGTCTACAAAGACGCCGGCCCGCGGCTGTCTTCCCTTTGGATTATGGAGCAAAACGGCGACAACAGACTGATGCTTGCCTCCGGCGACGTAGATCTGGCCGGCTGGTACGGAAACGACGCCTATTTCTTTTCGCAAAAAGACCGTGACGAACGCGGCCAGATCTGGCTGGCAAAATTTAGCGCGCAGCCCAAACCGAATCCGCCGCCCGAAGAGCCACGGCCGCTTCCCCTTCCAAATGAAGAACAGATCCTCTATGGCAATAACTTCGATTGGGAGCAAAACTGGGGCTCTTACGATGGCGCTCGCTCTCGCGTCAGGCACGGCGTCTATGAGATTACGCTGAACAAAAAGAACCAAGGCCTGAAATATCTAGCTCCGACTACTGTTCCGGAAGGAAACTTCAGCCTCCTGCTGGAATTTGAAAGCCGCCAACAAGAGGGCCAAGCGGGAATAGTCTTTAATTTGGTGACCGCGGACGAATTCAACGTTCTGCAAATCGATCCTCAAAATGGCACCTATGCGCTCTTGCAACGAGAAAGAAACCGCTGGCTCTACTTAATCCGGGAGACAAAAACATCGGCTGTAAATCCCACCGGCAGAAATGAGATCTTGCTGCGCCAAAGCGACAGGCAGTTGACGATTTATCTCAACGGCCAGTACCAAACCAAGATCTGGCTGGGCGCACCTGACAGCGACACTCAAAGTGGAATCTGGATTGCATCCCAAAACAAAATCCCGGTTGAATTCGCATTCGATAACTTCCAGCTTCTGGTCCCAGAGGGCCGCGCGCTGCCCTCACCTGAGCGCGTGCTGCTTTTCGACGACTTCTCCAGTAAAAGCGGCTGGGCAGCAGGCGATTTCGGCCAAACAAACGCAGGCTACAAACGCGGAGCGTACTTCATCAAGGTGAACGAGCGCTACTCTGCCTACGGCTACCTCGCCCCCGTGCGCATTCCCGGGGCAAGCTATCAAGTGGAAGTCAAGGCCGACTTTCAACGAGCCGGAGAAGCAGGCTTGCTCTTTAACTTTTCCGGCTGGGACAATTTCTGCCTGTTCCAGATCAATCCCACAGAGCGCAGTTATCGGGTCTTTGAATTCCAGTCCGGACGCAGAGAAGTGCTGGCAGAAGGAGCAGGCATTGACTTGACAAGAGGCGGCAACACGCTGAAAGTGGCGGTTGATGATAATTCGTTTGCAGTTTACCTCAATGGCAGGCTGCTGAGCAAAAAAAACCGCTCTCTTTCCCGCAGCCGGCAAGTCGGGCTAATGGTGGGCGCCGAAGACCAAAGCCCGGTTAAAGTTTACTTCGACGATTTTAAAGTGACAACCAGCAGCGATACTGGATCGCACTGGCAGCCTTTCTCAATCCAGGGCCTCAAAAACTGGTCTCTGCTTTTCGACTTTCGCCGGGAAAGCAGTGCCGAACCAGAACCGGCGCTGCCCGCGCCCTCAAATCCGGTCCCGGAGGCAACTCCCTGGCGACCGGCAGCGCAACCCGCAAGTAATAAAGGCCGCGGTTTGAGTTTCTCCCTGCACCTGCCATTTGAAGGCGTTCTTCCCCTGGCTGCAAGCGGAGGGGCAAAATCAATTTACGCTGTCTTCACTGATGCTGAAGCTGACGAATACAGCTTCAGCGCGGAGCAAAGCGCCTCTGCAGAAGCGAAACCAATTTTTGTCCTGGCGCTGGATGTGCCGCTGAACAGAAAAGCTTTCCAACTCGGCCTCGGCTTTTCCCTGCGGGGGTTCACTAATCCCATTCTGGTCAGCAACGAAGTTGACGCCAAAGCCGGCGGTTATCTCTTAAACTTCGCAGGCAGCCTTAATTGTACCTTGCCAGTGAGCGAACGCTTTGAGCTTTTCGGCGGAATTGGTTTGGACAAATACCTGCTGGCCGCCCAAAACACCTTGGCCGCTGCCGGACCCACAGATCCAGGGTATGATACAGGCGACCAGGTTTATCCGCCGGGTTCAACGCTGGATCTCAGCGGCTGGTCCGCCTCAGGCTTTACAGCTCACCTTGGCCTTCGTCTGCGGCTCACACCTCACTTTAGTTTGGAGGGACAGTATAGCTATTTACCCGGTTGTACCATTTCCAACTTCAAATATTCCTTGGGCGGGGCCTATGCAGAAGGGCTTCAGGCTCCAGTCCAGCCCAATCCCATCAGCATCCAAGGCCAATCTCTTCTCAGCATGGGCGTAAGCGCTAATTTCTAACTACTTGAAGTGAGAAGGGGGGCTTCCGCCCCCTTCTCTCGCAGAGCACGTCCGTTCGTTTCCTTGCTCCGCCAATCACAGAGCGCATCCTCTGCCCGGTTCATCCGCGGCTTCGAGCGGATAAAGGCCGGACTTCCCCCGCGTGAGATCCGCCGTCTCCCCCGTCTTTCTTTTCAACTAAGAGAAAGAACAAGCTCAAAGCGGGAAAGATCATTAAGGTGGCGGCAGCCACAACCCCAGAGTCTTTGAAAAAGAAAGCGACAATTGTGCCAAGTGCTGCTGCGTAAAAGCAACTGGCGAAGCTCTTTTGGCGGCTGAAAAGCCCCTTGAGCACGCCCTGTGGCCTGATGGCAATCACCACACAGGCGCCCAAGAAAAATAACAGCACTCTGGTCCAGACAGTATAACGAATCAGGCGCAGGTTCATGCTCACTTTGCGGATTATGATCAGCAAAATCTGATTCCACTGTCCGGCGGTAATATACTTAATGCTTCTGCCCAAATGAGACGACCCGGAACCCAGATAGCGATCGAAAAATGCCAGCGCAGCAATGGCTAAAATCACAGCGCCGATAATTCCAAATACGTGCTTCGCTTTCACTTGGCGCCCTGAAAGCCTCAGTCCGGCCAAGATAAAAGCTGCCACCGCAGTTATTGTGCCGCCCACATTGGCGCCCAAAAACGGCAGCCCTATGACGACCGTGATGAAAAGGAAAAACAAAAAGGCGCTTCCCAAACTGCCGCCTCGTTCCACCCAGCCCGCCGTGGCCACCAGGACGGCTCCGACCAGCACTCCCATAAACTCGTTGCCTATGCCGTAAAAGCGAGCGCCGACGATGGCAGAATAGCCTAAAAAAGAATACTGTCCTTGCGCCCCGCCCAGCAGCACATCTATGCAGAGCGCTGTCACCGTGAGCAAAGATAATGCCCACAAGGAACGCCTGCTGCCCAAGAGCTGCAAAAGCCAAACCAATAAGGCTGTAACCAGGATTGCCTCCGGGAAAACAGCCCAGGTATCAAAGCCGGGGAGACTAGGCAGCAGCAAAGTGACAACAGGCACCGCCATAGCCGCCAGAAGCAGCTTCTGCAGCAGCGAAGTCCGCTTAACTGTCAGACGGCCTGAGTTATTGGCAAATACCCCGCAGGCTGCCAGGACAATTACTATGATCAAGTAAAGGACGTACGTTTGATTAAAAGGGACCCGCAACTGATTCTG
>DIPB01000015.1:18984-19248 GCA_002426275.1 Firmicutes bacterium UBA5499
CCGCAACTGATTCTGAGCTACCAATTTAGCGCCGTGCCGGAGAGCATACGTTAAAGGAGCCGGATAAGCCTTGCTTACGAAGGCTCTTCCGCTGCCCTGCGGCATCTGGTCAATCCCAAGCCCCCGCAGCACTGTGGGAGCAAGATCGACGTTCGCCACCACAGTCGGACGCCTGGTTGTGGGGCCGGTCAGGCAGCCGCGAACGAATCCCTGCCCAATTGCCATAATGGGCGCCAGGCGCCTGCCGTCCTTCATGGCCTGCAG
>DIPB01000015.1:19402-19987 GCA_002426275.1 Firmicutes bacterium UBA5499
GCGCGGCCACCAGCAATTGGGTTTTATCCCAATCAATCAGTCCTCGCAAGGAGCCCAAAAATCGATCTGCGGATTTCAAAGCGTACAATCTCTGGCTGGCCAGCGTTTCTGTCGTCAGATAATCGCGATATTCTTCAACCCTGGCCGTATCGCCAAAGTCAATGACAATGAAATCAGCCTCCGGTTGAACTCGCTTGAAAGCGGTCAGCAAGGCTTCCCTGTCCGTCGCTATGCCGAAGGGCGCATGGGGATCTTTTCTCAGAAGTTTTTTGCTCACAAAACCATAATCCACAATCCCTGCCTGGTCCATAGCTATAGCCACCTGCGGTCTGCGGATCTCGTCCAGCGTATCTCCGCAGCCTAAAACCGCCGTCTTCTTACCAGCCCGATGAATAGCGCTGCCCAGCGCTCCGGGCACTGCGCCATAGCTGCTATCTTCATTCGCGTTGACTATAGCGCCCAGCTGTAAGGCCAACACGGACTCTTTTGCGGCCCCGTGCCCTATCCGTCTGGCATAGACAATGTCCGCCCGTTCCTTCTCCACCAGTTCGTCTGCCTGATAACCAGCCAAAACCCCCTCATGGC
>DIPB01000015.1:20159-22445 GCA_002426275.1 Firmicutes bacterium UBA5499
GGTTTCCGGCCCCAATAGTCAGGTACTCGCTTTCCTGCGTGGTGCCTTTTTCAGTTCTGGTATTGAGGATGCCCAAAGCCCCCTCCTCCATCAGCCATTTGAAATTCGGCAGCTGCCCTTGCCAGGCGGCTAATTCTTCCCAGCTTACTCTGTCCACCAAAAAAAGAATCACCTGTTGACCAAAGCAAAGCTGAGTGCCAAGCAAGAAAAATAAAAAACATAGAATTCCCCTCAGCTTTAGTCTCAACTTTCTGCCTCCTTCCTCACCGCAGCTGTCACCTTACGCACCCCTGCGCTTGGCAATTGCCGGCCCAGAGCGGACTTTCAGCGCGCGGCGGATCACGAGTCGAGGGGGCAGATTACTTCTGCCCCCTCGGCCGCTTCCGCTGGGCAAACTTTCAAGAAGCTTTTCTAACTGCAGCGGGAATAACCGCAGGAGATGCACACCGCGCAGCCGTCCACGTGCCGCATGTGAGCTCCGCATTCAGGACAAGCGCCCTGGAAGTTAAGCAGCTTATCAGTTTCTTCCAGCTCACCTGCGGCGCTAATTTCAGTCTTGCCTTCTATGGTATTGGCCAGCACCCTGCCGATGGCATCCGGGCAGGAGCAGATGACTTCCCCTGATTGCCAAGCTGGCGAAGGGCAACGAATGCCCCGCAGGTGCTTAGCTATGGCTTCAACTTTTACGCCCGCTCTCAGGGCTAAGGAAACCAGCCGGCTGATGGCTTCAGCTTGGGCGGCGGCGCAGCCGCCGGCTTTGCCGATCTGGGTGAAGACCTCGCAGAGTCCTTTTTCGTCGGAGTTTACAGTCACGTACACATTGCCGCAGCCCGTTTGCACCCTTTGCGTCAAGCCGTGGGTGATCTGGGGCCGCTTCCGTGGCAAAATCGTATTTCGCGCTGTGGCTACGGCTTGCGGCTTCTCTTTCTTGGTAACCTCAAGCACTTGCTTCTGGCGGCTGCCGTCGCGATAAACCGTGACGCCCTTGCAGCCCGTCTGAAAAGCCAAGTGATAAACTTCGCTCACATCGGCGATAGTGGCCTCATGGGGCAAATTCACTGTTTTGGAAACAGCATTATCGGTTCCCTTTTGAAAAGCAGCCTGGATCTTGACGTGCCAGACGGGAGCCACATCGTGGGCGGTGACGAAAATCCTTCTCAGTTCAGGAGGGATTTCGTCGATATGAGCGATTGAACCTTCCGCCGCCACTGTCTCCATCAGTTCCTTGGAATAGATCCCGACCTGCCGGATCGCTTCGGCAAAGAGAGGATGCACTTCCAAAAGGCGCTCCTGATCCAGGACATTGCGCACGTAACAGACTGCAAAGAGCGGCTCGATTCCGGAGGAACAGCCGGCGATGATGCTGATGGTGCCGGTGGGGGCCACAGTCGTGACCGTGGCGTTGCGCAGGGCGGGATATTGGCCTGCGTAAACGCTTTCCGCAAAAGCTGGAAAGCTGCCCCGCGCCTTTCCCAACTCCACCGAAGCCGCTCTGCCTTCGGTTTGAATGAAACACATGATTTTTTCAGCCAGTTCCACCGCTTGTTCCGAGTTATAAGGAACGTTCAGTTGAATCAACAGATCGGCAAACCCCATCACTCCTAAGCCGATCTTCCGGCTGAGCTTGGTCTGTTGATCGATCTGAGGCAGGGGGTATTGATTGGCCTCGATCACATCGTCCAAAAACCGAACCAGGATTCTGGTTACCCTGGCAAGCTTGTCCCAGTCCACTTCCCCGCCGGCTGCCATCTTCGAGAGATTCAAAGAGGCGAGATTACAACTTTCAAAGGGTAAAAGCGGAACCTCGCCGCAGGGATTGGTGCCTTCAATCTCTCCCAGCTGCGGCGTGGGATTGAATTTATTCACCGTATCGATGAAAACGACGCCTGGATCTCCGTTTTTCCATGCTCCTTCCACGATGAGATCGAATACTTCCTTGGCTGGCAGGGAGCCGGCTGCCTCGCCTGTGCGGGGATTGCGCAAAGCGTAGTCCCGCTCTTGGGCTACAGCCTGCATGAATTCGTCTGTCAAGGCAACGGAAATATTGAAGTTAGTAAGTTCTTGTTCGTCTGTCTTTGCTCTGATAAATTGCAAAATATCTGGGTGATCCACCCGCAGCACGCCCATATTGGCTCCCCGGCGCTTGCCGCCTTGGATCACAGCCTGGGTGGCGGCGTTGAAAACTTTCATAAAGGAAACAGGTCCGCTGGCCACGCCGCCTGTGCTGGAGACTTGGTCGTTCTTCGGCCTGAGGCGGGAGAAAGAAAAGCCTGTGCCGCCGCCGCT
>DIPB01000047.1:0-686 GCA_002426275.1 Firmicutes bacterium UBA5499
GCCACTGCCACTTGCCAAAAGTCAAAGGCGGGTCGGTTTGAAAAGCCAAAGGCTGCTCGGCTGTAAACACATTGGCCGGCTGACTGCCGCGCAGATCGGGCAGCGCCTCCGACTCTCGCCTCAGGGCGATGGCGTCGATGCTGTACGCGAAGAACTCGTCTTGAATTCGCCGCTGATCGATCTTGAATTCCAGAGTATGCTCTCCTCGCCCCAGACCGACAGTCTCAAGGGCGGTCCAGCGGACGGCGCGGCTCGTCCCCCAGGCCGTTTTGGAACTGGGAAGAGTCGCCTTGTCTGTCCAGGCGCCGCCGTCGATAGCATACCGGATGGGAGAAGTATAGACCGTGCCCACAGGCTGCCCCGCGATTTGCACTGCGTAAAAGCCGTCTGCGGAAACGCGGAACTTATACTTCACCGTATGTTCTCCGCCGTCTTTGGTCAAAAGGGACCAGAACTTTCCGCCATAGCAACCGCTATCAGCTTGGATCACGCCGCCGCTGGTTTCAACAAAATCTTCCCCTTCCAGCCACAGCTCCGCCTCCGGCTTGACGGGCGGGCTCAAAGCAAAGGGCGCCGTTGGCGCCGCCATGGCTGCGGCGCAGAAACACAACAGCATCAATAAAGAGAAATATTTTTTCATAAATGTCAACATCTCCATTTCTCTCGCTGTAAGCCTATGCCCGCTG
>DIPB01000047.1:801-5277 GCA_002426275.1 Firmicutes bacterium UBA5499
CCTATGCCCGCTGATTCCACCGTCCAGATCTCCCACCTGCCGCTCGATTACTGTTCGCAGATCGTTATTTCTGATAATAACCCTTCAGATTGCGCAGCCAATACGTTAAGTTGTTCTGTCTGGGATTGAGGCCGATCCGCAGCAGCTTCACGTCTTTGGGATCAAAATCTGCCGGCGCCTCCGTTGAGAACAAGATATCTACCTTTTGCCATTCGGCTGTGGGTTGATAACTGAAATCAACCCGCTTGCCAGTTTCAAGCTCATCTTCAAGCACGGCCATCACATAAGCCACATTGTAGGGATTGCCAGCGTTAGCGGGAGCGAAGGCGGCTTTCACTTCGAAGCTCAAGCCCACCGCGCCTTTCAGATTCTCCTCCGGTCTCAAGGTAAAGACCGGGTACACCCAATGACTTGCGCCAGGTGAGAAGGCAACGTCAAACCGCACGGCCTCTTCCGCCTGATCGTAGCTGATGTTCATGCTGCCGGAGGCGTTTTTCAGCCAACGGTCAGCAGCGGCGGCGCTGAGCAATTTTTCTTCCAGATTGAGCCCCTCTACGCTGCCTGTGGAGATGGGAATGAGCACAGGCGCGCCGAGCAAGCCTCCGCTGTGCGCTCTGAGCTTCAAATCGAAGCGTCCCGGGCTGCCGGGGCTTAGAACCAGTTTCAAAGCAATCCTCGTTTTGCCCATTGCAGGAACTTTAACGTCCTCCGGCATTCCCAAAAGCAGATACGCATCGCTCATATTCTCCAATGTAATGGTTTTGGGCTCTTCGCTGAAGTTAAAAATATCTAAATCAATGTTTCCTACGGTCCCTTCAAGCTTGGCCATGACTTGGGTGGGCGCCGTGAAGCCTTTGCCCAAATCGACCCGCAGGACTGTGTCGGGATCCGTGGCCTGCGGAGGCTCGGGTTCGCCTTTGGGAATCGGCAGTTCCGTCGGTTCAAGTCCGGCCAGGCCTTTGAGATAAGAAGGGAAACGACCTGCCGTTAGTTGATAAACTCCTGATTCCGAAGCTATAGTTTGGCTGCAGCCGAGGAAATCCGCCAGTTCCAATTTTTTCCCTTGCTCCTTCAGCGTCAAGCCGACTGCCGTTTCCTTTTCAGTCCAGTAAACCAAAACCTGCCCTCCGTCCGGCTGCGCGTAGAGGAACGCTGAGATTCCATCTAAATCGAGCTTGCCCTGATACCTGCAATTCCCCAGCTGCGAAATGAGATTGGCTAGAGCCACATAGGCGGGCTTGACCGTATAATCCCAGCGGAAAATTCCCCAGACTTTGCCTCCGCCCCGTTCGTTATACGGAGGGAAAACAAAGGTGAAATCGCGTTCAATTCCCAGCGACTGCAGAAGGATCTGCGCTTTGACCAACTGCTCGGCCTGTTCCAGCTCTTGCTCCCGGTCGTGCTCGCGCAGCGTGCTGCCCGGCACNNCGTCCGGCTGCCCATAGAGAAACGCTGAGATTCCATCAAAATCAAGCTTGCCCAAGTATCGACAATCACCAAGCTGGCGGATGAGATTGGCGAAAGCCACATAGGCCGGTTTTACGGTGTAATCCCAGCGGAACATCCCCCACACTTTGCCTCCTCCCTGTTCATTGTACGGAGGAAACACAAAGGAAAAGTCCCGCTCCACCCCCAGAGACTGCATGGTGATCTGAGATTTGATCATCAGCTCCGCCTGCGCCAGCTCTTGCCGGGAATCATGTTCGCGCAAATCGCTGCCTGGCACGATCGGCTCCTCTTTCCCAGTTCCTTCCGCGGCCAGGCCGTTTTCCGTCACCCACATAGGCTTAGACGCCAGATACCTGGCTAAAAACTGCCGCTTACTTTCCACGGTCTGTTGGTACTCTTCCAACGGACCGTAAAAGTGGAAATTAAAGACGTCCATATAATCGCCGACGCCGTTTTGCAGCAAAAGCTCATACATTTTCATCGCGGAATGCTGACAATTGGAGGCGATAAGCACGTCAACGTTTGGATCACCGGCCTTAAAGCCCAGATATGCCGCCTTGTGCGCTGCCGCCAGATCCCAGCTGGGATCCTGATTGAAGCTCATAAGATCAGGCTCGTTCCAAAATTCCCAAGCCAGAATCTGACCGGAAAATTTCTGAGCCGCGGCTTTGCAGAACTCATAAGTTGCCATCAGATCATGAGGCAGGCTTTTCAAACCTTCTTTGGCCCAGGAAGGAGCGTCATGAAACATGCCCAGGACGGCGATTCCCCGCTCAGAAAGCAAAGCGGCGTTGGTTTCATAGCGCCCCCACTTGTATATTCCAGGCTCCGGATTTACTTCCCTCCATTTTAGACGATCGCGAATCATGGAAAAGCCTCCCATCCTCTCCAGATCCGAAATCAACTCATAGGCGCCCGCCGGCTGCAGGCTATTCCCCGCATAGCCAGGAGCGACAAGCCAGCTTTGGGCGCTGTCTACTGCATATGGCATCTCCTGCTTGCGCTGCGGCGGCGGCAAAATCCTGGCAAAGGGCAGCCAGCGGCTCCACTGTCCTTGTTTGTCTTGCAGCTGCAGGCGATAGTATCCCACAGGCAGCTGAGGGAGAGTCAAAGCTCCTGTCTTCGCTTCCCAGAGGCCATGCGACTTCTCGTTTCCCTGCCAGTCCACCGCTCGCCACTGCCAGCTGCCGAAGGTTAAAGCCGGATCGCTCTGAAAGACTAGCGGTTGCTCGGTTGTGAACACGTTGCCCGGCTGGCTGCCGCGCAGATCGGGCAGCGCGTCCGCATCTCGCATCAAGGCGATGGCGTCGATATTATAGGCGTAAAAACTGTCCTGCGACCGCCGCTGGTCGATCTTAAACTCCAGGGTGTGCTCTCCGCTCTCCAAGGCCACGGTTCCCAAGGCAGTCCAACGGAGGGCTCGGCTGATCCCCCAGACGGCTTTGGAGGCGGGAAGGGTCTCCTTTTTTACCCAGGCGCCGCCGTCGACCGCATACCAAATGGGAGAAGTATAGCCGGTTCCCACGGGCTGCCCCGCCACCTGCACAGTGTAAAAGCCGTCTCGGGGGACGCGAAACTTATACTTCACGGTATATTCCCCGTCCTCTTGGGTCAAAAGAGTCCAGGATTTCCCCCCGTAACAGCTGCCGTCGCCCGCGTTGACAACGCCGCCCCGGGTTTCGGCGAACTCTTCCCCTTCCAGCCACACGGTCGCTTGCGGCTTGGCGGGCGGCTGCAGCTCAAGCGGCGCGTCTGCTGCCGCGCCTGCCGCTGCGAAAATGCACAGCAAGAACAACAAAATCTTCATTTTTTTCATCTTTTTCATCAACCCCTTAGATAACAGCTAACGTGATTTTATAGGCCTGATTTGCCAGCAAAGGCAATTCATACATATTCCCGGCAACCAAAACGGGCCGGCCTTCTGAACAGAAAGGTTCTGCAGCGCTGCAGAAGCGCAACGTGCCGCCTTGTTGCGTTGTCTCGATCTCAAGCGTATCATGCGATAAATAAACTTTAACCTCTCCTGCTGGCAAAGGAACGACTCCTTTCAGCCACGCCAGATCCCCCAGCTGAGGCTCAACGATAAATCTCCCAAAACCAGGGGAAAGCGGCCTTACTCCTAAAAAGTACTTTCCCAAGAGGTAAACTGGGCTGGCCCCCCAAGCATGGCAAAGGCTCTTCCCAAAGGGCCGGCCATACATTGCGTAATGCTCCGCACCCTGCTGGGCGGGATCATAGTACTCCCAAAAAGCGGTGGCGCCTAAATTCAGCATTCCGCCCCAGTACGAGCGAATATGATCCAGCACCATCGCCTGCTTTCCGCTTTCGCACAGAGCCGCCAACTCAAAAAATTTCATATAGGGCGTCGTAATGGCTTGAATCTCGGGATCAAGCAGCACTTGTGTCACTTGCTTTTGCCGCTCAGGGGAAAGCATGCCAAATAAGGCGGCAAAAATATTGGGATAGCGCGTTAGCTTCCGCTGGCTCGAAGGCGAGATATTGTGGATAAAGCCGCCGCGCTCCTCGTCCCAAAACAAGTCGAAGATCTTTGCTTTCAATTGCTCCGCTCGTCGGCCGAACTCCTCTCCCCTGCCATCGCTCAGGCGGCCGGCTAACTCGCTCAAGACTTCCAGACTGCGGGCAAATAGAATCTCTTCGGCGCTCACAAGCCCTTTATTATCAATGTCAGCCCAATCTATGAAGATCCAATCCTCAGGGACGCTGTTAATAAAACCTGTGGCAGGATCGCATCTTTTTCGGCAGAACTCCATCAGTCCTAAAGCCCTGGGGTAAATAGACCGCACAAAATCCAGGTCGCCCGTATACAGATAATAATCATACAGGGTTAAAAACCAGTAAAACGTATAATCCATGATATGATTGACGTGCATCCGGACCGGGTCTTTGCCGCGCAGAGCGATCAGTGTGCGCTTGACAACATCTGGATCAAAAAAAAGATAATAATTCATTAAGGCCGCTTGGTACGCGTCGCCGCCCCAGACCCAGCGATCTCTTTTGATTCCGTCC
>DIPB01000008.1 GCA_002426275.1 Firmicutes bacterium UBA5499
GCAGGTCGGAAGACGCTCATAAATCTCACCAGGCTCCTGCAGGCTTTATGAGCGTCTTCCGACCTGCTTCTGAAAAGCGAAAAAGACGCTGTGGAATCAAACAAGCAACACAAAGCGAGTTTTACCTAGTATCCGCAAGGCGCATTGGCGCCGACAAAATTATTTGGGAGGAACGAAACATGAGCAGAATTGGCATTCAAATGTACACCTGCCGCGATTATACCAAAGACGAGGCCGGTCTCAGAGAGACGCTGCGGAAACTTGCCCAGATTGGCTATCGCAGCGTGCAGATCTCAAGGCCGCCGTTCCTGAACACGGAACAATTGGCGGCGCTTTTGACTGAGTATGAGCTGAAGGCGGATTCGGTTTTTTGCCCGGTAACAAAACTTGAAGAGAGCCTGGACGAGATTTCCGCTGAAGCGAAAATCCTGGGAACAAATGTGGTGCGCACGGATTCTATCCCGCCGCAGCTGCGCGCCACAAAAGCGGGATATCGTCAGTTCGCGGACCTTTTGACCAAACAGGCCGGAATGCTGAAAGCGCGCGGGCTGCGGTATATCTATCATTTTCACGCGTTCGAATTCGTTTCTTTTGGCGACGTGCGCGGCATTGATCTTCTGTTGAATGAAACAGACCCGGCAACCGTGATGTTTCAGCCGGACGTCTTTTGGCTGACGGCCGCCGGCGTGGAACCTTCTCAGTTTTTGCGGAAATTTAAAGGCAGAGCCTTCTATCTGCATGTGAAAGACTATGCCATCCGCCAATTGGAAGGGAAAATCGAAAATGTGCCCCATTGTTTTGCCCCTGTGGGACAAGGCAACCTGAATTGGCCCGGGATCATGCGCGCGGCCGAAGAAATCGGCATCGAACAGTTTGTGGTGGAACAGGACCAGTGCACGGGCGATGTGTTCCAGGCGGTCCGAACCAGCTACGAAAATCTCGTAAAGCTTTTGTACGCTCAGACCATCTCCTGACTTTTGCAGCCGAAAAGCAAAAATGCTCCGCTGAATGCTGTCTCAACGTTTATCGGCGCCTTGGGTTTGTCTATAAGATGTTGGAAAATCCCACTAGTGTATTGTTGTATCATTACTGGACAGTGAAAACTTCTGTCTCTCTAAGAAACTAGCAGATCTTCATCGGAATTGCAATTTAGCTGCTTAGATTTAACCGATAATCGGAAAGTAGTAAATAAAAAAAACACCAGGAGAGTGCGTTACAACCTTGCCTTATCGGTTGCTTCGCTTCTGCCTGCTGCATCGGCACTCTCATTTACTCTTTCTGGAGGCTCTATGGTTCAGTGCGCTGTTTTCGGCTCGATGGACTCTCCCCCCCTTACGCTTATAGCCTTGGCGTTTCCGCTGCTGACCCACAGTGGCTTCCGGCTGCTGAGGCTAGGCTTTACCGGGCAGGATTTCCCTACTGAGATTTCGGAAGTTTCCAATGAGGTCCAATTGATCCTTAAAGGCAATACCCATGCGCTCTGTTTATGGTATTAGCACGCTGTACTGACAGCTCGCACCATCCACAAGAGCAAGCGGATCATAGACAAGGTAATCGCCCGTCAGATTATCCGCTGTGGGCAGTTTCTTGACGGCGAAGTTGTTTCTGCCCGTAAGTTTGATAATCTTTTACGCCGGGCAGTTCCAATTCGTTCACCTACTCGGCAAATTCGCCGTCTTCGTCGTGCCAGAAGACGATGCGGCGTTTTAAAAAATTCCGGTATCAGCGCGGCAAATCGCAAGCCTCGATCTTGTCGTTTTCGACAGCAGAGCTGATTCTCCGTTATTTCCCGTTATCGCTGATGAACGCCTTGCCGCTGTCCGTCAGCCGGTACTTTTGCAGTCTGCTATTTGGCTTATCCGGCACGGTCATCTCTATGAAGCCGTCTGTCAGGAGCGGTTTGATATGGCGTTTGAACGAACGTGAATCGCCGTTCATTCCGATTGTCGCAAAAATTTCTTTACGGGACAGAGTTTTGTCTTCAAGCGCTTTCAGCACTTCCATCTGCGTGTCGCTCAACTGGACTTGGTGCCTTTCTTGGCGCTTAACTTGGTGCTTTTCTTGTGCCGTGATTGTGTCGTACAGCGCGGAAAGCGTAAATTCGATAAACACACCGGGGTCGTTGGCGTGGCGGGCGTTCTCAATCGCCTGATAGTATTGTCGCCTATTCTTGTACAGCACCGCCTCCATCGGTATCCAAACGAAAATATCATTCCATTTGGCAAGGAGTAGCGTCTGCCACAGCCGACCCATGCGACCGTTGCCGTCCGTAAACGGGTGGATGGTTTCAATTTCATAATGCAGAATCGCGCTTTTCAGCACGGGGTGCAGTTCCGATTCTTTCGCCCATCCGAACAGTTCTTCCATAAGCCGCGGTACGAACTGCGGACGCGCCCCAATATGAACCGCCACATCGCCGTCGAACACGCCCACGTCGCCGCTGCGGAATTTGCCCGCCTCTTTCACCAAACCCTGCGTCATCAGCTTGTGGGCCTTCAGGAAGTCGGCGACCTTATAGGGGTCGAAGGCCATAATCTTGTCGTAGGCTTCGTAAGCGTTCTTGACTTCCTTGATTTCCATCTGCTTGCCCGCGACCAGTTTGCCATCTAGGACGGCGGTCACCTCTCCCAAGGAAAGCGAGTTGCCCTCAATGGCAAGGGAAGAGTGGATCGTCCGCACACGATTCTCGCGGTGCAGTTTTATATCGCGCCTGAAGCCCGTGCCGAACTCAAGGCGCGTTACAGTCTCAACAATTTTTGCCAAGTAGTCGGCGGCTTTCTCGGTTATTGTATACGGCGGTTTGTTATCCATCTCGCTCGCCTCCTGGTTTTTCGCCAGAACATCGACGAAAATCTCATGGTTCTTCTTCACGCCGTCATCAAGGTCAATCTCGATATTTTGATCGGCAAGGTGGTGAACCTTTTCTTCAAAAGAGTGATCTCTTTTAACTGCTCCGTCAGCTTTTCCTGCTGTTTAAAAGCCACGCCCGTTCCGCGCCTATGGCCGGTAACGCTCCTGTTGTTTCTCCTCCTGTCCCAATTTTTTAGGTTCTTCTGTCATTTCCATGATGTCTGAAATATCGCAGTCCAATGCCTTGCATATTTTTTCGAGGATGTCTGTATTTACATTTTCGTTCTTGCCCAACTTAGTGATGGAAGCCGAACTGATGCCCGCTTTCTTCTGAAGGTCTTTCTTTAACATATCCTTGTCGATGAGCAGCTTCCATAATTTTTTGTAGCTAATAGCCATCCTGTATCACCTCGCACAGCTTTGCCGTTTTGCCGAACACGTGAATAGTATATCACATGAAAGCAGAAAAAGCAAAAATGAAACGAGCGAAAACAAGATTCAATCGAAATTTCTCTCGAATCCGGCTCTCTGTTGTGGTATACTTATCAGGTCAGAGGTGCGAGTATGGTGTTTATAACCTAAATTCCGCGTAAAAA
>DIPB01000174.1:0-198 GCA_002426275.1 Firmicutes bacterium UBA5499
CCTTCCTCGCTTGTAGGGAAGAGTGGGACGTCAACTATACGAGCTACCCAAATCTCCCTGTTGCCGGGAGAAGCGGGGAATTTTAAGGCGACTAGCCTCTAACCATCCTGCCTTCGGGAGGGCAAAGGGCGAAAATTAAAGCGGAGGCTACGCTCGTAGAACCTTTTATTGTCATCTTTTCGGACGCGGGGGGCAGTT
>DIPB01000174.1:386-669 GCA_002426275.1 Firmicutes bacterium UBA5499
CAGTTCCCCGCCGCCTCCACCAATGTTAGTTTATCCAAGCCGCCTTTCCGAGGCGGCTTTTAGTGATAAGGGGGATGATTATGGACTTACAGGTCCAAGCAGTTGTCTTGGCAGCCGGCATGGGCACTCGGATGCGTTCCAAACTGCCAAAAGTTTTGCACACATTGGGCGGTAAACCGCTTCTGTGGCATGTCTTACATACTTTAGACCAAGTTGGGATTCAAAGGCGCGCAGTTGTGGTGGGGCACCTGGCGGAGCAGGTGAAGGCTGCTTTTCCGGAGCG
>DIPB01000174.1:784-6315 GCA_002426275.1 Firmicutes bacterium UBA5499
TCCGGAGCAGAAGGATTGGTTCCTGCAGGCCCAGCAGCTGGGCACAGCCCATGCGGTGATGATGGCTAAGAATTTTTGGGCGGAGCAAGGTTACGTTTTCATACTTTATGGCGACGCCCCGCTTTTGCGGCCGCAGACTCTCCAGGGCATGTTGAGCCTGGCGCGGCAGACGGGCCGGGGGGTAGTGCTGGCTGCGGAAGTGGATAATCCAACTGGATACGGCCGCATGATCCGTAACCAGGACGGCTTATTGGCGAGAATTGTGGAAGAGAAGGACGCCAACGAGCAGCAACGCGCGGTGCGCGAGATCAATGCCGGCGTTTATTGCCTGCCTGCAGCAAAATTGGAAGTTATTTCTCAAGTGGGTAATGATAATAACCAGGGTGAATATTACCTCACCGACATTGTGGAAATTTTGGCCGAAGCCGGAGCGCATCTTGCAGTCTACACTACGGACGATCCCACAGAGATCTTGGGCGTGAACAGCCGCAGACAGCTGGCGCAGCTGGAAGGTATCTTGCGGGAACGTAAATTAGCCGAACTGATGGACAGTGGCGTTACCATTGTGGATCCTGCCAGTACCTTTGTGGCGCCCACAGTTCAGATCGGCAGAGATAGCGTCATCCTGCCGTTTACCATGCTGGAGGGGGAAACCGTCATCGGAGAGGACTGCGTAGTGGGACCGCGCGCGAGAATTGCGGACAGTACTTTGGGCGCAGGCAGCCGCTGTCAAGAGAGCATCGTTTTGGAGAGCGCGCTGGAAGAAGAAGTAAATATCGGACCTTTTGCTTATCTGCGGCCCGGCACCGTCGTACGCCGTGGAGCCAAGGTCGGAGATTTTGTGGAACTGAAAAAATCCACAGTGGGTCCGGGCAGTAAAGTGCCGCATCTCAGCTACATTGGCGATACTCAGATCGGAGCCGGCGTGAACATCGGGGCTGGCACTATAACCTGTAATTATGATGGAGTCAGGAAACATCAGACTGTGATTGAAGACGAAGCCTTCATCGGCAGCAATTCCAATCTGGTGGCGCCCATTAAAGTGGGCAGGGGCGCTCTGGTAGGCGCGGGCTCCACCTTGACGGAGGATGTTCCGCCCAGCGGTCTCGCTTTAGGCAGAGCGAGGCAAGTTAACCTGCAGAAGAAGGAAAAAAAGACAAACAAGCAGGAAAATCAGTAAGTGGAGCGAATAAGGTGATAGGGACATTCCAAAGGGAGGAGCTAGTTTTAATGTCTTGCCATGATCGACAAAAAAAAATGATTTTTTGTGGAAACGCCAATCCGCAGTTAGCTGAGGAGATCGCCAGAGAGCTTGGGATTTCGTTGGGCGAAGCGCAAATCACCCATTTCAGCGACGAGGAAATTCGGGTGCGCATTTTTGAGACTGTCAGGGGAGCCGATACCTTTATCATTCAGCCCATCTGTGCGCCGGCCAATAACAATTTAATGGAGCTTTTGATTGTAATCGACGCGCTCAAGAGAGCTTCGGCCAAACATATCACAGCCGTTGTGCCCTATTACGGTTATGCGCGTCAGGACAGGAAAACCCAACCCCGGGATCCCATTACCGCGAAATTGGTGGCTAATTTGATCACAGCCGCGGGTGCGGACAGAGTGTTGACCATGGATTTGCATGCCGGACAGATTCAGGGATTTTTTGATATCCCCGTGGACAATCTAAAGGCATTGCCAATTTTAGTGCAATACATCAAAAGTAAGAATTTAAATGAGATCATAGTTGTGTCTCCCGATGTGGGAGGAGTGACCAGGGCCAGAGATCTGGCGGAAAGGCTTGGGGCTAAGCTGGCCATTATCGATAAGCGCCGGCCCGATGCCAATGTTTCCGAAGTGATGCATATCATAGGTGAAGTAGATGGCAAGACTGCGATTATAGTTGACGATATCATCGATACGGCGGGGACAATAGTGCAGGCCGCGTCGGCGCTGGTGGCAGAGGGAGCTAAGGACGTCATCGCCTGTTGCAGCCATCCCGTTTTATCCGGACCTGCCATAGAGCGGATGGAAAATTCAGTTTTGAGCGAGGTCATAGTTACAAATAGCATTCCTCTAGGAAACAAAAAATGCGAGAAGATTAAAGTCCTCTCCATAGCGCCCCTCTTAGCTGAAGCCATCAGCCGCGTTTATGAAGAACGTTCCATCAGCGAGCTATTCATTTAGGATCCTAAGTTTTAATGGAGGTGCAGTAATTGAAACAGACTGTGATAACAGCTGAACTACGAGAGAAGACCGGTAAAGGTGAAAATAGGAGACTGCGCAGGGAAGGCTTGATCCCGGGGATATTATACGGTAAAGGTACGGAAACTCTTTCTTTGACGTTACCTGCCCGTCAGATCCAGCAGGTAGCGGCCGGCGAAGGATCAAAGCTCTTGACGCTGCAGATTCCGGGACAAGCCGAGCGTTCCGTGGTGCTGAAAGATACGCAGTATGATTTTCTTTACAAAAACATTCGGCATGTTGATCTGCAAGAAGTAAGCCTCACGCAGAGACTGACGGTTTCCGTGCCTGTGGTTATAATCGGCGAAGACGCCAGGAAGACGGACGGTGGAGTCGTGCAGCAACAGCTCCATGAGCTGGAGGTAGAGTGCTTACCAACCAACATTCCCGAGCAGCTCCACGTTGACGTTTCGGAGTTGGGCATTGGGAAGTCCGTGACTGTAGGCGGACTTAATCCTGGCGAAGGAATTCAGATTAAGACTTCTCCGGAAGAGGTTGTGGTTCACATTTCAGCTCCGTCCAAGGCTGAAGCTGAAGAAGAGCCCTCAGAGGCAGCGGAGACAGAAAGCGGGGAGGAAACGGCCAAAGAAAATGCGTAGCTTGGCTACGCATTTTCTTTCTATCTTTAGTATGGACGAATACTTGATTGTGGGCTTGGGGAATCCCGGCGGCCAATACGAGCTTACCAGACATAACATGGGTTTTTGGACTGTAGAGGAACTAGCCAAAAGGTGGCTCGCCAAATGGCGTTCGGGAACGCAGGCCCAATTGGCTCAAAAAAAGGAGCGCTTTCTCATGAAACCGCTCACCTACATGAATAACAGCGGCCTGGCTGTGGAACCTTTTTTACAGAAGGAAGGAATACCTCTCCAGCGGTTGCTGGTGATCTGCGACGATCTGGATTTGCCGGCAGGAAGAATTCGGTTGCGTCCGTCCGGGAGCTCCGGCGGTCACAGGGGATTAGCTTCGATTATCGCCTGCCTGGAAAGAGAGGATTTTCCGCGGCTGCGCATTGGGATAGGCAGGCCCGCTCCCGGGGTTATCTCGGCTAAAGATTGGGTGCTCGCCCCAATCCAACCGGAAGAGGCGGTGCTTCTCCGCTCCGGAATCCAGCGGGCGGCCAGCGCAGTTGAGGCTTGGCTAGAGGTGGGAATTGAGAAAGCGATGACTGAATTCAATTGTAAGGCTTGATGGGATCGATTTTAGCGGCCAGCGCCGCTGTAATTGTGACCTATCTTTTTTGGGCGCCGTTGCGCAAATTATCTCCGGGCAGCGTTCTTTTAGTCAGCCCTTTTCTGGAGGAGGGAGCTAAGTGTCTCGCTGCTTGGTCTTTTGCCGCGCCCATTTTTCCGGTACAGGTTCTCTTCGGCCTGGCCGAAACCTCGTGGGAATTACGGCGTCGGAAGCCTGGAGCCGCGATAGCTGCCGTTTTAACCCACAGCTGTTTCGGCCTGGCGGCGGAGTGGGCTTCCTCCTGGGGCAGAATTGCCGCTTTGGGCGCGGCCTTAGCCTTACATTTTTTGTGGAATTCTTTCATTTATTTATTGCAATTGAAGAGAGGAATTTAGTGCATGGGACTAGCAGGTTTATTGCCAATAATCCAACAACTGCCGGATTATCAGGAGGTAGCGGACTCTTTCCGGGCAGGTGTGAGAGAACAGCTGGTAAGCGGCATTAGCGCTTCTTTAAAGACTGCCTTTGTGGCTGCCCTTTTCCAGAAAAAACCCCAGCAGCTGCTGTTTCTTACTTACAGTCCGCTCCAGGCCGGCAGGACGGTAGGAGATCTGGAGAGTTTTCTGGGCAAGGGTTCGGTTTTCCTTTATCCCACAGAAGAGATTCTGCCTCATGAACAGGTTCACCCAAATTGGGAGATTGCAGGGCGGCGGCTTGCGGCTTTGCGAGCTATGTTGAAGGGGGAGCCTGCGATCATTGTGGCGCCCATCAGGGCGATTCTAGAAAAAGTGGTTGTTCCGGAAGAATTGAAGAAATATTATGTAGATTTGCAAGCGGGGCAAGAAGTAGATCTGGATTTTTTGGGCGGGCTTCTTACCTCTTCCGGCTATGAGCGGGTGGATCTGGTGGAAGGGAGAGGGCAGTTCAGCGTCAGAGGCGGAATCGTGGATTTATTTCCTCCGGACAGAGAGCTGCCATTGCGGCTTGAATTTTTTGACCGGGAACTGGATTCTCTGCGAGAGTTTGATCCCGAGACGCAGCGCTCGGTGCGAAACCTTAAGGAGGTAAACGTCTGTCCGGCTTGGGAGTACCCGTATCCCAGAGAACTCGCCGGGCAGCTTGAGAAAATTCAAACCGCCTCTGAGCTTAGCGGCCTGGACCAGGAAGCTCAGCAGCTCTTGCGGGAGCGTACGCTAGAGCACATAGCCAAGCTAAAAGCAGGCAGTTATTTCCCTGGGCTGACCCTTTACGCTCCTGCTTTGGTTCCTCTGACCAGTTTCATCTCTTTTTTTCAGGGGAAACGCATCTTGCTGGATGAGCCCAGCAGAATCCGGGAAAGCGCTTTAGCTTTTGACTACGAGTTCTCCGCCCAGTATACCAATCAACTGGCCAAAGGATTAACCATTCCCTTGGAGCAAGATTTTTTTCTTTCTTGGGAGGACATTTCCAAACAGCTTAGAGAGCATCAGCTTTTATATTTTTCTCTTTTAGGAAAGCGGATGAGCGGGATGCGGCTGGAGAAGACTTCAGTTATGAGCAGCCGGTCTGTGGAACATTTCTCCGGCAGAATGGAGGAACTGGCAAAGTCAATCTGTCAGTGGCAGAAGGAGAAGTATCGGATTCTGCTGACAGTCACGGACCAGCAGCGGGCCCAGAGGCTAGCGGAAGCTTTAGCCCCAAGCGTTTCACCGGTCGTCAGGCCGCAGCTGGACAGTCCGCCGCCGCAAGCCGCGGCCGTAGTCTCGGTCGGGAGCCTTGAGGCAGGCTGGGAAGTGCCGGCAGGCAAGTTGATAGTGCTCACGGAAACCGAGCTCTTTGGCCGGGAACGCAAAAAACGGAAGGTGCGGATGCGGCATAAAGGGATAGAGATCAACAGCTTTCAGGATTTACAGCCCGGAAACTACGTTGTGCATGTGAATCATGGGATCGGGCAGTATCAGGGCATAGAGACGCTACAGATCGACGGCAAACGGAGGGACTATCTGCTGATCAAATATGCCGGAGAAGACAAACTCTATGTGCCGGTAGATCAGATCGCCATGCTGCAGAAATATGTAGGCGTGGAGGACGTCCCTCCGAAGCTGAACAAGCTCAACGGCACGGACTGGAACCGCGCTAAGAAT
>DIPB01000174.1:6411-8853 GCA_002426275.1 Firmicutes bacterium UBA5499
GAGAGCGTACAGGAAATGGCAATCAACCTGCTGGACCTGTATGCGCAGCGGGAAGCCGTCAAGGGACACGCTTTCAGTCCTGATACAATCTGGCAGAAAGAATTCGAGGAAGCTTTCCCGTATGAAGAAACTCAAGATCAGCTGCGGGCCATCGAAGATATCAAACGGGATATGGAAAAACCGCGGCCCATGGATCGGCTGCTCTGCGGCGATGTGGGATATGGAAAAACAGAAGTGGCGCTCAGGGGAGCATTTAAGGCTGTGATGGATGGCAAACAGGTGGCTGTGCTTGTGCCAACTACTATTTTGGCCCAGCAGCACTATAATACCTTCCGCGAGCGGTTTAGCGGTTATCCGGTGAAGGTGGCGGTTCTCAGCCGCTTTCAGACGGCCAGGGAGCAAAGAAAAGTGCTGCGGGATTTGGAAAGAGGACAAGTGGATATCGTTATCGGCACCCACCGGCTGTTGGGTAAAGATGTGAATTTCCGCGATTTAGGGTTGATGGTCATCGATGAAGAACAAAGATTTGGCGTGGGGCAGAAAGAAGCTCTTAAGGAAATGCGCAGCACGGTAGATGTTCTCACCATGACAGCTACGCCTATTCCCAGGACGCTGCATATGGCCATGGTGGGAGTGCGTGATATGAGCGTTATTGAAACCCCGCCTGAAGATCGCTATCCTGTCCGCACGTATGTGCTGGAATTCGAACCACAGCTGATTCGCGAAGCCATTAATCGCGAATTAGGCAGGGGAGGTCAGGTTTTCTTTGTATACAATAAGGTTCATGCCATCTCTTCCATGGCCGCGTATTTGCAGGGATTAGTGCCGGAAGCAAGAATCGCCGTCGCCCATGGCCAGATGCCTGAAGGAGAACTTGAGCAGGTAATGATCGACTTTTTGGAAGGAGAAGCCGATATTCTCCTCTGTACCACCATTATCGAGACTGGGCTCGATATTCCCAACGTGAATACGTTGATTGTTTACGACGCCGATCATTTCGGTTTGGCCCAGCTCTATCAGCTGCGCGGCAGGGTGGGCAGATCGAATCGTATTGCCTATGCTTATTTTGCCTATCAGAAGGATAAAGCCCTCAGCGAGGAAGCGGAAAAGCGGCTGGTGACAATCAGGGAATTCACAGAGCTGGGATCGGGATTCAAAATCGCCATGCGGGATCTGGAGATCAGAGGCGCAGGCAATATCTTGGGAGCGGAGCAGCACGGTTTCATCAACACCATAGGTTTTGAGCTCTATTGTAAGATGCTTGAGGAGGCCATTGCCCAGCTGCGCGGACACCAGGAAGCGCCAGAGCAGGAGCCGGTGATCGAACTTGATCTTGATGCCTATATAGACGATGAATATTTACCGGATTCCAGGCAGAAGCTTTCCTTTTATAAGCGCTTGGCCGCCGCAGATTCCGTCTGTGAAGTTGACGAGCTGGCAGACGAGTTGCTGGATCGCTATGGCGAGTGGCCGCAAAGCGTGGTCAACCTGCTGAAAGTGGCGCGGATCAAAGCGCTGGCTAAAAGTCTGAGCATCGAGGCCATCACTGCGGATAATTACCATATCATTGTGCGCTTCGGGCCTAAAGCGAAAATCGATCCCGTCAAGATTGTGGGGCTGGTGCAGCAGCATCGGTATCCGCTCAGCCTCGTGGCAGGGAAAAATCCACAGCTAAAGGTGCGGAAGGGCCGCGCCAGCACAGCCGCGCACTTAGGACAGCTAGAGAAAATATTAGGTGAGATCGCTGGAGAAAAAGGAAAAGATGAATAATCTTGCTGCCAGATATCAATACTAGCAATAGTTATACAACAGGGTGCCGCAAAGGAGGGGCATTTTTGAAGGCAACTGGAATTGTTCGCAGGATTGATGATCTGGGTCGGGTAGTGATTCCCAAAGAGATTCGGCGCACGTTGCGGATCCGGGAAGGTGATCCGTTGGAGATCTTTGTGGATCGAGACGGAGAGGTTATCCTAAAGAAATATTCTCCTATCGGCGAGCTTGGGGATTTTGCCAAAGAGTATGCAGATTCCCTTTATGAGGCTACAGACCATATAGCCTGTATCTCGGATCGCGATACCATCATCGCGGTCGCCGGGGCTTCCAAGAAGGAGTTTTTGGATAAACCGATCAGTCAGACTGTGGAGCGGGCCATGGAAGAAAGGCAGAGTATCCTCAACAACGATCCCGGCAAACAGAAATCAGGAGATGACTATGGGGATGACGAAGACGCGAAATTTTCAGCGCAGGTTATCGTTCCCATAATCGCCGAAGGGGACCCAATCGGCGCCGTAATCCTCTTATCCAAAGATCCCAATAAGAAAATGGGAGAACTTGAATTGAAGCTTGCTGAAACCGCAGCCGGTTTTTTGGCAAAGCAAATGGAACAGTGAGAGAGCAGGCCTAAAAGCCTGTTCTCTCGTTTTAGTGCGCCCGGCATGGGCG
>DIPB01000120.1:0-522 GCA_002426275.1 Firmicutes bacterium UBA5499
GCAGCGAAAGGAATGAACTTTATTATGCATGGATTTAGCTTGCGGCAAGATAGAAGCCCTGACCAAAAGGTCAGGGCTTCATTTCAGGCCTGAAGGAACCTTAGCTTCGGCTGCGCAGCCTCGTCAAGACAACCAGCCAACATCTTTCGACGCTGACAGGCCGCCGTGCGAACCGGCGCAACCTTTGCGCGACTCATGAAGAAACTTGGACGGCAATTACCAGTCGCAAGACTGATAAGCACAGTTTTCGCTCCTCCACAAATCTTGGGTCGACTGCCACAGATAAGTTTCCCTCCAGCAACAACCGTCAGGCAATTGCCAGAAGTTGGCCCACCCGTAACAATCTGCGCTCAGACCCGTATGGATCGCAAGCGACCCATACGAATCAGTTGCTCGACCCAGACAGAACTTAAAGCAAAGTCCTGTCTGAATCTTACCTCGGCCCCTTCAGACCTTACGCTGATATCATCTCCCGGGGGAGAATTATTATGCGCGGAGTTTGATGGCAGTTGCTGGAAAAAA
>DIPB01000120.1:725-3019 GCA_002426275.1 Firmicutes bacterium UBA5499
GAAAAAAGAGGAGAAAGCGCCTCAGGTTCCTGTGATGTTAAGCTTGAAAGATAATCTGGATCAGGTCAGAGCAATTTTAGGCGATAGCAATGACATTGTAATCAGGGAATTTAAGGTGGGAACCGTGGGCATTAAAGCGGCGCTGCTGTTCGTGGACGGCCTCATAGATAAGGCCCTTGTCTGTCAGCATTTGCTGGAGTCTGTCATGGTGCTGGTGAGGGATGTGGAGGCGAAAGGAGAAGCGTCCCCCTCGCCGGAAGAGCTGCTTACGCTCTTGAACGAGCGTGGCATTTCCATGCTGGAGGTGAAAACCAGCAACGATTTTGACCGCATTTTTTTGGCTGTCCTCTCGGGAGAGGCTATTTTTTTCCTGGACGGGGTGGCTGAGGCGTTGGTGGTCAGTGCCAGGGGCTGGGAGCACCGCAGCGTGCAGGAGCCGGAGACCCAAACTCTCATCCGCGGCCCCAGGGTAGGGTTCACAGAGACCCTGCGGGTTAACACCACACTAATCCGCAGGCAGCTGCGGGATCCGAACTTAAAACTTGAGACTGTCTACGTGGGCAGACGCAGCAAAACTGAAGTTTGCATCGCCTACGTTCAGAGCATCGTCAATCCCAAGCTCTTGGATGAAGTGAACAAGAGGCTCAACGCAATTGATGTGGATGCCATCATGGAAAGCGGCTATATCGAGCAGCACATTCAGGACGATTGGCTCTCTCCCTTTCCGCAAGTGCATACCACAGAGCGTCCGGATCACGTTGTGCTCAGCCTGCTGCAGGGGAAAGTGGCCATTTTGGTAGACAATACCCCCTTTGCGCTGCTAGTGCCGGCTACGATTAGAGATTTTTTCATCTCGCCCGAAGACTATTACGAACGTTGGACAATCGGCACGTTGGTGAGGATGCTCAGGTATGGGGCCAGTTTTTTGTCTTTAATCCTCCCGGCTTTGTACATTGCCCTCGTCTCCTTTCATCCGGAGATGATTCCCACAAAATTGGCTCTTTCTTTGGCAGCGGGCAGAGAAGGGGTGCCTTATCCGGCTTTTGTGGAAGCTTTAGTGATGCTGTCCGCTTTTGAACTGTTACGGGAGGCCGGAATCCGCTTGCCGGGGCCTATTGGCCAGACCATCGGCATCGTGGGAGGTTTAATTGTGGGTCAGGCTGCGGTGGAAGCAAGTCTGGTCTCGCCTTTGATGATCATCGTCATCGCGTTTACCGGGATCAGCAATTTCGCTATCCCGGATTACAGTTTGGCTATCTCTTTGCGAATCCTGACGTTTCCTTTGATGATTCTGGCGGCTGTGCTGGGACTGTACGGATTAGTTATGGGTCTGTTTCTCATCGGCAGCCATCTGGTCTCTGTCAAAAGCTTCGGGGCTCCGATCCTGGAACCTTTTTCGCCCCTGAAGCCCAAAGACTTAAGGGATACAGCCTTCAGGCACAGCCTTTTGGGGATGCACTGGCGGCCTGAGACCGCCAAGCCGCAAGATACCACCAGAATGCAGGATTTGCGGAACGATAACGAACTGGCGGTGAAAGAGAAAGAAGCCAGTTTGGCGGAATCAAGGCCTAGGGAGGGAAAATAATGGAAGCGGATAACGAACAGATCACGTCTTCGCAACTGACTTTGTTGCTCCTCAACGCCCTCACCGGAGTGGGAGTGCTGGTGGTGCCCGCCAGGACTGCCAGGTTTGCAGGCTCTGCCGGCTGGATGTCCAGCCTTTTGTCAGGGCTGTGTTTGATGTTTGTGATCTGGCTGATGGTCAGGCTTTGCCGCAGAAATCCGGATCTCACCGTCGTTGAGATCGCTTCTTCTTTATTGGGAAAGCCTTTGGGGCTGCTGGCCGCGTGCTTTTTGTTTCTGCTGTGGCTGGCTAATACCTCTTTAACCCTGCGCACTTTCGGGGAGATAAATCGCGATTATCTGCTGCCCAGAACGCCCATCGAAATCGTGATCATGGGCACTCTCCTGGCCAGCTGCTTCCTGGCCAGAAAAGGGATCGAACCTTTGGCCAGGCTCTGCGTGCTGGTTTATCCCGTCAGCATTACCCTGGGGATAGGAGCCGCGCTTCTGTCACTGTTTGAAGCTGACGTGAGCAACCTCCTGCCCTTTTGGGGGAAAGGCGTGAAAAGCATTGTCCAAGGATCGCTGAATACCTCGTTTGCCTTTTGCGGCGGAGGTGTGATCATGATGCTTTTGCCGTTTTTAAATAAGCCTGAGCAAGCTATGAAAGCGGCCCTAAAAGCGGGAGGGGCCATCACTTGCCTAAATTTGCTGGTGACAGTGGTGTGCCT
>DIPB01000187.1:0-4004 GCA_002426275.1 Firmicutes bacterium UBA5499
ATAAAAAGTCGGGATTTTAGGATCCAGCTTTCGCCGCTTCGATGAAAGCGATCCGCTCTGTGATAAAACTTGCTCTCGTCTGCAACACAATAGCGCGCCGGGCAATATTGATCTCGCGCTGCAACCCGGCCATTACCTCATCGATCTGCTTCTGTTTTTCACTTCCGGGGGCAACATACAATTGGTCGATGCTTTGCTTCAGCTTTTCAAGGCTTTTCTCGAATCCCTGAGCATTGAATCTGCGACCGGCCAGATAGTCCAGATCGCGCTTGAAAAGTTCCAGCGTCTCTTCATACCTTTTGACCTGATGTTTATAGAAAGCCGCCGTAGGCATTACAAGCTTAAGATCGTCAAGATAATTCTTTGCTCCATTGTCTTCCAGCACAAAAAGCAAAACTTTCACAGCAGACATATCCGGTCCCCGCTGACCACTGTATTTTTTGGCGAAATCGGCAAAGGGAATGGTATATTCTCGCCACTGGGACGTAAGAGAAATCGTATAATACCAACTGGTATCATTATTTGCATACAGAGCGCTGTCATAGCGCAGACAAATTATCACCTCTCCCGCGCCTTTCACCCTAAAACGCAAGGCTGTGGCGTCGCGCCACAGATCGCTATCCACTTTGGTCCCAAAATAAGCCCAATTATTCTGTGCGCTCAATTTCTTTGCTTGAAAAGCTAAGCTCCGAGCAAACTCAGAGCCTTCCGGCTCCAGCGAGAGCCGAAAATCACAACCTTTGCCAAACGCCGTATATCCACGCCAACTATGCATTGGGTAATAAGCGCTATTGTCGGGATCCAAATTGAAATCATCAACTAGATAATCCTGAGTTTCCTGGGCAAAGGTTGCGGAACATAAAAGGAATATAAACAGGAAAAAGCAAATTCCTTTACGCACAAAATCACCTCCTTAACTAGCGCACCAAAAGAAAGCCCCGGGCGACCACAGTGATCTCGCCGTCGGCAGCGCGGGCCACGATGCGAAGCACATATGGGCCAGGCGGAGCGGGAACTCCTTTAACCTTTCCATCCCAATGAAGCAGCTGGCTACCGGCTGCTTTCCGCTGGTTACTTAAAAACGTAGACAGTTCCAGCCCTCTTGGACTGTGAAGACTGACTGTGAGCGTATAAGGTTGATCCAAGTCGAGATAAAAAGGCAGCAGCCCTTCAGTGGGTCGAAAAATCTGCGCCACTTCTAATTTTAACTTCTGTCCTCCAGGAGGCTGCGGAGCTGATGGAAAAAACAAGCGCAGGATATTGAGCCGCTGAGTTTCTTCAATGTATTGACTTGTGGGCTCTGTTCTCTCTCCTCCATAATATAAGGCCATAGAGCCATACCCTGAAGGTTCTTTATAGTTCCAGTAAGTCCAGCTCCAGCCATATCCTTCAAAAATGCTCAAAACATCGGCAACCCAGGTAGACGTACCGGTGAAGGCAGAGCCCGCCCCCAGTTCACCCACATAAATGGGCACGTTATGTCTGGTTTGATAGTCCGCTACCTTTGCCGCAATTCTAGCTAATTCATCGCGATTAAAATACGTGCCATTGGCATCATACCAATATATGCCAAGAGAAGCGTCGGTTTCGCCCGCTGTCTTAACCCAGCAGCTCACTGAAAGCTCCGCCTGCTGCGAAAGATAATAGGGGTCGCTCAGGAGCGTGCCGTCGCCTTGGGTTTCCACGTCAAAACGGGCTGATCTTTGACCGTCGTAGTAGACGCCCCAATCCTGAACTATACTGGCTCCGCTATTTCCCGCCGGAATATGCCAAAAATTAAGGTTCTCCATGCCACCGCTACGCAGCGCCAGCTTTTGAGTCCCCAGTTCGACTTCCAAGCTATCAAACCAAGCCCTCCCTGCTCCCGCAGCTTTGCAAACTAGGCGAAAGCCGCGGGCTTGCGGCGGCGGCGTTCCTATAATAGAAATCTTTTGCCAAGCTGATTGCGCCTGCCGCGGCTGCGAAAACTCTCCTTTCAAAAAAGCATTTTCGCCTGTCACTACCCACCCAGGATACACAACGTCTTGGGTTTGGTGGGTCAAGACGCCGGGATTATAAAAGTGATTGCTGTAGACAATATTAGTTAACGGCAGAGGCGTAATCGCGGTCTCATCAAAGCTGTCGAACTCTACGATGAGAATGTGATCATCCACGGAGCGTATTTCCTGAGCGATTCTCAAGGCTAAAGAGCGCCAAATTCCAGTTCTCTCAGGCAGAGGCTCGTTTAGGAGATCGAAGCCTGCGATTACGTCCCTGTCATTATATCGCTCGGCGATGGCTCTCCATATGGCAACTAAGCGATCCTGATATTGAGATTGGTTCCACATCGCTCCCTTATTCCAGATGTTGGTACTCCCGGGTGAGGTGTAAAGGCAAAGGATGGCATAGACGTCCTCGCTTTCACACCAAGCCAGAAAATCATCTAAAACCTCCCAGCCGGACTGCTTATATACCCCTGGGGCAGCGTCGTCCTCCAAGAGCGTATAAGGAAAGATGACGCGAATTGCATTGGCGCCCCAAGAATGTACTCTAGCCACATCCTGGGCATCATGATAAGTTCCGGGTCCAGAGGTGAGCCACCAGCCGAAATTCACGCCCCGCAAGACCACCGGTTGGTTATTCTTGGCGGTGACGATTTCCTGGCCGAGAGTCCCTAAACGGGACAGTGCAAACGCACTGCCCGTCAGCAGAAGCAGGCACAGAGCCAGCAGAATGCTCCTATTCTCTTTCATGAGAGCCTCCAATTTTATTTAAACAGTAATGAGCCGAAAACCACCAGGCTAGTCATAATATCGGCCAATTTATACCGCGGCTTTTTGATGAGCTTGATATATTCCACCTTGGCTTTCTGTTCATCCATGGGAACGCCAGAATTTGAAGTGCCAATAAAGACGCTGAACGAACCGTTATCTGAAACCTTCGGCAGCTCAAAGCGAAAGACCCCGGTCTCGTCTGAATCGCTCAACAGGTTGACTCTCTGTAAATTGCCGGCTACGCCTAAATACCATTTAACGTCTACGCTGCGCACCTTAACCTCTACCGCGTAATCCAAAGGATCTCCTTCCACTGTCTTATAGGCATTGCCCCAAGCAACCTTTGGATTATATTCTCCCACCACCGCGTAACCGTCTTTGATGTCAATTTTTGCCTGCTCAACGCTATACCACCCTGCAGCGCTCTCGGAAGTGAGAATATAGTAATCGCTGCCGTCGACTGCCAGAGCCCAATTCGGCAGGGAAGCAGCCTGAACCGAAGAAAAAGCCGCCAGCAAAAGAAAGAAAAATATAATTTGTTGTCTCATGCTTTATCCCTACCTTCCTATTAACACAAGCACAGACGATGAAGCGCTTTCACCGTCGGTCTGGGCGCGCACTAAGAGGCGATACGGTCCCGGAACTAAGCGGCCTTTCCTGAGGCTTCCGTCCCACGTCAGGCTCTGTACGCCGGCTGCTAACGGAATCACTTCCCCTTGCCAAAGCAGCTTGCCGTTTACAGAATACACCTCTAGTCTGCAGCGCGCGACCCGATGCAGGACAAAGGAGAGCTCAAGCGGCCCTTCCCCTGGGTAAAACAATTTCTTATGGGCAACCAATCTGTCTATGAAAACATGGTTGGCCTCCGGCACAGCTCCGTAAACCTCAAGCTCTCTGACAACGGAACCCAGGCCTTCATTGCCGTAAGGGTCCACTGGCACTACTTGCCAATACCAAACTCCGGCTTCCAAAGCGAGCTCATAACTTATCACCTCGGCTCCTTGGGGAACGCTTGCAGTCACAACGGCGGCGGAGAAATCCGGGCTGCGGGAAAGCCTAAGCAGATAGGAATCCGCACCTGCGGCATGCCAGGAAAAATTCACGCTTCCTGCCAAACCGGCGCCTGAAGCGGGGCCAATCAAGGTGACAGCCTCGGCTAAGGCCGTCTTCGTTTTCATTTGGATCCGGCGTTCAATATTGAGCTCTGCGATTCCCAGCTGAATGCCGATCATGCCCGCTTGATTGGGTGTA
>DIPB01000187.1:4094-11908 GCA_002426275.1 Firmicutes bacterium UBA5499
GATTGGGTGTAAAAACATCAAACTCGGCATAACCTTCGGCGTCTGTTGTAATCAGGCTGCTGGAAAGACCGACTCCGGCGGAAGCTTCCAGCGCTATAGCCTTGCCCGCCACTGCCTGCCCGGAACTATCCAGCAAGCGAACGGTTACCTTTGCCTTGTCTGCTACATACGCTTCGCCCGGAGCCTGTATGATCAATCTCTGCGCCGTGCCTTGGCAGCTGGCGGTTGCGCTGAGCTCAGCCAAAGTAGCCTTCAGCGTATTAACTCCAGGCTGACTGCTGGTTGTAAATGTGAAACTCGCTTCGCCTTCGTCATTGAGAGCGACTTTCTCGCTACTGGCCCTAGCGCCGTCCGTCAGCGAAACCAGACTTACTTCAAAGCGGCGGATAGGATTGCCGAACTGGTCGGAGGCGCGGACTATGGCGTTCACAGAATCGCCGGCCGGCGCGTCTGCGGCAGAGAGCTCTAACTCCAACAGGCTGGGCTCGGCAGCTCGCACCGTAATCAAATTGCTGACGCCGCGGTTATTGCCGTTTGCCTCTTCAGCTTTGATCTGAATCGCGCCCGCCTTAGTCAGGCGCACTTGAATCGTCTTCGCCCCAAGATCGGTTTCAGCGAAGACGACCTCGGCAGGCCAGATGCCTGCGCCAGCCAAGGCGACCGTTCCTGAGAAATCCTCTCTGCGATTGCCTAAAGCATCATAAGCTTCGATGGTCAAAGGAAACTCTTCGCCTGCCACAGACCGAAAGGGACCTATCAGCTTTAAGTTATACGCAGTCACAAGTTTGAGTTCATCAACAACGAAACTTACAGGGTGAGGCACTGAGCTGCTCAAAAATGAGAAATTCTTGATGCCAGTCACATAGCTTGGTTCCAATTGCGCACCATATTGATCCCGAAACTGCGAAAAAGGGATCAAAATCTGATGCCAACTTTCTTTTCCAGGGGTAAACACAGCTTCAAAATTGCGAGATAACGACGCGTTACGCAGCTGAATCTTTACTTGAGTATTTGAGCCGTCTCCTTTAGCCCAAAACAAAAGCGCGTCCACATCGCCTGGCCACTGGGAGCCGTTGATTTGGCCTTTATCCATAACCATAGCCCAGACGCCGACTGTAGACGGAAAACTAATTTGCAAGCCGTTTCCTGAATTTCCCGGCGAGAGGCCATATTTGACGCTAACTCCAGCCGCTGCATTTACCCACCAATTTAGACTTTCAAAGCCGTCAAGCAGATATTCTGCGCTGGCAACAGCGGGAATAAGCACAAGAGCGAAGATTAACCAAAGACGTTTCAAAAATGCTCCCCCCCTATTTTTTATTTACCAGCATCAGAAATTTGCGGAAAGCCGCATCACTAGGCCGCTGCCGTTTTGCTTAGAGCCATCGTCGTTTTGCCTGATGAACTTGTGCGCCAAGGTAAGGCAAAATTTATCGCTGCTCTGATAACTAAACCCTATGGCTCCGATTGTGCCTTGGAAATCTGTGTCCGCGGCGTTTAACTCGTCTTTAACGGTTTCCGATACCAGACGCAGACCAGCCAGCAAGCAGAATTTAGGGGTAAGCTGACGCTCAAAGCTGAAATCTAAAGTCGCTTTCTTATTGGCCACCTCTACGTCAAAATCGTCTAATCTGTCTTGATCTTTTCTTTTAACAGATTCGTAGCCTGCTGCCAGGCCGAGATCATTGCCCAGATATTTTCCTTGCAGCTTGAGGTCCAAATCAAAGTATTTCTTCTTTTCCGTAAAAGCCTTGGTAATGCCCAACTCGTCAGACAGTTCATAGCCTGGAAGGGCAGTGGGTACGATTTCCCGTCCCGTAAACAATGATCCGTTCACAGACACAGGCCACCTGGTAAGCTTCAATTTCGCTGCGGCTCCTAAGCCGACCCTATTGGGTGTAGCGTCGCTTTCATCCTGGGAAAGGGCCAATTTAGTCAAAACGTCCCCTGCTAAGGACTCTTCTTGGCTGGATTGCGCCATAATGGAAATGAAGGTTGGCGAAACCCGCCGCAGAAAAACTTCGGTCTCCGCCTGGGCGATGTCCTTCTTTATCTTTAACTGCAGCGCGTTGCCCTCGAAATTGGGCAGAACATCGTATCGATCCCGATCGAATTTGCTCACTGCAAATTCTCCGGCCAGCTGCAGCTTAGCCAAGGACAGCTTTCCGTCAAGAGCAAAAACTCTGTCTGCAAGCCAGACGCTATCGCTCAAACGCGCATCGTCGCTTCTTTGCACAGCCGAAAAGCCCAAATTTAAAACGGGGTTCACCTGGTTGTTGAACCGAGCGGCATAAAGGTATTCGCCGGGATATGCTTTGTCTACAGCCGTTATAAAGGTA
The DNA here is from genome assembly GCA_002426275.1 of Firmicutes bacterium UBA5499. Taxonomy (GTDB): domain Bacteria; phylum Bacillota; class DTU084; order DTU084; family DTU084; genus UBA5499. Next base: position 6,434 of record DIPB01000187.1, read on the forward strand.
AGCTCTCCGCTGGCCAGAGGCTGTTCAAAGCGTAATCCCCGCAAGAGCCAATTGGGATCCTCTGGATTGGAATTTGAATAAGGATCCTCCCAGTCGTCCAGTTTAAAAATCTTGGCAATGCTCTGCGGACTCGTAATTTTCTGCAAAGTGAAGGGGGTAAAGGAGCCTCGGAAGTCCCCAAAGGTAAGGGCTCCTCGGCCAAGGTCGAACTTATAGGAAAGCTGCAGCGGACGCAGACTGCCTGAGCCGCTTTCAAGATATGAGCGCTCATGCCGCAGCACGATCGTGCCCGAACCCGCGCCGGATCGGTACGTAACGCCCGCGTCAAGACGATGTCCCACCGTAATTTCGGCGATCAGCTTCTTTCCGGCTTCATCTTTAACGCCGTCGCCGCCGGCAAAATTGCTGACGATGATCTGCTGCTGAGCGGGCTGAATCTCTACTCTGGCGATGCGATGGCGCAATTGTTCCTCTTCCCGCTGATATTTTTCAATTTTAGAAGTGAGATCGGATAGCGTCCAACTCAGGTCTTTGATGGTTCGCTGAACCAGCAGCAGCTCGTCCCGGGTCACGGGCAAGGACGATTCCACTCCGGCATCCGCCTGGATCTCCAGCACTTTCTCGCTCAGCTGCGCAATCAAGTCGGAAAGCTCCTGAATAGTTAGCTCCGCTTTCGGATCGACTTGCTCTACCAGGCCAGCCTCGGCAAGCTCGCGCAGCGTTTCATAAAGCCAAGCTTGATCTCGCTCCTGCGCTGATGAGCTCACAGTCAGCATCAGGCAAAATGAAAGTAGGAGCAAAAATATTCGCTTCATTAATAAGTACCCCCTTGCTTCTGTTAAAATGAGTGGGAGAGATAAAAGTCCAGCATATTGGAATCGCCATTCGAGGAGGGAGCTTGATAATCAACATAATTGAGATGTTGAAACCGCAGCCAAATCGTAACTTTATCCAAGGCCTTGGTAGATAACTTTATATACCTGGCCTCACGCTGCTGCTGGCCGCCTTCGGGATTATGTCTGATCAGGCCCAGAATTAATTGGATATCGGGATAAAGCGCATAGGTGGCGGCTAGATCTATGACGGTTCCATCCACCTCAAATTCTCTTCTATCAATCCAGGTAACTTTAGGGTACTCCCAAGAAATTGTGTTCTCCAAATCTCCTCTCTTCAGAGAACCTTGGAAAGTAAACGGCTGATTTGGAAAAATAAGACCCAGTTCAAATCCTGTCAGCTGTTTTGCTGCCCGCCCTTTTTCCTGCCGCGAAAGTCTCCGGAAGGCGAGAGCGCTGCCTGTCTGGCCTAAGGAATATTTGAGATTAAAATCCGTCTGATACCAGAGGTGTCTTCGCTCCCCAGACAAATCTCGCGCATTTCCAAACTGCAGTTTGAGATTGCTCAAATCAAACGCGCCTTTATAAGAGGTGGGGGTTCCAAGCTGCCAATCCAGTTGCCAGCCTCTCTGCCCCGGACCCTGCAATTTGGCATAACGCTCCACGCCGCTGAGGATCGTAACGTCTTCTCGATTAGGATAAAGACGGTAAGCGCCATTGCGCCAATAGCTGAAGCCCGGATCCACATAGGCATAGGTAAACTTCAGCGGCCGGCCCAGCAAACTCGTGGAGAGCTTTGTGACCCAAGCGGCGCCTCTTTGCGGATCCGCGCTTGGCGCAGGCACGCTGTCAGACCAATATAATAAGCTGTTTCGAGCTGCTTCTCCTGTGACATTAATGCGGCCGAAAAGCGGCTTTACGGTACTCAGGCCAATGCCGAAGGCGCTGTGATCCAATTGTCTGTCGCCTTCAATGCTATCGAAAGCTTTAAACATGCTTACATTCAAGCTCAAGCCGGAAAGCTTGCCCGTTATTTGACCGCCAAGTTGATAAGGCTGCAGGTTGATCGCTTCCGGAGAGCTGGAAGTACCTGTTTGTCTGCTGACGAAAGCCTGAAAATCCGTATCTGTCCCTACGCTGCCGGAAAGCTTTAACCCGTTCATCTCCTGACTGTATCCGGCGGCGAAAAAATCCTCGCTGCTGCTGGCAAAAACTAAGCCGGAAAGTTTGTTCTGCCAAAAATGACCCGCGTTTAGCTGTAATTTGGCAATACCATTGTGAGTGAGCGTGCCCCGCCAATAAGGACTCAAACTCATGGTCGAAGCGGTCCAATTGGAAGCAAAAGACAGCCCGGCAAAAACCGTAGTCTTTGGATCTAACCTTTGACTCATGCTTAAATACGTATTTTGCTGGTAACTGGCAGAATCATTTGCTCCCCAGTAACCGCCGCTGATGTCTGCCAATCTGCCGCCGCCTTTCTCAAACGGGCCGTAGGCGTTAAAATCGCTGATCTGTACATAGTTCGTACCCGTAAGCCTAGCTCTCTGTTCGTCAAGGGTAAATTGCGCATTGACCTGAGCCAGATTCTCTTCAAGCGCAGTCACATTAAGCTTCGCCTGCTTGAATTGCGGCTCCAATTCGGCCGCCAGCTTCGCCAGGGCCTCAATTTCCGCCGGATCCTGCACAAAGCCGAGAGAAAGCTTTTCTTCAATTGCTTTCATGATCCCTGCCAGCTGCCCGGCTGTCAACGCGCCATGTTCCAGCTTCAGCTGAACGTCTTCAGGAATCAAGCCATATTCCACTAAATTGGCAATCATCTGCAAGGATTCGCCCGACAGCTCCGCCGCCTGGGCGCAAGTCGCTGCGCCCAGGAAACAGATTATCGTCAGGCAAAGCCAGATTTTAGCTCTCATTTCTACGCCTCCCACCTAAAAATTCCAGTGGGTGGAAATTCTCTGAGTTCCCAGCTGACTTATCCCATAACAATAATCGAATTGCCACGCTCCCAGTCTGAGACCGAGCCCCGCCGTGGGACCAGTGCCATCATATCCCACTCGCAAGTCTAGCCAGCTGCTGAGCGCTTGCTCTACACCTGCCCGCAATAAATTACTGCCGCCCAAATCCACTAGATCCACCGAAAATTTTGTCGCGTTCACCGTATAGCCGGCGCCAAGAGAGAGCTCTCTGGGCAGCGCATACCTTGTCTCTTTTTCAGCTTTGTATAATTGCTGATCTTTCCAGGAGATTTGGCTTATGCTGTCGCGGAGCAACAAGCCAAAAGTGAGGTTTTTCAATACTGTCCTGGAAAGCCCCAGATCCAAGCCGTAGCCTCCGGCCGTAATTTTACCTTCATCCGCAAAGTCTCCGCCTGCCTGGTATAGTTTCAAGCCCAAGCCTAAATTCCACTTGGCAAAAGACCGGGCAAAGGCAAGTTCGGCAACCTTCTCGCTATAAGGCAACCCAAAACCGCTCAGATCGAAACGTGAATAGGCGACTGCCAAATTGCCAAGGGAAGACGGAAGTTCCAAGGAAAAAAGCTGGTAAGCGCCAAGCTCTAGCGTGCCGCCTGTAGTGGTAACGCTTCTTTTGTTTGCCGACAAGCTTGCGGGATTACTGCCAATCCCGAAACCGGCGGCAGTAACCACAGCCCCGCCTTGCGCTTCAAGATCGGCATGTTGTCCCAAATCTGTAAAAGCGCCCCATTGCGCAGCCTGCATTCCGATGCCCAGCAGGAATATAGCCATTATCAACCATAGCCTTTTCATGCTCCTCATCCTCCTATCATTTACTCACGACAAACGCTCTGGCAGCGCGACCGACTGTAACGTTCCGGTCATTGCGGAAAGTCAATACCACAAGGTATGGTCCGGGAGGGACGACTCTTCCCTTCTGATCTAATCCGTCCCAACTGTCAGCCAGGTTGCTACCCGCGCTTCTGGGCACATTCTGAACTATCGTCCGCACCAGCTGGCCTCTGAGGCTCCGAATCTGGATGGTTACCTGGGCATCCTGCGTTAGGAAATACCCGAAAGAAAGCAGCCCTTGGCCGGGACGAAATACCTGTTTGGTGACAATCCCTCCTTTGCTCTCCAAAAGTCCGCCCGTGGCGTCTTCTAAAATCGTCAGCGAGCCTTTGGCAAAGGGACCGGAGAAAGTCTGGCTATCTAAGGCGGCTATTCTCCAATACAACGTCCCTGAGGTCTTTCCAGGAGGCAGCGCGGTAAAGACGTAAGTGAAGGCGTCTGCGTTCACATTCTCAACAAGGCTTTCCGCGAAATCGCTCTCCCATGAGAGCTCGATCAGGTATTGCACCGCGTCAGCAACAGGCTTCCAGGAAAAGGTCACCTGATCGCCGGCAGCCAAGACAGCTTGGGAAAGCGGCGAGATCACCTCCGGCGGGGCGGCGATCGCCGATTGGCCGCTGACGAGAATCCTCAAGGAAGTGGAAATCACCGGGATTTGAGAGTCTGAAATCACAATTTCCCAAATTCCTCCCCGGGTGGCCTTCAGAGTACCTTGGGCTACGCCGCTCGCGAATGAAGATAAAGCAACCTCGATTCCATCATCTGTCTGGGCGTAAAGATTGAGCGCCCTGATTGCCATTAGACTATTGAAATCACCCAGCGTCTGTCCGTCATTGCCCACCGCAGTTACTGTAAAAGCTGCCGTTTCTCCCGCGCTGATCCTGTCCGGATAGGTCACAGTCAGCTTTGGCATTTCGATTTCTACGGCTAACTCATCGACTGAAAATGAAAAAGCCGGTAGGTTTGAGCTCGTGAAGAAGAGATAAACCAGATTGGGAAAATCGGCTGCTGTCAATGCTCTGCCGCTGTTTTTCTCTCTGAAAGCGGATAAAGGCAGCAGCGTTTTGTGCCAGCTTGCAGCTCCGGGAATAAACGAACTGATGAAGCTTAATCCTCCTTGCGCCGACAAGATGACGGTTACCGGCGTTGACTCGCCGTCGCCCTTCGCCCAAAAACTGAGCAGGCCGCTTGCTTTTGGCCAAAGATTGCCCTTCAAAACGTTCTCTTTGCTGACTACCTGGGACCAAACCCCTTCGGTAGCTGGGAAACTGATCTCCATAGCCTGCCCAGAGTACCCTTCAACCGAACTGGTCTGCGCGCTATAGCCGCTGGCTGAATTTTTCCACCATCTGTCTCCAAAATTCCCTTCAAAGGATTCTATAAGCATCGCTTGACTGCTCGCAGCAATGACATTTACTGTGACCTTCCCTAGAGCGGATCCGGAAGCGGAAATAGCGTAAACTCCTTCCGAAAGCAGCAAGGAAGACGAAGTCCCCTGACCTGAGGCTAACCGAACGTTCTCTTGCGCCGTCAGAGAACCGGTAATTACATCTTTGACTTCCAGCGCGCAGTCTCCCGCATAATCCACAACGTTGCCTTCGGCATCGACCAGCTTCAACCCTACGCTGAAGCTTTCTCCGCTTCCGACAAATTCGGGAGCCGAGATTATGAAGCTGCGGACATCCGCGACTTTTTCTAACATCAGCTGGTCAACTGTAAAGCTGACGGCAGGCAGCCCCGCGCTCTCAAATTGGCCGCTGTTGATGAGCTTTACTCTCTGGAGGTTCAAAGGCTCCCCATTATTGACAAATTGACTGAAGGGAATCGTGAGTTTATGC
>DIPB01000187.1:12026-16501 GCA_002426275.1 Firmicutes bacterium UBA5499
ATGCCACTTGCTGCTGCCGGCTCTGAGCACAGTTTTATATTTGGTGCCATCGCTTAAGCTCAGCGAAAGGGCAAAAGCATTATCTGTATCATCGCCGCTAATCCACATGGTAAGAGCGTCGTAGCCATCAGGCCAAGCGCTTCCGGAAAACTGGTTCGCGTTCGGCATTACTGCGGCCCAGCCTGGACTTGTGGGGCCAAACTTAATCTCCATCCCCTGTCCTGAAACGCCGTCCGCGGGGAACTTGCCAGCTTCAACGCTGGGCTCTTTATTAACCCACCACTTGAGAGCGCCTTCAAAACCGTCCAAAAGCCGCGGTCCCACAGTGCGAATAAGCAAGGGTGCAGCTAAATGCCAAGGTTCGTCTACAACATTGGCGGTAACTCTAATTTCGCTTCCTTGGTCAGGCCAAGCCGTAACCACATCTCCCACTCCGGCGGTCAGCTGGATCTGCCGCTCTTGACTTTGGTCTCCGGACTGCAGGCGCACTGTTACCGCACCGGAATATTCAGCATCCACAGCGCCGTCTAACTTTCGCAGCTCCGCCTGAATTGAAAAGCTCTCTCCCGCTTCAACCTCTGACGGAGCGCTGAGCGCAATCTGCCGCTGCTGTGCGACTTTGACCAAATTCAAGTCGTCAACCTTCATCAAAAACGCGCTTTGCCCGCTGGCTGCGAACTGTACGTATTGCAAATTAAGCAAATCGCCGCTGGTCAAGGCAGTTCCATAATATAAAAGTTCATTCAAAGTAACGACCACTTTGCTCCAGCCTGTTTCCGCTAAATTTAAAGTTTTGCTATACGATTTGTCGCCCGTGATTCCCACTTGAAATTTGACTTCCGCACCGGAGCCGTCGCCCTTGAGCCAAAAAGAGAATCCGTCATATTGGCTCCAAGCGGAATCGCCTTTCTTTTTATCATACTGATATATCGCCCAACCTCCTTGGGTATCCGTAGCCGCAATGGCAACTGCGCTATCCCTGACGCCGTCTGGATCCACGGAAGCGGTGAATTTATGCTGTGACGAATCTCCCGAAGTCCACCAGCCGTCCGTATTATCTAGCGAATGGATGCTAATGGGAGGCAGCGCCGCCCCTTGCTTTACTAAAACATTTGCTTTTGTGTCCCACAAGGGTTCATCATTCACATGGGCGGTCAGTTCTACCTGTCCGGCAGTGGCGGCTGTGAGTTCGGCCGTGCCGGAGCCGGCCGCGAGAGCGACTTCAGTCCTGGGGATCTCGCCGCCTGTGGCATACAAGTTCACTGTGCCATTGAAAGTGGTATCAAGCTGACCTGCGCTGTTCTGCAGCTGAAGCTCTACGCTGAAGGGAGTTCCGGTTTCAGCTGTAGCGGGCGCGACCATAACCAGCCGATTCATTTTAGCAACTGCGATCTCATCGACTTGAAACGCGACGGCAGGCATGTTGCTCACTTCAAAAACAAATTCCGAGACCGTCCCGGCCTGATCGCTGGAAAAAGGAGTGCTCCCAGATTTAAAATCCGTGAAGGGAATAGCAAACTCGTGCCAAGCGTTTTCCCCGGGCGTGACGACTGTAGAGTACTTTACACCGCCTGTGGCATTAATGACGAGCTTCACCTGATTTGCGGAGCCGTCGCCCCGGAGCCACATCTTGAGCGTGTCCACTCCAGCCGGCCATTTACTGCCGGCAAAAATGCCGTTTTTGGTCAATACCTGCCTATATTGGCCAGCGCTATCGCCAAAAGAGATGGACATAGCGTTTCTAATTTTACCGTCGTCGCTAACCAGCGTGGGACTGCCGGTGCCCGTGCCTGTGGCCCACCAATCGTTAGTTTGATTACGATCAAAGCCTTCGATCAAACTGTAAGCGGAAAGCTGCGTCACTGCTAAATCATCCAGCGCAAAGGTGATTCCCGGCTTATTTATCTCTAAGGATATCTGAATGCTATTTATCTGGGAGAGCATGTCCGGCGCTAAGGGCTGTTTATATTGATTGCGTAGCTCGGTAAAAGGAATGGCAAGCCGATGCCACTGCGCCGCTCCCGGGTAAATATACGCAGAGTGCGTATGTGCTTGGGTTGTTTTCAAATTAAACTTGACACTGTTGGACGAGCCATCGCCGCGGATCCACATGACCAACGCATTAGTCGTCTGCGGCCACGATCCGGCGCCGATGGTTCCCTTAAAATCCATGGTTTGCCATGATGTGGCGCTGGAAAAAGAAACGCTCAGCGCCCTACTCCCGTCCGGTCCCGCCACATTTGTCACCACAGCTGCGGGCACGCCTGAATCTTTATTATTCCACCAGTTGGGCGGCTCGCTTTCAAAATCGTCTAAAGTGTAAGCACCGGCGGCAAGGGCTACGGTTAAAACCATCCCCAAAACCAATCCCAATTTGCAAAACTTTGCTTGTTTCGACATTTAGCTTCCTCCTCTCTTGGGGAAGATCATTTATTCTCTTCTGTCTTACGGGTTATGACTATCTTCACATTCTGTTCGCCTGGCACTAAGCTAAATTCCAGCTTTCCGGAGCCTTCGCCGCGACTCGTCAGTCTATAATTCACGAATAGCAGATAGCTGTACTCATCCTCCGTGGGATAGCTGTAGCTATAGGCAGCAGCTCCGTTCGCTTGAAAATTCACTTCCGCCCCGTCAGTCCAGACTTTCTCTGACATCTTGACGATAGTCGCCTGAGTCTGCGGCTTAACCTCCAAGGCTGTTTTGCGGAAATACCTGCCTGAACCCCATGGGTTAGCGCTGGGAATGTTGACCAACGAAAAGCCGGGCTGGATCTCCTGCTTGAGCTCCGCTCCCAACATGTCCTCCAGCGCCGTGGTAGTCGGAATCTCAGCTGTGACGTCTTTATTGGTGTTATTGTTTACAGTTACATACCGCTGATAATCGTTAACCCTGACGTATCTGCTCTGATCTGATACGGGATAAGTATGCTCCACTCCAACTGCGTCCAGAAAGGAGGCGATTAATTTCAGATCGTTTTCTTTCTGTCCTAAAACATCCGCTCCCAGCCAGAGCCAATTGCTATCCTGCGCCAGCAGCGCCGGCGTCTGGTCTTGATCTTTAAAATTGGCTAGGATGTGAACATCAGGAAGCAGCTGCTGCGCTCCGACTTTCGTCAAATCAGGGCTCAACGAGAGGTTGAATGTTTGACCAGGTTTAAGGTACCCAAACTGCCGGTCAATCTGAACAGTATTCTTTTGGACGGACGTGATCCTAACCGGCGCTCTCCAGATCCCGCCATTGCCGTGCTCATCCAGCACACAAATTGCCAACGTGTTTTCAGCGCCAAAATTCAACCCTTCAGAGGGGATAGTATAAATTCTCGCTGTCTGCCAGTAGTTATCTGTTTCCACTCCCGTCTTGCCTATTAAAACGCCGTTGACGTAAGCCCAGTCAAAATCGTCAATCGCGCCGATCTCCAAAGTGAGCAGACGCCCCTCCCAGTCTTTGGGCAGGTAGAATTTAGTCCGATACCAAACGATGCCGTCATAGACCCGCCCCTTGCCCAGGACACCTTCATTCTCAAAGTAGGCGGGCACGCTCTGCCAATCCCAATTGACGTCATTATAATCTGCAGCCGCATATTTGATATTTGGGGTCTGATCTTCAGGCATCGTCTGAAAACGCCAGTTCCCTTCCAAAGAGATCTCCGCGCTGCTATCTGAACCTCCCCAGTTTCCCGGTATCGCTTTGAAGAACAACTGCTTCTCAACAAAGTCCTTACCAATGCCGTTTTTGCCGAAGTTGGCAGTAATATTTGGTCCGATGGAACCATAATAGAAGACAGGAAGCTTGTTTTTCTGTAGGATGGCAAGGAGCTTCGGATCCGCATAGTCTGTCCCCAGCACAGCGGCTTTATATTTAGCCAAAACCTGCGGTTCTTTGACAACGTAAAATGAACTCAAAACATCGTAGCTGACATTCATCTGATCCAAAAGCGCGATCACGTTTCTATACCGCGGTTTAGACAAACCGTACAGCCTGGCATTTGCGATCACCGCCACCTGAGGCTTTCTGTCCCGGAGAAATGAATTCTGAAAGAAATCGGCGATCAGCGGCAGATACGTCCGATCTGGAAGCAGACGTCCTGTTAAATCCAAGTTGCGTAAATTCTCTCCGGGATCCGGAATCGTAGAATATGCCCAGTCGATGATACCTCCGCCTAAAGCATGGGTACTGATGTACGCGCCCTCTGATCTGCCCGTATTATGCTCTCCCGCATACCAGGGCTTGCCTGTGGCCGCCAGTAGCTTTCCGTGTCCTGCGGCACCGTAATGGCAGGTTACAAGATCGACATCAGGCGGAGACCATTGCTGGAAAGCATGCATGTCAATAGGTATGGGATCCAGTTCCCAGGTAGGTCCGCCCTCAGGCACCTGCTGGCTGGTTAGCGCCGTTGGGATCTCTTTTTTGATTACCTGGCTGAGCCGTTCAACAGTCGAGTAATGAAGCTCTGCAGCCCACTGCATGTAATCGTA
>DIPB01000036.1:0-590 GCA_002426275.1 Firmicutes bacterium UBA5499
ATCTGTATGGCGGCAATAATCGGGTTTGGATATTTGTGGAGTATTACGATCAGGGAAACGGCGTGATCGGTCTGCAGTATGATTCCCAGACAGGGGGTTTTACCCTTGCCGGCGTCGTCACCCGCACTAATACCCTTACTTGGAAAACTGCCAGCTTTTTTCTCCCTGACGCCCGCTTTGTCGGCGGCACAGCCGGCGGTGATTTTTGGTTTGGAATCTGGGTTCCAGGTTATGGCTTTCAGCCGGACGCTTACATAGGCAAAGTCACAGTCATGAAGGAAGGCCGGGTTTTGCAGCTTTCAGCGAATCCCAAAGTATTTTCTCCCGCCAAGGGAAAGACGGTGGAAGTTTTCTATAAGCTCTCAGCTGCAGCCGCGGTTTCGGCCTGGGTGGAAGACAGAGCTGGCAGCAGGATCGCCACTTTGGCCGAAGGACAAGAACAGACGCTTCAAGGAACGGTAACCTGGGCGGGGCGCACAGACCAAGGGGAGCTGGTTCCGGATGGGGTTTATGTAATCAAGTTGGGAACTGTGGGCCAGGGTTGGAACGAGAATGGCACGGCTCTGACCACAGTGGAAGTGGACAATAGT
>DIPB01000036.1:731-1085 GCA_002426275.1 Firmicutes bacterium UBA5499
CGTGGAAGTGGACAATAGTTCTCCGGCTGCGCCTCGAATCACAGAGCCCGCTTCTCCGGTAACTCTTAACGAACCGAGACTTTTTATCACAGGCCTGGCTTCGACCGGCGCAAATGTAGCCGTTTATCTCGGCGAGATTAAAGCCGGACAGGCGCGGGCGGACGGCAAGGGAAAGATAACTTATCTGTTGCAGAATTTGACGGTGGGCAATAATCTGGTGACGCTGCGGGAAGTGGATCCCGCGGGCAACGAGAGCGAACATTCGGGCAGCTTGGCGGTAAATTATGCTCCTGACGCTGCAATCGGTCAGCTCACAGTCTGGCCGCAGGAATTCAATCCCCGGCTGAACGCTGC
>DIPB01000036.1:1283-2193 GCA_002426275.1 Firmicutes bacterium UBA5499
TTAGCCGGGCAGCAGAATGTGGAGCTGAACCTGCTGGATGGAGAAGGAAACGTACTCGCCCAGCTGCTGCCTTTGGCAAGCCGCAGCGGCGAGGTCAGATACCAGTGGGACGGCAAGATTGACGGCGCTTTCGCTGCGGATGGAATCTATCTTCTCAAGGTGCAGGGCGCGGCCCAGGCCGTATGCAAGGTAGCGGTGGATTCAAAGCCGCCTCTGGCGCCGGTGCTGCTTTTGCCCAGCTTTCAGGTGAGCGACGGGCTGGTGCGGTTTGCTTGGGAAGGGGACGGCTCGGCCAGTCAATATCGCCTTGCGGTATGGCAGGAAGGCAGAGAAGAGGAGAAGCAGGTCTACGATGCTCTGCAAGCTAGTTTGCAGCTCACCGAGCCCTTGCGGTCCGGAGAGTGGTTTTGGCAGGTGGAAAGCAGGGACGAGGCCGGCAATTGCGCCAGCTCGGAGCAGGGAAGTTTTACAGTGAATAAGGTTCTGCCCGCCACGCTGGAGATCCTCAATCTCCAGGCCGGACCTAACCCGTTTGCACCCAATGGCAATGGCCGCTATGAGCAGCTGCAGGTGAGCTACTCCCTCACGCAGCCGGCCACTGTCCAGATCAAGATCTTTAACCTGGCGGGCAAAGAGGTCTATAGGAGATCGTCCTTTCCAGAAGCTGCGGGAGACCATTTCTTCCTATGGGACGGCCGCGACGGACAGGGAAGGCGAGTGGCAGGCGGGGCGGNNGGCAGGCGGCGCGTATCTGCTGGCGATCACAGCCGACAGCCCGGAGCGGAAGGCGCCCAGCCGCGCGCGGAAGCTGATCAGCGTGTTATATTAGCACAACAGGAGGCGATAGCAATGAAGAAAATCATTTCTTGGAGTCTGTTGATGTTTATCTGCGCATCTGGCGCTCTCATGG
>DIPB01000036.1:2337-3174 GCA_002426275.1 Firmicutes bacterium UBA5499
CTGCGCATCTGGCGCTCTCATGGCGGCCGAGCGCGGAGCGTTTCCCACCATCGGCATCGGCGCTCGGCCTTTGGCCATGGCCGGCGCTTTTGCGGCCATAGCCGATAGCCCGGACGCTATCTACTGGAACCCGGCCGGAGCTGCTCAGCTGCAAACTCCCCAGGCGTCCAGCATGCAGACGGATCTTTTTGGCTTGGGAATCAACTATAATTGGTTCAGTTTTGTGAAGCCTGTGGGCAAATACGCTCTGGGCCTGGGCTACGCGGGTCTGGATGCGAGCCGGGCTTTCGGCGAGTTCCCGTATCGGGAAGCGAGCTATCTGCTCAGCTTCGCGGGAAAAGCGGGCGAGAACGTCCTCTGGGGAATCAACGGGAAATATAACTATCTCAAAGGCGGCAGCGAGCTGGTGAACAGCAATCAAGCCGGCTTCGGCCTTGACGCCGGGGTTTTATACCTTAAAGGCAGCTGGAGTTTCGGCGCTGTGGTGCGGGATCTGGGGACCAAACTCACGGGCACTACGCGGGAAGACGGCGCGCCGAAGGCCGCGGAAACAAAGCTTAAACCTGACCTCACGCTGGCGGCAGCTTACAGCAAAGGTAAAGTCACGTGGGCTTTAGATCTGGGCGAGTTGGCCAACAGTCCCCAATTGCACCTGGGAGCGGAATACCTGGTTAACCAGTACGTCAGCCTGCGCGCCGGCTACAGTGACGGCAGCTTCACAGGCGGGATTGGCGTTGCCAAAGGCAAGTGGCTGTTTGATTACGCCTATAATACGCATCAGGCGGGTGATGCCCAGAGGTTTTCGTTGGGGTTGAGATTCTGAGGGAAGGAGGTTTC
>DIPB01000036.1:3267-13020 GCA_002426275.1 Firmicutes bacterium UBA5499
GGAAGGAGGTTTCTGAGCGGTGGGAAGAAAAACGGTTTGTTTAACCTTGCTGTTAATAATCGTCTCCGCTGTTTGTTCCGCGGCTACAGCCACGGATTATTGGACAAGGCAGGCTTTAGCGCAGCTAGCTTATGCCGGCTTAATCCCCCAGGACGCGGTGAGCGCGGGACTGAGCCGGCTGGAAGCGGCGGAGCTGGCGGCGGCAGCGATTGCAAAGGCCGACGGGCAGACATTGACAGAAGAGAATTTGCAGTCGCTTGATAGATTGCTGCTTGAATTCCAAAGCGAGCTTGCGGCTTCAGAAGTGAGCTTAACAGAGCTCAGGGAGAAACTGGAGAAAGCCAAGCAAGATGTTCAAAGAAGGCGCAATAAAATCAGCCCTTGGAGCGAAGCTAAGGGGTTGGTGAGCATTTCGCCAGGCGGAGGCGGCAATCCCAGAGTTTTCAATGCAGTGCGGCTAAGACCTTTGTCCCTTGACGGCAAGACGCGTTTGGGCTTTACACTCTATATGGAAAACGCGCTGGGCGGCGCCTCTGATCAAATTAGCACGATGTCTACTGATTTCTACTTTAACACAACGCTCGCCTGGGGAAGGGAAGCTATTTATTTAACGTTAGGTGATTTTTGGCTTACCAATACGCCATTTACTATTTACAGTGCCTTTCGTCAGGATGATACGTGGGGGGAAGCCCGACGGGGATTTAACGGCGTCCGCATACAGACAAAGACATTGGGACTCAACTGGCAGAGCTTTCTCAGCAGAACCGCGGACGGCAATGGCTCCGGGTTCGATCGTTATCTGTGTTTTAGCTCCGTCGCCATTCCTCAAAAGGACGGAGAGGCAAAGTTAAACTTACTGCGCACCTGGGATGATTTGGCTTCCAGCGGCAGGACGCAAGGCGCTTTATCCAGCACGACTGTGGGTTTGTCTTTCCTCAGGCGAGGCGGACTTTGGGGGAAAAGTTATAACATTTCAGGAGAAGGAAATCTAAATTTCCTGGAGCAGGATGTTTACGATACTGCTGTGGCGACTACCGAATTCGCCGCTCGCCTGGCTGGCAGGATAAATTTTGCGCTCCCCATCGACTTTACTTATTATGCCATCAGCGATCAGTATCCGCGCGGGATAACAGCCATTCAGAGTATCGGCGCCGACTTTGTATATCAATATGAAGAAAATCCTTGGGAGCCATATTACATCGCCAATGTGCAGCGGCTTGAATTGACAACGGGCAATTTAAAGCTGGGAAAATATCTAGAGCTTAAAGGCAAGTGGGATCGCGCGAAGGAACTTTTCCCCACAGGCGACAGCCCCAAGAGCTTCGGCTACTTGGGAGCGGAGCTCGTGGGCAACATTGAGAAGTTTTTGCCTGCCTCTTGGGCCAGGAATCAAAAACTGCATTTCACTGTTGGGGAATATAAAACCTACCGTCGGGAAGACGCCGATCTCCGGCAGCAGGTTCGCTCTGTGAGCTTCAGCCAGAAGGTGTTGAATAATTTGGATCTGGCTTTAGGTTATGAAGAATATGGCCTTACAGGCCGGCAAAACGCCAGCAGGCGCTCTGAGTTAGCGGAAGTGCCGTTTGCTGAGCTAACCTGGCGGCCCTTTTCCGGCAGCACGCTAACCTGGTTAGTTCAGCCAAGAAGAGAAAAGTCTGGAGAAGCCGTCGAGGAGATCTTAAAGCAAAAAGTGCGCCTGTCCAGCTCAATCGGTCCGTCCACCTGGCTGAAAGTAGGCGTTGATTTGGCTAAAACTGCCGCTCAACAGACGCAGAGCATTAATATTGAATATCGCAGTGGTTTTTAATCAGTGAAGGGAGGCTGGCAAATGAAAAGATTCGGCTTGCTAATTGTGATTGTGCTCTTTTCTTGTTCGGCTTTGGCCGCGGGGAACTTTCTGCCGTTTGTCCCACAAAGCCAAGGGGATGATGTTGATCTGACGCAGCTGCAGCAGCGCCTTTTCGATTCGGAGCTGGAATTGGGCAGAAGGCTGAAGGAGATCCAAAGTCTCCGGGAGGAGCAGGCGCGATTTGACAGACAGCTCGATAGCTTTTACCTTACAGGCAAAGGTTTTGCCCAATTGAGGCGTTTCAACATCGCCGGCGAAGGCAAGACGGCGGCGAAAAACTTTTTGGGGCAGCCTTTGTGGTATGACGGAGTGGAAACTGAGGCCCAAACTCAAGGCAGCAAAGCTAACCAGCAGATGTATCTGACCATTGTGGGCAAACCCTCGGAGCAGATCGAGGTGGCCAGCAGCATAGTGCCTTCTGCGGTTTGGGGTGGCGGCAGCAAACTGCGTTTGGATAACGTGGTCATCAAGGCGAACTTCAATAATTTCAAGACGACGGCCGGCACATTTTGGGCTGAGTTTTCACCTTTGACTTTGTATTATCCCCAAGCTCAGAGCTGGTTTGAAAGCGCCTTCTATACCAGACAGCGCGCTCAGTGGGAAGAGGAACAGGGGATTGTGGGCAACAAACGCAAACTGGAAGGCTTATCTTTGGAATACGGTCTGAATAATCTCTTTTTGCAAGGCTTTATGTCCAAAGTTAAAGATAACTCGAATAATTCGCGGCACCGTTTTCTCACGGGTTACGCTGTGAATCTCACGCCTTCCGGTAAAAATCTTTTGGGAGCGAATTGGCTGAGGCTTTCAGACGATCCTGTGGGCGGCGCGGGCAGCGCCATGAACGCGGAACTTCTGGGCCTGAACTGGAATTGGAGCTTACGGCGCGACTTGAGCGCCAGCGGCGAGCTTGTGCGCAGTAAATATGACAATAGCGTCACGGAGACGGTGGCTGCGGCGGAAGATCTGGCGGCCTGGGGCGAGCTGCGTTGGGAAATGGACAAAGTTATCGTCCAGCTACGTACTTTGAAGGTCGGACCATATTATTACGCTCCCGCCGCCCAATCCCGCACTTATAATCTCTCCGATTTGACCCGCTTCGGAGCTCCGGAGAGCGTTACGGCTATGGGCGGCACTGTGGCGGATGCAAACAGAGAGGCTTTGCCTTACGGTTTGGCGACGCCCAACCGCAAAGGATATCAGCTGAGCGCTCTGTATGCGCCTGGTGGACGGCTACAGGCGGCTTTTCAGCGGACAGATTTGCATCAGGTGCGGCCCACGGCGGAAGACGGGACGATCAGTGAGACTGCGCCCAAGTATCATTATATTGCAGACCGCATAGGCGGAAAAATTGATTTAACCGGCATTTTACGTGTTCGTGAGCGCGCTTTTCCACAGAAAAATTTGAATTTCGTCTGTCAGCTGGAGCGGCGTTCCACAATTGCAGCCGCCTCCGCAGAGCGCTTTAAGGAAATTCTCACAGATTGGGGATTTAGCTATGAACTGAGGCCAGGCTGGAATGTCCTTTTGGGCGGAAAAAAGAAGAATTCAGACGAGACAGAGCGCAACAGCCTCACATATGGACTGGAAGTCATCGTAAGTCCCCAGACGGCAGTCTGCGTAACCAGCAGCGCTATTGATTACCAAGATAAGACAGACGGCAAGAACGATTATGAAGCCAAAGCGACGGAGGTTTCTTTGAAAACTTATTTTTAGCATAGATTTTTAGGCGACTCCGGACCAGATGAAGACGATTCTGGGGTGAAAAAATACTGCTAGATAATTTTTAGCGGAAGGATGTGATTGTCAGATGCCTACTAGGAGAAATTGGCAGCTTTTCTTGGCTGTGGCGGCTGTCATCCTCATTGGTTTTGTCGCTTTTAATAATAAGGGCGAGCAGAAAGCTGCGGGAGGTCAGGACAGAGTAGTGGTAGTGATGAACGGGGGACCTACAGAAACAGATAAGGTGGCGGTCAAGAGGCTAAAAGAAGACATCGCCCGTTTTAATAAGCTTTATCCGGAGATTGAGATCCGCTGGACAGATCGCGGTTATACTCCGGATAGCTTTACCACAAGCATGGCGGGGGGAACGGCAGAAGACATCATCAATCTTTGGGCCACAGAAGGCTACTACGTGGCAGAACGTGGCTATGCGTTGGATCTCACGGATTTCTTCGCAGACTGGCAGTATAAAGACCAAGTGAACACTGATGTGCTTACGCCGTTTATCAGAAAAGGACACATTTATGCCCTACCCATCGACGGCTATATGATGGGTTTGCTTTACAATAAAAAGCTTTTTAAGAACGCAGGTCTCCTGGACAGCGCCGGCAATTGGCAGGTGCCGGCAGACTGGGATGAATTTGTGGCGGTCGCCAAAAAACTGACGAATAAGAAAAAAGGGATCGCGGGCTTTGGCTTTATGGGTAACGGCGCCGAGGCAGGCTGGGGATTCCTCAATTGGGTCTGGCAGGCGGGAGGAGATTTTGAGCGTGAAAAAAACGGCGCCTGGCAGGCGGTTTTCGATCAAAAAGAGGCGGTAGAAGCGCTGGAGTTTATCCAAGACTTGCGTTGGCAGCACGACGTGCTGCAAGCTACGTTTTTGGCCAAATCGCAGGAACTGTCGGCACGGTTTGCCAGCGATCAGATCGGGATGATGTTCGGGGCGCAAGACAGGATCCCGGGTCTGGTGAATCAGTATGAGATGAAGCTGGATGATATTGGCGTAGCGCTTCTGCCCGCTGGTCCCGCGGGCCGTGCCAACCAGATGGGCGGCAACTACTACATCATTAATTCCAAGCGGCCTCGAGAAGTGCAGGAAGCGGCTTTTAAGTGGATCGCCTGGAGTTGCTTGGGCAGCATGGATCCGGAACGCATTAAAGAAAAAGGTGAAGATTATCGCAGGCAGGGACAGATCGGCGCGCTCACGGCTTTGCCTATCTTTAAAGGAGAGATAGACAGAAAGGCCAGGGAAGCGGCCGCTCCTTATAAAGATGTGTTGGTTGATTTCCCGGAGGTCTGGAATGAAGCGGCCAAATATCTGCGGCCAGAACCGCCGTTTTTCTGTCAGCAGCTTTATTCGGAGTATCTGGGACCTGCGGTTCAAGCCGTGCTGACGAAAAAGAACGCTGATCCCCAAAAGCTCTTGGGCCGAGCTGCCCGCGGTTTCCAGGAACGATTCTTAAATAATGTCCAGTGAGAAAAAAAATAAAGGGGGGCATCTGGATGCGGCCTTTTAAGATTATGGCGGCGCTTTTGATTGGCAGCTTCTGTTTTTCATTTGCCTACGCTGAAGAAGCATATCTGATTAACAATATCGTGGAGAGCTTTGAAACTGACGGTTGGGGGGGCGGAGGGACGAATTGTGGTTCACAGGTAGCGGCGAAAATAGTTGATAATCCAGTGCACGAAGGCGCGGGAAGCTTGGAATTGACATATGATTTTGTGGGCAAGAACGAGGATATCACTTATTGTGATTATGGGAAGTACGTGCTCATCCCAGGGAAAAAAATCACTACCCTCTCCTTGTGGGTATATGGAGACGGGTCTGGGCTTCTATTCTACGTCCGACTGAATGATGGGACAGGCGAGACCATTCAGTATTCCGGAGGTAAACTGGACTGGCGAGGCTGGAGGAAGGTTAGCATTGACATCTCTAAGCCTGTCGGCCATTGGGGAGGGGACAATAACGGCGTCTTATCCGCGCCGATTAGCTTGTTTACTTTCATCATCGATGTGAAAGAAAAGGCTTATGTTGGCAGAGGCCAGATCTACATAGACGAGTTAGTGGCCGAATCGGAAATATTGGAGTCAGACAGCTTGCGCTTGGAAGTGGAAAGCGATAAAGTGGGTAATATTTTCACAGAGGAAGACGCGATCGGCTTTCGGCTCAAGCTCGTCAATCTGAGTCCGAAAAATCGTGAGTTAGATCTTTTCTATCAGGTCAACAGCACCACGGATCGCACGCTCGGATCCGGTAATATGCAGGTGAAGGTGGATGCGGCGGCGACGAAGACGCAAGTTTTATCGCTGGCGATCCCCGTCAATGGGAATTACAATTTACGGCTTTATTTGATAAGCAAAGATAGGGTAATCAGGTTAGAACAAAATGTGCCGTTTAGTAGAATTGTCACTCCCGTAGCTGCGGGGGAGAAAAACCCCGTCTTCGGCGTTTGTACTCACAATATCTTGGGGGGAGGGGTTAATACTGACAAAAATAATAGCGTGGCCTCTCTCGCCGGAATCTATATGCTCAGAGATGAAATACTGTGGAAAACTGCTGAAAAAACTAAAGGTCAATTCGAAATACCTCCTAAAATGGAGTATGCTGTGAATGACGCGGTGTCAAGAGGATTAAAGTTGCTCTTGATCCTGTGTTATGGTAATCCTCTTTACGATCAAGGGGGGCCTCCTTACACGGAAGAAGGGATTGCGGCTTTTGTCCGCTACGCCGCTTTCATGGCCGAACATTTTAAGGGAAGGGTTGATCATTTCGAGGTTTGGAATGAGTATAATCTCGACCGGTCGAAACGCCCGCCGGAGGATTACGCGAAATTAATCAAAGCTGCGTATCCAGCCATCAAAGCGGCTAATCCTGCTGCGTTTGTCGTGGGCTGCTGTACGGCGGGAGCAAGTTTAGATTGGATTGACAGGGTGCTTGCAGCCGGAGCTTACGATTATATGGACGCAATCTCAATTCATCCTTACTGCTATCCATTGAGTCCCGACTGGGGAGGAACAGTGAAGAGCATAGAGATGACACGGGAATTGATGCTTCGTTACGGCGAGGAAAAGCCCATCTGGATCACTGAAATAGGCTGGCCAACCCATAAAGACGAACGCGGTGTTAGCGAACTGGTCAGCGGCGCTTATGCGGTGCGCTTGTACACGCTGGGGATGGCGGCTGGGGCAGATAAGATCTTCTGGTATGACTTGCAGGATGACGGGACGGATCTGACAAATAACGAAAATAATTTCGGCCTGATTAAGACCCGGCAAGGAGTGCCTGTACCTTGGGCAGCCAAGGATAATTTCATAGCTTACAGCACTTTAACGAAAAAGTTAGCTGATGTTCAGTTCGTTAAGGCACATGATTTTGACAATTTGAAGATCTATCAGTTCCGGAAAACAAAAGATGACAGAGATCTTCTGGTTCTCTGGACTTTACACGGTTCGCAGACCATCGGTCTTAAGTCTGAAGGCACGCTGGCCACCGATTTATTCGGCAACTCTTTCAATCTCAGCGCCACAGCGGGCGTGATCACGCTCACTGTCTCGCCGGAGCCAATTTACTTGGAAGGAAATTTTGACGAACTGCAGCTGACTTCACCTGGCTTCGATTTGGGAAGTCAAACGTTGTCTTTGCTGGCTGGCGAGACCGGCAAGATTAAAGTAACGCTTCCCAAAGACTGCGCTCTATCCGGTAACTTTTTGGCGGATCTGCCTTCAAATTGGCGTCTTCTGGGTGAGACAGCGTTTTCCGCTGAAAACCGGACTGTTGAGCTGGAAGTGAGCTCCCCAGGACAGACGGTTTTGGATAATTATAAGCTTCATTTATATCCGGTGAGCGGACAGCAAGTGTTGGCTAAGCTGTCTGTGGATATTCAATTGGTCGATCCCATTGGTTTAACTGTTTCTCCAGAACTTGTGGATAGGAGCGAGTGGAAGAAGTGGAGCTTAGCGCTTCTTTTGACCAATAACTCTTCCACTCAGACCTTGGACGGTACGATTACGCTGCGCGAGCCGCTGTCATGGGCCGGCAAGCTAAAACCCATCGCATTTGCCGGACTGCAGCCCGGACAGACTCGTAAGATTGTTGTTCCCATTCCTCAGGAGATCGAATGTTCAGCGGCTTTAACGTTCGCCGTTAGCTTGACTCAGGGATATAACGAACTCTTCAGTACTACGACCAGCTTCCTGGCCGCGGTAAAGACCGAGCGGCAGATTAAGCTTGACGGCGATCTTTCAGAATGGCAGGATGCGATGCCATTTGCCTTGAATCAAGCCTGGCAGGTGAAAGAGATTAAAGACTGGGGCGGCACGGACGATCTAAGCGGCAAGGGCTATTTGAAATGGGATCGGGATTATCTTTACCTGTCGCTTGACGTGACAGATAATGTTCACAGGCAAGATGATTTAGGAAGCGCTACCTGGAGGGGAGACGGCATTCAATTTTCCATTGATCCCGGCTTCAGCGAGCGGCCGGGCAAGTATGGTTATCACGAGCTTGGCGTCGCGCTCCATGAGAGCAAAGTTACAAACTGGCGTTGGAGCGCTGCTTACGGAATGGATGTGGGCGAGCTCAAGGATCTCCAGTGTGCAATCGCCAGGCGCGATACTCATACTTGCTATGAGATGGCAATCCCCTGGTCTGATTTAATTGACGATCCCACGAAAATAGGTCCTGGTTCTGTAATCGGGTTTTCATTGTTGATTAACGATAATGATGGCGCCGGCCGTCGCGGCTGGATTGAATATAACAGCGGCATTGGTTTGGTTAAAGATCCTTCGGCTTTCGGAGATCTATTGCTGGTCGAATAGTTCAGACTTAAGGTCCGCCCCCTTTGCGGCAATGCGTTGACTATTGCCGCAAAGGGGGTTTTATGATTTAGGAATTAAGTGTTATTTTTGGTTGCTTAACAAACTGACAGTCAAAACTTATGTCAACTTTGACGAGACATGTTTGATAGTTCAGATACTGATGTGAAAGAGAAGCTCTTTATAGACAAAATCAAGGCATCAGGAAAATGAGATAGCAACATTGATCACTCGTTTTTTGGCTGCAACATCAGGTATTTCAGTAACAGATACCATAGAAATTTTGTGCCTTAGCTTGGACTTTTTATTCACTTATACACGCAATCGAAACTTGCCCATTGAAAACGAAAGCAACCTTCGAGATGGTAAAATCTTGTGATATGAGCAAATTGGGCAAGGAAAGAAAGGGAGTCGCGCTGGGAGTGCGCTCCCTTTCTTTGTTGGGATAGCACTTCATATTATCTATAGGTTCACTATCATTTTTTCTATCTACACAGGTCATA
Organism: Firmicutes bacterium UBA5499; assembly: GCA_002426275.1. Lineage (GTDB taxonomy): Bacteria > Bacillota > DTU084 > DTU084 > DTU084 > UBA5499. The sequence goes on from DIPB01000036.1 coordinate 12,154, forward strand.
TAACAAACATAAAAGGAAAAACTTGGTAACTATGTCTTTTGCTCAACTGCGAATTGCCATGCGGATGACTGGTGGTAAGGTAACTACGTTAGAATCCTGTACCCAAAGGCGAACTTGTCCAGCCTGAAGATCAGCGACTTCCTCGCGGCAATTGGCGATGAGAACGTGTAGCGGAATTTTTTTCGAGAATACCTGGCCGGTGTGGGCGGTTCTGGAAGCGAGGTTATCGACAGCACGGATTACCTAACAGCATTCGCTTTCCGTTGACTGCGGCCAGCAACCACAACGGTGGGATCAGCAACGAGGTCCGCTTATCTACATTACGCAATAGGAAACAGGCTTGCCAATCTACTTTCGATACTATCCCTGAAACGTCATAGATGCCTTGATGCTCATACGGACGATAAACAAACTTAAAGCCAGCGGTGTTAACACGGAATTTGCTATCCTGGATGCAAGCTATTATGATGACGAATACATCATGGCGCTGTATGATGGGAAGATTTCTTTCGTATCAAGACTCAAGGGAAACAAGAAATTGTATAAAGAACTTGTCACAAAGCACATTTCAACGATGGAACAGAGGGAAAACCCTGTCAGTTATAGCGGAAGGGATGTCTATATCAGGTGTATGGAATGTCAGCTCATCCATGACCACAGGGCGGCGTATTGGTATATAGGGTTGGATATCGATCGTAAGCGAAGCGAATCCCGTAAGCTGTTCGCAAGAGCGAAGGCTGAAGCCTTGATGGACGGTGAGGTCTTTGGCCGGATTTCGCGTCAAGGGAACAGGCGGAACCAGAAATGTAAAGTCTATGATAACCAGATTATTACACAGGAGGCTTTTAACTGATATACGGAAAGTAG
>DIPB01000186.1 GCA_002426275.1 Firmicutes bacterium UBA5499
GCTTTTTCTTCGGCAAAGGATCCCGCTTTCGCCGCTTCGATGAGAGCGATCCGCTCTGCGATAAAACTTGCTCTCGTCTGCAACACAATAGCGCGCCGGGCAATATTGATCTCGCGCTGCAGCCCGGCCATTACCTCATCGATCTGCTTCTGTTTTTCACTTCCGGGGGCAACATACAATTGGTCGATGCTTTGCCTCAGCTTTTCAAGGCTTTTCTCGAATCCCTGAGCATCAAATCTGCGGCCGGCCAGATAGTCCAGATCGCGCTTGAAAAGTTCCAGCGTCTCTTCATACCTTTTGACCTGATGTTTATAGAAAGCCGCCGTAGGCATTACAAGCTTAAGATCGTCAAGATAATTCTTTGCTCCATTGTCTTCCAGCACAAAAAGCAAAACTTTCACAGCAGACATATCCGGTCCCCGCTGACCACTGTATTTTTTGGTGAAATCGGCAAAGGGAATGGTATATTCTCGCCACTGGGACGTAAGAGAAATCTTATAATCCCAGCTGGTATCATCACTTGCATAACGAGCGCTGTCATAGCGCAGACGAATTATCACCTCTCCCGCGCCTTTCATCCAAAAACGCAAGGCCGTGGCGTCGCGCCACAGATCGCTATCCACTTTGGTCCCAAAATAAGCCCAATTATTCTGCCCGCTCAATTTCTTCGCTTGAAAAGCTAAGCTCCGAGCAAACTCAGAACCTTCCGGCTCCAGCGAGAGCCGAAAATTACAACCTTTGCCAAACGCCGTATATCCACACCAGCTGTACATAGGGTAATAAGCGCTATTGTCGGGAGCCAAATTGAAATCATCAACCAGATAATCCTGCGTTTCCTGGGCAAAGCTTGTGAAGCATAAAAGGAACATAAACAGGAGAAAGTAAATTTCTTTACGCATAAACTATCACCTCCCAAAATTAGCGCACCATAAAAAAGCATCTGGTGACCACAGTGATCTCGCCGTCGGCAACGCGGGCCACGATGCGAAGCACATATGGACAGGCGGAGCGGAAACTCCCTCAATTCTTCCATCCCAGTGAAACGGCTGACTACCGGCGACTTTCCGCTGATTACTTAAAAACGTAGTCAGTTCCTGCTCTCTTGGACTGTGAAGGCTGGCTATGAGCGCATAAGGTTGATCCAAGTCAAGAAGCTGGCCCTGGCGGTAACGGCTAAGAAAGAAGTTTTCACTCAGACCCGTTGCCGCGAGAATACAGGCTCGTTCAAGGCCTGCATACGATTACCTTCATTACGTCGCTTTCTTTATGAATAACGAAAAATCCCTCGTCGGCGCCGATAAACAACTGCGTGCCTGGAGACAGAGGCAGACGACCATTGCCAGATAAAATTTCCCCGCTGCCTTCCACAATAACCACGATTGCATACCTATTGTGCAAATTCACTGTAACAGATGAAGCCGGCTTACATACCAACAGAGAAAACTTATCGGTAAGTCTTTTGTCAATAACCGACCAAACACCTGTGCAAATTTCAACAGGCTCTGCCTTATATTTTTTCAAAAATTCCCGATACTCATAGCCATTATAAATAAAGCAATCGAACATCCGGTCAAAACCCAATCCCCCGTGCAGCTTCGCCTCAGGCACAATATTGCCAGACGGCGTTTTCCGTTCGGGAACCACCATAAAATCTGTGGGTTCCTGAAGCTCCAACAATAAACAGCCTCCGCCGATCGCGTGAGGCACTCCGCCGTCTACAAACAGGCAGTCATTCGGCTTTACCGAAATTCTGTGAAGTAGACTCAGCATCCTCGGAATATCCTGTTTTTCAAAGCAGTCCATCCATTGCTTGCGCGTAATTCCTGATTTAAATCCCAGATACACACAAGCGGATTCGTCCGCCTCAAGAATGTACCAGCTTTCAGTCTTGCCAAATTGGCTATGAAAATACCGAGAGGCAAACTCCGCCGTGGGATGAGCCTGAATAACCAGCCTTTCGGCGGAATCCAGCAATTTCACAAGAATCGACAGCGTCTCCCCATATTTCCCCACCATTTCTTTTCCCAATAAGCGAACTGGATCCCGCCGAATGATTTCCAACAGCAGTTCGCCAGTTTTTGAGCGGCTTAATCCTTCCACGAGCTTTTCTCTCCCGGGATTGAAAGCCAGGATGGTGGAGCCTACCCATTCTTCGGGGAAATGCCCATCTTTTGCATCAGACTTGCCCATTAACCGGTCAATCCGGCTTCCGCCCAAATACGTCCGATAAACCCGGTTGCTTGACAATTCAACAATCATGTTCTTCTCCCATGGAACTTACCTTTTTTTGCTATCAAAAACTCCATCTCCCCTAATGCAGTCAATTATTGATTCTAACTCTCCTTAACAAGTAGCCGCTCCGACGACATTGGCAACTGTGGGTCCAAGACGGCAAAACCGCAGCCACCACCACTATACATTTCCGAAAATAGCCACGCTACATGAAACTAGAAAGATCTCACGCTTCTACAGCCGCCCGCATAGGTCGTCTTGATTAAGGCAGTCAATGAATACGATGATCATGGCGGCAGCATTGCAGTCAATGCTAGCCTTACCAACTCCGCGTGGCTCAATCTGCCTGAAAGAAAGCTTTCGCGCCATGATGTGTTATATAGCTAGATGCCATTTACCTCTTGGGAGACTGTTGGCGAAAAAGCATTAGCCCGACGCCCTCACCTTGGTGCGCTGCCGGCGGCACGGCAGTCTTGGTCTCGCCAATTAATTCCTTCTGCTTTCTACCTCCTACAACCGAGCTCAACCTATTTTGATGTCTCGCTCCACCGCAGATTCGATAGGCCGCCTGAATGCTTTCATTTTGCTGAGCTGGAAGCGACGCTATACACTCTAAGCTTTGAGGCCAGCTCTGCCCCGCCGTAGATGGTGACCGTCCTTTTTTCTCCCGGCAGCAAATCAAAATAGTGGTCGGAAAGGACAAAATCGCCTTGAAGAACAAAATGAACAGCATGGGCAAAAGTCTGGCTGCCCACAGTAACCTCCAGGTCCTTACCAAGCGCTCTGATCTCTTCAAACGTAAGCTGGGCAGCATTTATCCCTGTCTCACGAAAGCGGGCATGCCGGAAGCTGACAGGCTCAAACCGCGTCCCTGCCATGGGAATGGCTACCACTGTCCCTATCTTGAGCTGCTCTTCGCTTGGCAGAGGATACGCGGCCAACAGCTGGCGTGATCTGCCCTCGATTGAAAAATCTATTGTGCGCAGCGC
>DIPB01000088.1:0-2862 GCA_002426275.1 Firmicutes bacterium UBA5499
GGGCACGGGCGATAACAAGTATACGACAAACTCTCAATATCCCCAAGGGTATTTCACCTATAGCGGCAGGGCCGCTGATGCCGTTGAGGGAGCAAGCGTTCGTTTCAGCTCTCCTGTGGAAGAAGCGGGCATCTATTGGGGGCTGGGGGAAGGCGGGGCGACAATTTACGATGATTTCAGGGGCCAGCCTGCCAGACGGACTGATTTGAAAACTGGCAATGATTCCATCTATTTGTCCTTAAGCCGGACGTTTTATCAAGAGTTGACCTCTGGCGTCGACTTTAAGGTCACATACTACGACGAGGGGACAACGCCGTTTCATCTTGAATATTACGATGCCCAAGGCCAGCTGCAAGCCAGCCCGCAGATTTCCCGGGGCAATAATTTGATTTGGGAAAGCGCGTCTTTCCGGCTTCCTGAGTTTGCGCCAGGCGGCAAGCTTGGCGGCAACGATTTGCGGATCGTTGTGGATTCTTCGGATCAAGAGCAGGATTTATATGTGCACGCTGTGGCTGCCAATGGTTTTGCCACAGGTGACTTTCGCGCCACGGTTGTGGATCAAATAATCGGCGTGCCTTTGCCAGAGGCGACGGTCACTGTGAGCTCCACAGAATACGAGAACATAGTCTTTTCGGCGACGACTGACAATATGGGCGTCGCGGTTTTCAACGCTTTGCCTGCGGGAGCTTACCGAGTGGGAATCGAGGCCATGGGCTATCTCACTCAAGAGTGGGAACTGGCAGTTTCGGAAAACGGAACAGTCCAGCAGGCCTTTGAACTGACGAAGCCCGCCAGCCAACAGATCGCCATCGACGGCGATCCCAGCGATTGGGTTGGCGCTGTGCGGATCTATGAGCATCGGGATAACGGGAAAAAAATACGAGGCATTAAGCGGGTTTGGGTGACCCACGATGCCGAGTACCTTTATTTCAGAATCGATTGGCGGCAGGACGGCACGGGCGCTAGCGGCGATCGGGATTGGTTTTTGTTGGCGGATACGGACAGTCTCAGCGTGGCCGGCGTAGAAAGCTACGGCAGCTGGGTTCTGCCTACCAAAGGCAGGGTACACGGGGCAGGTTCCAATTGGTTTGGAGTGGCGGTGAGTAATGGTTCGGGCGGCTGGAGCAATCCTCTGCCGGACGCCGGCAGACCTAGCGAGCTGTGGAACAGCATGAACGGAACGCTCAGCGAGTTCAGGGTTCCAAGAAGCTACTGGAACTTGCTGGCCGACGATTTTGTCATTCGTTTCGCGTTCAAAGAAAATACCTGGAACGATACTGCTCCAGGCGGGGGAGACGGCAACTACACTGGAGAAGCCGAATATCCCGAAGGTTACTACGTATATTCCAGCAGTCCCTATCAAGCTCTGCGGGTAAATCCTCAGGAGCTGTCCGCGCGAGGAGAGAGCAAGGTGGCCATAGCATACAGCCTGCAGGAAGCGGCGCTGGCTACCATCAAGATTTTCGCGCCAGGCGGCTCTTTAGTGCAGACTCTGGCGGAAGAAGAGCCTCAAATCGGAGCGCAAGCATACAGCTGGGAACCGCGGCTCCAGACAGGGGAGCCCATGGCCGACGGTACTTACAGAGTTGTGTTCCAGTTTCTGACCGCAGCCAATAAGCAGTTTGAAAAATCATTCAACGTAAAGTTAGTCTCAACCGCTCCCAATCCGCCTATCATTATCTACCCGCTTGCAGACGGCGAACACAACTTGGACTGGATCTCGCTGAAAGGCAGGACGGATTTGTCAGGCGACGCTTTTCTGTTCGTGGAAGTAAACGGCGCCCCCGCGCAGGTGAAGGTGCGCGGTGAGCTTTTGGAGAAAGTACCGGTTTTGAAAGACGGCACTTTTGCCATCGATCAAGTATATCTTGAGGCCGGAGCCAACGAAATTCGTCTCTATCTCACGGATCGCTACGGGAATCCGTCTGAAAAAACTGAACCGCGGGTTATAAACTATAACCCTGACGCAGCCTTCGGAATGATGGAGATCCCCTACGCAAGCATTTCGCCGGCCAATGGCGACGGGATTCAGGATGAATTCGTGATCAAATTTAACGCCGCAGCCGAGATCGCGGCCGAACTGGCTATTTTCCAAGGACAAACGGAAGTGGCCAGAATCCAGCGGAGCTTTGTCCCAGGCCAGGTACAGATCTCGTGGGATGGCAAGAGCAGCGGACAATTTGCCGCAGACGGCGCCTATAGCTTTGTTTTGACTGTCTCCGGCCAGCCGCCTGTGGAAGGCGCCCTGCGAGTAAAAAACGCCCCGCCTGCCAAGCCGGAGCTGGTCTGGCCTAACGAGGGCAAGTCGCTCTCAACTGCAAACGTAGTCTTACAGTGGGCAGCTGTGCAGGACGCTGTGGCGTATAGGGTAACATACGGGCGCAATTCTGAGCTTGCCGGAGCGACAAGCGAAAGAGTGGGCGGCGCCTCGCTGGAACTGAAAGAGCTTGCCGGCGGCAGCTGGTACTGGAAAGTGGAGGCCGTCGATGAGGCCGGAAACCTAAGCCGGTCCGACGTTTACTCCTTTGAGATTGGATCTTTAGACAGCAGCATCTTCGCCATTAAGAACTTAGGTCTGGCGCCCAATCCCTTCTCTCCCGGCCGCCAAACCTTCAGAGGAGAGGTTAAGATCGGCTTCACCCTAACTCAGCGAGGCACGGTCAGAGTTGGGATCTATAATCTCCAAGGCCGCAGGCTCCATACAGGCTTTTTGGGAGAGCTGGCAGCCGGAGAGCACGTTGCCCTTTGGAACGGGCGAGACGATCACGGCGGGATCGTACCTCAAGGCTCGTATATAGTACGCATTGTGGCCGAAAGTCCCGTTCACGCGCCGCGGATCGCAGACGCCAAAAGAATGGTGGT
>DIPB01000088.1:2917-9782 GCA_002426275.1 Firmicutes bacterium UBA5499
GTGGTAGTGTTATACTGATGAGCCCGCAAGGAAGGGGGAGACTGATGTTCAAAGTAAGTGCCAAGTCTGCTTTGTTATTGTCAGCTGTGCTGTTCATCTCTGGCCTAGCTCAGGCCGCGACTTTCAGTTCTTTTGGCCAGAATGATGCGATTTCAGCCATCGAAGTAAAGAGCGAAGATCATTTTCTCACATTCAATTTGTCTTGGAGAGCGGAGAAAACCGCAGCCAGAGATTTTGCGCTCCTGCTCTCTGCCGCAGGCGCCGAGGGCGCCGGGGGAGATTGTTTCAGCTCTCCCCTGCGTCCCAGCCACGTATTGGAAGTGGAAGGGCGGCGCGTAACCTTCAAAGTTTGGGATGGAAAACAATACAACACAGTGCCTCTCCAAGCCGAGCAGTTTTCCCTGGTAGATTCTGACGGTAAACAGACGATCCTCAAAGTAGCGGCCCGGCTTTTCAATCAGGCGTCTGGTCAGGCTGCGATCTCCTTTGCCGCTTATGATAAAGCCACGGGCGATAATTTGCCCGGCTCCTCAGGCGGCAAATGGACGGACGGCTCGCCTGCCATCGGGTATTTTACGTACAGGGAGCAGCCTGCGCGGCTCATTAGTGAGCAAGGCTGGCAGTATGCGGCGGCAGATCCGGCGACGGAAGTTCAGGTTGCGCTCTTTCCGGAATTCCAGCCTTTGATCTGGGAAGGGCTGGGGGAAAGACAGCTGCTTCTCACCGGCGCTGCCGGCGCTGCCTTCCGCGACTCGTCGCTTGCCATTGAAGTGGCAATCAGCAATTTCTCTGGTGAAGAGATTTACGCGCGGACATTTTCAAGCGGCGTGGATCGGCTCGGCCGCTTTCAACAGGCTTTTCCCGTGAGTTTTTCCGAGTACGGCTATTATCGTTACGCAGTGACCGTAAAGAGTGGGCAAGAGGAGCTGGCAAAGAAGGAAACAGACATAGCCGTTCTGCTGCCGAGCTCTCCCGCTCAAGAGCGAGAGTCCATCTTCGGCGTCTGCACGCATTTTGCCCAGGGCTGGCTGCAGAGCCGCCTGCAGGATGTGGGTCCGGATCCGCTCTTGCGGCTGGCAAAGCTTGCCGGAGCGGCTTGGATCCGCGACGAGGTGTATTGGAGCTCTGTGGAAAAGCAAAAGGGAATTTACGAATTTCCTGCCTTTTACGATACTTACATCCAGCATGCTTTCGCCATGGGGATTAACCCTTTGCTGATCTTAAGCTACACCAACCGGTTTTATGACCAGGGGAAATTCCCTTCTACGCCTGAAGGCTTAGCCGGCTGGCAAGGCTATGTCCGCGCCACTGTGGACAGGTACAAAGATGTTGTCAAACACTGGGAAGTATATAACGAACCCAACGCTTACGATCCAGTAGACCAGTATTTTCCGCTGTTGCAGGCATCGTATCTCGCAGCCAAAGAGGTTGATCCGGAGGCGCACATCATCGGCATCGGAGGCGCCGGAGTCGGCGGGGGCATGAACACCGGGTACATCGGTTCTGTTTTGGCTGCAGGCGGCTGGCAATACATGGACGGCTTCAGCCAGCATCCCTATGTGAGCCCGCACTCGCCGGATCTTGGTTACACAACGTACGGCGATCCCGAGCCCTTTGCTAATCTCCACGTCGCACTTAAGCGCGGGAAGGGATTGGTAGATAAATATGCCGGAGATCATCCCGAACGCCGGCCTTTGACCAGTTGGCTCACAGAGTTTGGCTTTACCACCAGCACCGGCGGGAGGGGACAGGACGAGCGCACTCAGGCCGCGATGGTAATGCGGACTTATCTCATCGCCATGCGCTATCCGCATCTTAAAGGTTTGATTTACTATGATTTTTTATGCGATGGAACGGACGGGGCAAATCCGGAGCATAATTTCGGACTGCTCAGAAATGATTTCAGCCCTAAGCCAAGTTATCTGGCCTACGCGACTGCCGCCAGAATGCTCAAAGGACGGCAGTTCAGAGAACAGATTCAGACTTCAGCCGAGCAAGTGCAAATCTATGTCTTTGAAGATGCGTCCGGCTATATGCTCGCCGTTTGGTCAACCGAAAGCAAAGATTACGTCCGTTCAAAGCCAACGGATAAAGACCAGGGCGGCTATTTGCGGAACAATGATTTCAAAGTCGTCTTGGAGTTCGCAGATGACAGCCAAAAGCGACTGATTGATTGGGTTGGCAACGGGAAGAATATTAAGTCCAATTGCGCGTCTCTTGTGGCGAGACCATTTCCACAGTTCATCACGGGCCTGTCTAGTCCAGATGTGGTTGTGACCAAGGTAGAGCACATTGAAGAGCAATAGCGCAGGCGAGGACAGAGAGGAGGGTACAACTATGCGCTATGTAAGCACCGTATTTGTCTTGCTTGCTTTATGGGGAGGCTTGACTTGCGCTGCGGAAGTCCCCTTTGGCGCTTATTTGGATTTTAATACAGGCGAGGGGAAGCTGCTTAAGCTTTCCGCTGTGGGCGATGGCAGCCGGGAACCGGCTGAGATCGACGGCGCCCGATGTGTGAAGACAGATCCGGCCGGGCACAGGTATTACTTGTATTTTGACGTTGACGATTACTATATCTACGGAGGTCAGCAGGATGTGCTGGTGACAGTTGAATACTATGATAACGGCGCCTCAGGGTTTTCCCTCTCCTACGACGGAAAAAACGGCAGCTGGACCGGCGGCGGCTCCGCGCCTAGAGAAGATAGCCGCAAGTGGCGGACATATACCTTTAGGTTGAAGGATGCGCGCTTTACAAATCGCTCCAATAGCAACGATTTTCGTTTGAACAATTCCAGAGGCGAACCACTCTACGTCAGGTTCGTTGGTCTGAGCATGGCCACCATGGATTTGTCAGCAAAGGCGCCGTTTTTATCGGCGGACGGCGAGAGTAAAACGGAGATTAACGTTTTCCTCAAAGATCATTGGGGCTTGCCGCGTAAAGAGGGAAAGGTGACTCTGAGCGCCACGAGCGGCCGCATCGCTTCCCCAGTTGAAATCAAAAACGGCGTTGGTACCGCAGCTTACGTCAGCGGCAAAGAGCCAGGAACGGTGAAGATTGAAGCTTCAGCAGGCGCCTTGTCCGGAAACGCCACCTTGACTTTGCTGCCCACCAAAGGGAATTTGTTGCTTCAGAAGGCCGTAGTGGATGAATTTGAGCCGGGAGAGGATACTTGGAAAGCATTTAATCACAATGGCGGAGGCGCAGCTTCTGCGCTTTCCAAAGTTGCAGATCCGGCTTACAGCGGCTCCGGCGCCTTAAAGATAGTTTATAGAGGCACTAGAGATTACGTATACCTGGAGTGCTTTGCTCCCGCTCTGCGTCTGCCGGGGGCGCCTAAAAAGCTGAGCGTTTGGGCCCGAGGCAGCGGAGGCGATACCCTGGAGCTATTCGTGCGGCTGCGGGATCAGACGGGCCAGCTTTTCCAATTTCCGCTGGGAGAAATCAAAGGTAGCGGCTGGACGCAACTGTCCGGCGATGTTTCCAGCCCCCAAAGCGCCAACAGCCATTGGGCGGGGGCAGCAGACGGGATTATCCATTATCCGTTCACTTTGTACGCGCTGGTTGTGCAAGGAGGCATGACAGAGACGGAAATCTTTTTGGATCGGCTTGAAGTTGAATCATACGTTGGATTAGCCAATTGAGAAAGTGAAAGGAGAGATCGCGGTGGGAAAACGGACAAGAATGTTCCTGGCTTTGCTGTCGCTTGCTATGCTGCTTTCTTTTAACGCAGGGGCGAGCATCGGCGGTTTTGCGTTGGAAGCCATGGGAGTGAGGCCGCTGGCCATGGGCTCGGCCTATTCGGCTCTAGCTGACGACGCCGCGGCCGTGCTTTGGAACCCGGCCGGCCTGGTGCAGGTCAAGGGGATTCAGGCTGAGGCCGTGCATGCGGATCCATTTCAGATGAATATTGCGCAGACGGGCGCTTTGGCTGCATTTCCTTTCAGGGGATATACTTTAGGCGCTGCCTTCAGCCAGCTGGACGAGAGCGCCGCCTTAGGGTTTCCTTATAGCGAGCGAGTCTACGCCTTGGGACTCGGGGGTAAGCTCTCCTCCTTGCCGCAAGGAAGTTGGGGAGTAACTAACAAAATCTATGCTCTCAAAGGCGGCAGCGAGAGCCTTAACCTCGCGGCTTTAACCTATTGCGTCGATCTGGGCGTGCTTTCCAGCTATAAGTCTCTGCGCTTGGCGGCGGTCATCCGGGATTTGCCCCTGGTTTCCACGGGAAAGCTAAACATAGATGGAGCTGAAGAGCACAGCAAACTGAAAATCGGGCCTCAGCTGCGTCTGGCAGCGGCTTACGCTTGGAACAGGTGGACTTTTTCCGGCGAATTGTCCGCGGAGTCAGGAGCTACTTCTTTGGCGGCCGGCATAGAGCGCTCCCTGTCCGGAGGCCTGGCGCTGCGGGCGGGAGTTGCCCCAGAAAGCGCGACCTTTGGTTTCGGCGTTGACAAGGGACGGTATACGGTTAATTATGCATATAAAATCCATCCTGTGGGCAGCAGCCAGCGGCTAAGCATGGGATACAAGTGGTGACGCGTCTGCCGCGGAGGGGAGTGAAAGGGAATATGCATTCTAGTTTGACGAGATTTATGGGCTTGTTTATTTTCTTTCTTGTTTGTCTGCCGCTTGCCCAGGCCTCTCAGTATGTGACAAAAGATGAAGCGTACGCGCGGATCATGGAGTGGCTAAATGAGAATGCGGCGGTGAACGGCAGCAGCATGGGTGCGGTTGAATCTGAGATGGAGTCCCAAAAGGTGAGCGCGGAACTTGCGAAAATGAAACTAGCTGAACTTGAGAGGAGCTTAAGCACGGTCAAGAGTCAAGCGCAGGCTGGAGGAAATAAATACACGGTCCGCGCCGCCAGCTACAGCTACATTGAATACTGGGACAGGGGAGCTGAAGGCAACGGAGGCAACCCGCGGCTGAGATTTGAGCAGACGTTAAGATTTCCGGTGGATTTGCGCACCTCTGTCAGCGTCTTGTTTAACTTTCAAAAGGGTTTGGGATCCAACAGATATTATTCCTTCGCGCCCAGCGATTTCAGCATCAGCACAACTCTGCCCAACTTGGCTGACGCCGCAGTTACGATCGGGCGTTTTGAGGTGAGCTACAGCCCGTTCATCCTGCGTAACATCACACTCAAAGGCGATGAGATGTGGGGAAGGAAAGTTTATACTGGATTCAGACTAAGGACATCCTTGCTTAATCTCGGACTTGACGGCTTCCTCAGCAGAACGCGCACAGCCGGGGCCAATTCCAAAGACGCCTATCAGGGCGGACTGAAGATCGCGCTGCCCTGGGAAAAACCAACTACTGTGAATTTAACGCTTTTCAGCGATTTCACGGATCCTGCGTCCGGCAGAGCGGATTTGGCTGTGAAAAGAGTATTTTTGGTGGGATTGGATTTTGCCACCACCGCGCAATTGTCCCAAAGCGAGCTGAAGCTCTCAGGAGATCTGGCAACTTCTTTTCTCCAGGAAGACGCCAGAGGCGGCGGGTTTGTGCCTCAGCGGCAGTTTGCCGGCATGCTGCAAGCCGAGAGCATGCTGAAGATTCCAAATTTCAGCCCCAGGAGGTACCAGTGGCTGCCGCTGAAAGGCAAGCTGCAATACATCTCGCCGTTTTACCCTACGGGTTACGGAGCGATTCGGGATCTCGCCTCGGATTTTATTTACCGGTATGAAGAGAGACCTTATTCTCCGGACTGCCCGCGCAACACTTGGCTCCTGCAGTTGGAAACCGGCAGCATTCTTCCGGTCCACGGGCTTAAATTCGCGTCCAGTTTTGACATGATCAATGAATTAAAGCCGGTCTTTCCCCGCACCCAGCCGCGGAGGTTCAGTCATTATTATTTAAATGGGACCTTGCAACTGGGCAGGTTCACCAGGCGTTGGGGTGATTTGGCCGCGGTATTTGACGCCAATGTTTACAATACCAAAAGCCGCGGCCCGGAGCTTTACGCCGGGGTGAGAGAGGCGCGGCAGAGCGTGCTGGACACATATCTTTCATCGCCGGATAACCACGGCCTGAAGGTCGGGCTCAGCAGTTTCCGGGAGACTAGTCTCTCGCTGGCAGAGGCTGCCGCCTGGGGTCAGACCGTCTTTGGCGAGGCTCAGTTTAAGCTGGGGAAAATGAATCTCACCTGGCGGCAGTATGTCCCTTTGCAAATCAATGATCCGGACGCCATCGGCAGCGTGCGATTGACAAAGGTGAGGGCAAATACGCCGGTGGGGCCCGGAGTAAGCTTGAATTTACGGTTTGATGTTTTTCAGGAAGGCGCTGAATTGAGGCGAAATCTGTGGCTGGAAATGATCACAGGCTATTGAGGAATGGAGGAGAGGTAATGAGGCATGTGTTGCTGAAAATAGGCGCTTTGCTCATGATCGTGTGCTTCCTGGCCATGGGCGCTGCCGCCGCTGATAGCGATCTGGCGGCGCTGCTGGCGGAGCTGAAAGGATACGAGCCCGTTACCCAGGCGGAATTGGAAGAAATTTTCACTGAGCTTTCCGCTTACGTGCGGCGAGACGATGAGTCGGAGCTAGAGGAGGCGGTCTCTTTTGAGGATCTGATGAGACTGCAGCGTCTAGCCGGGCAAATCAGATCGCAGACCGGCGAGCTTGAGCAGAAGGTGTCTTCCCTGTCTGAACAGCAAAAAGAAATCGGATATCAATTGACCAGGATCGGCTACGGCGCGCAGGGAATCATCAAAGCCAAAAAATATGCTCTCTCAGGCGGCGGCGCAGCCGCAGCTCTGGATTTCGACGGCCAGTCGTTGTACTATGATCCGGTGCAGCCGGATCCGGTCACCAACGGTTTGAAAATGAACGGCGGCCTGCTCTTGACATTGTACGGCAGGCCCGCGGC
>DIPB01000088.1:10000-10166 GCA_002426275.1 Firmicutes bacterium UBA5499
GGGCGCTTTCAGAAAAGCTGGAGCCCGTACAGCATTTATTTTCCCCTCGGTGAGGAGAAGTACGAAAGCGAGCTGTTTTCCAAGGTCCGGGCGAGCAGGCTGTCCGATCTTGGCATCTCCGGCCCCAACCGCGTCTTGGAAGGGATCGATTATCAAAAGGCTGCGG
>DIPB01000095.1:0-4311 GCA_002426275.1 Firmicutes bacterium UBA5499
ATGGATGAGCCCCTTTCCAACCTGGACGCTAAGCTGCGCGTGCAGATGCGCTCCGAGTTGAGCAAACTGCATAATCGTCTGCAGACCACCATTATCTATGTGACCCACGATCAGACAGAGGCCATGACCATGGGCGATCGGATCGTGGTGATGAAAGACGGCATCATTCAGCAGGTGGGAGCGCCTCTGAATATTTACGATCATCCCAATAATGTCTTCGTAGCCGGCTTCATCGGCAGTCCCGCCATGAACTTCTTCCACGTTAAGCTGGTGCGCGATGAGAACGGTAAGTTCTTCATCGACGGGGGAGACTTCAAAGCGCGGATCCCTGAGAAAATCGTCGAGATAGCCAAGGGACTTGAGGCATATGTGGGCAAAGACGTGATCTTCGGCCTGCGGCCCGAGAACATTGAGGACAGGGAGTTGTCTCCTGACGCACCAGACGACATGGTGATCACTGCAAATGTGGACGTGAGCGAACCCATGGGCGCGGAAGTGTACTTGTATCTTTCCGCAGGCTCGCATAATTTCGTGGCCAGAGTGGAGCCCTACACCAAAGCCAAAGACGGCTCGGTCCACCAGCTCTACTTTAAGATGGACAAGATGCACCTTTTCGATTCGCAAACAGAAAAGGCCATTTTTTAAGTGAAGGGATCGAGAGACACTCCCTGGGGAGTGTCTCTCTTTTTTGGAGGTGAACTCATGCGCCCAAAGGTGAGCGTGGCCTGGCCGGCTTTGAAAGAAGCGGCGATCGGCGTATATGAGCATTTAGGTTTGGCCATGCTTTTCAGCCCGCTTTGGCTGCTTTTAGGTCTGTTTCCTCTAGTCTTCGTCAGCCTGCCGCTTTTGGAAATGGAAAAACTGTTTCCGCTTCGTTTTCTCTTTCCGCTGCTTGTGGGAGCCTTTCTGTTTATGCCGGCGACGTGCTCGATCTTTGAGGTCTGCCGGCTGATCCTGGCCAAAGAAGACGTGAACTTTTTGACCTTCTTTCGAGCCTTCGGCGCTTCGTATAAGCGCGCTTTGCAGGTGGGACTCTGGAACGGCTTTTTATTTTTGGTGCTGGCCGCGGATTTATTCTTCGCGTTTCATTCCGGGAAGCGCTTTTTTCAGTTCATGGGGGGAATTTGGGTCTGGTTTGGCGCTTTTTTGCTGGTGATGAACGTTTATTTGCCGGTTTTGGTGGCGGAAGGCAACACTGTGAAAAACGCTTTTAAAAAAGCAGCGCTGTTGGTGCTGGATAATCTGGGCAGCTCGCTGCTGCTGTTGGCCGAGACGGCGCTGCTTTTGCTGTTGTCGATTGCGGTGCCGCCGCTGTTGCTGCTGTTCTTCCCGGCAATGATTGGGTTTCTTTACCTGCGAGCGTATCAAATCATCATGACCAAGTATGAGGATGATCCAGATGCGGCTTAAGTGGCTGGGGCATAGTTGTTTTTTGCTGACCACTGAAAAAGAAAGCTGGCTTTCCGATCCTTTCGCTCCTGCCGTCGGCTACCCTATCCCGCAGGTTTCGCCCACTGTGGTCACGGTAAGTCACGGGCATTACGATCACAACGATACTTCTTGGGTGCCGGAGGCAGTCCCGGTTCTCTCAGGCGCCTCTTGGCAAGGCAAAGGGCTCCGCTTGAGCGCCGTAGCCTCCTTCCATGACGAAAGCGGGGGCAGGGAGCGCGGAGGCAACTACATTTACATCGCGCGGACCGATGTTTGTACTGTGGTGCATTTGGGAGATTTAGGCCATTTGCTGCAGCGCTCGCAGCTCTCGCAGCTTGGAAGGGTGGACGTATTGCTGCTGCCTGTGGGCGGGATCTACACCGTCGGGCCGCGAGAGGCTTGGAGCGTGGTTGAGCAGCTCGGGCCCAGGATTGTGGTTCCCATGCATTATCAAACGAAGCGGCTATCTTTCCGTCTGGGGAAGCTCGAAGACTTTTTGGCTCTGGCGCCCCCGGAATGGTCCGTAGCGGAGCAAGCGGCCTTGGAGACGGAAACGGATCTTGCCGCAGACAAGATAGTTGTGCTAAAATACATCTAGTTTTGGGAAAGGCAGGTTAGGCCAAGTGGCCAAATTTATTTTTGTGACAGGTGGCGTTGTTTCCTCTTTGGGGAAGGGAATCACAGCTGCCTCTTTAGGTTGCCTGCTGAAAAGCAGGGGCTTGAAAGTGACCATTTTGAAATTTGATCCTTACATTAACGAGGATCCTGGAACCATGAGCCCATATCAGCACGGCGAGGTGTTCGTCACCGACGACGGCGCGGAAACGGATTTGGATTTGGGCCATTACGAGCGTTTCATTGACACGGCGCTCTCCAAAGAAAACAATGTTACGGCCGGCAAGATCTATTCGTCCGTGATCCAAAAAGAGCGTCACGGTGCCTTTTTGGGCGGCACGGTGCAGGTGATTCCCCATATCACCAATGAGATTAAAAGCCGGATCCTGAAAGTAGCCGAGACTTCCAAAGCGGACGTAGTGATCGTGGAAATCGGCGGCACTGTCGGAGATATTGAGAGCCTGCCTTTTTTGGAGGCCATCCGGCAGCTGAAGCGCGATCTCAACAGAAAAGACACCCTCTATATTCATGTGACGTTGGTGCCGTATATTCCAGCTGCCGGCGAGCCGAAAACCAAGCCCACCCAGCATAGCGTNNAATGTCATTCAGAAAGAGCGCAACGGCGACTATGGAGGCGGCACCGTCCAAGTCATCCCTCACATCACGAACGAGATCAAGGAACGCATCTACTCCGGCAAGGAAAATGTAGATGTCGCGATTATTGAAGTCGGGGGCACGGTGGGCGATATCGAAAGCCAGCCGTTTCTTGAGGCGATCCGCCAGTTTGCCACGGAAGTCAGCCGCCAGAACTGTCTCTTTATCCATGTGACGCTTGTCCCGTATCTGAGCTGTTCCCATGAACATAAGTCGAAGCCGACGCAGCACAGCGTGAAAGAGCTGCTTTCCATCGGCATTCAGCCGGACATCATCATCTGCAGATCCGACAGGCAGCTTTCTCAGAACTTGAAAGATAAAATCGCGCTCTTTTGTGATATCGACAAAGAAGCGGTGATTCCCAATCCGGATTTGCCCTCCATCTATCAGGTGCCGCTTTTGTTCGAGCAAGAAAATTTAGACAGCCTGGTCCTGGAAAAGCTGGAGTTGCCTCCGGGACAGCGGGATCTGGAACAGTGGCGGTCCATGGTCTGTAGGATGGGAAATGCGGACCGCACTGTGAAAATCGCTTTGGTCGGCAAATATGTGGCTTTGCGCGACGCCTATCTGAGCGTAGTGGAAGCTCTGAATCACGGCGGCATTTACCATCAGACCAAAGTGGAGGTTTTGTGGATCGATTCGGAGGAAGTCGGCGCGGAGAACGTAGACCAAGCTCTGGCGCAGGCGGACGGCATCTTGATTCCCGGAGGATTCGGCGGCCGCGGCATTGAAGGCAAACTGTTGTCCGTACGCTATGCCAGGGAAAAGGGAATCCCCTTTTTGGGAATTTGTCTGGGCATGCAGTGCGCGGTGATCGAATATGCTCGCAACGTGGCGGGCTTTTCGGGCGCCAACAGCTCCGAGTGGGATCCCCTGACGCCTCATCCGGTGATCGATTTGCTGGAAGAGCAGAGACATGTCGAAGATAAAGGCGGTACCATGCGCCTGGGAGCCTATCCGTGCAAAATCGCCGATGAGAATTCCAAGCTGTACAGAGCGTACGGCAGAGGCGAGATCCAAGAGCGTCACCGCCACCGCTATGAATTTAACAATCAATTTCGGCAGGCTCTCTCCGAGAAAGGCCTAAAATTCAGCGGTCTTTCTCCTGATGAGAAGCTGGTGGAAGCCATAGAGATTCCCGCTCATCCTTGGTTTGTGGCTACTCAGTTCCACCCGGAGTTTAAATCCAGACCGTCCAATCCCCATCCGCTGTTTCGCGATTTCGTGGGCGCCGCGATGGCGGCCAAAGAATAATTCTCCCGGATCCCGGCTACACTGGAATTGGAAGAAAAAACCTGTGTGGAGGGATCAAGGTGAGAGCTGTTCTTCTGCTTTTATTATTTACAATTTCTGCCCACGGGACGGTCAGCACGTGGCGCGATCCGCCTGCATGGTCTGGAGACGCGCGCTGCTCCGGCATCATTGAGTCAGTAGACTTGCAAAGCAGAACTGTGAAAGTGGCTGGCCGGGATTTGCCGGTGGCTCCCGACGCCGAGCTCCTGCGGGGGACAATTCAAATACAATTGCCAGCTTTGGCCCCTGTCTGGAAGGGCTTGGGGCAGGAAGCGCGCTGGCGGGTGAACGCTCAAGGCCAGATTCAGTATCTGGTAG
>DIPB01000095.1:4451-5002 GCA_002426275.1 Firmicutes bacterium UBA5499
GAGAGACGGGCAAGGCAGGTGGGCAAGGCCGGTGGAAGACGGGCCGTGGCGGCTCCTTTTCCCCAGGCCGGGAGTCTTGTTGCAGACCGAGGCGGAGACTGCCCTGGTGGTGTTGGATTGGGAAGGCAAGGTGAGATATTTCTCGCCCCTGGACGAAGGAATTCAGCCCTGAAGCGAGAATGTTTTTTATGAAATTGTTGATGAAGGAGATATGTTGAAATGGGATTAGTCAGCGTAAAAGAAATTTTGGCAGATGCGAAAGCGCGTTCTTATGCCGTGGGTGCGTTCAATCTTAACAATATGGAAATCCTGCAGGCCATCATCGAGGCCGCGGCAGCAGAGCGTGCGCCTGTGATCCTGCAGGCCAGCCAAGGCGGGATCAAATATGCCGGTTTAGAGTACATAGCCGCCATGGCCAAAGTGGCTGCCGAACAGGTTTCCGTGCCCGTGGCCTTAAATTTGGATCACGGCACCAGCTTTGAGCAGGCTGTGCGCTGCATTCGCCATGGCTTCTCTGCAGTGATGATTGATGGCTCCCATCACCCCTATAG
>DIPB01000095.1:5072-8040 GCA_002426275.1 Firmicutes bacterium UBA5499
GAGCAGGCTGTGCGCTGCATCAGGAATGGCTTTTCAGCTGTGATGATCGACGGTTCCAGACATCCTTTTGCCGAAAATGTTGCCATCTGTCAGCAGGTGGTTGCCGCGGCCCATCCGGTGGGAGTTTCCGTGGAAGGAGAGCTGGGCAAGATCGGCGGTACGGAAGACGACATCAGCGTGGCGGAGAAAGACGCTATGCTGGCGGATCCGGACGAGGTTGCGAGTTTCGTGGAACAAACTCAGGTGGATTGCCTGGCGGTTGCCATCGGCACAGCTCACGGCGTCTATCACGGCACGCCCCATTTGGATTTTGACCGTCTGAGCAAGATCAGCGGCTTGGTGGACATTCCTTTGGTGCTCCACGGCGCCAGCGGCGTGGGAGACGAGGACATCAAGCGCGCCGTGGCCAGGGGCATCTGTAAGATCAATATCGACACCGAGCTGCGGCAAGCTTTCTCAGGCGCTGTCCGGGAGCAGCTGGCAGCGGATCCTGCGCAGATCGATCCAAGGAAAATTTTGGGCCCGGCCAGAGACGACATGCGAGCGGTCGTGGTGCGGAAAATGCGCCTCTTTGGCTGTTCCCAAAAGGCGTAAGGAGGCTTGGCGAGAATAGAAAAAGTAAATATCAGCGAGCTAGAGGCCCTTACGGCCACGCAGCTTCAAGAGCGAGCCCGAGAGCTTGGCATCTCGGGGGCCTCTAGGCTTCGCAAACGCGAACTGGTGATGGAAATCCTCTCTTCGCTCACGCAGAAAGAAGGTTTGTTGCTGGGACAAGGGATTCTGGAGATCCTCCCTGAAGGTTACGGTTTCCTGAGGCGAGTTAATTATCTTCCCGGGGATACGGATATCTACATCTCACCTTCACAAATCCGCCGTTTTAACCTGCAAACTGGCGATGAGGTCATGGGTCAAGTCCGTCCTCCCAAAGACAACGAGCGATATTACGCAATCCTACGGGTCTTGACCGTGGGAGGCAGGGATCCGGACTTAGCGGCCCTGCGTCAGGATTTTGACGATTTAGTTCCCATTTACCCCAATCAAAGACTGCACCTGGAGCTTGCCGGCGGGGAAATCGCCATGCGGCTGATGGATTTGGTCGCTCCCATAGGCAAAGGCCAGCGGGGCCTCATCGTGGCGCCGCCCAAAGCCGGAAAAACCACCTTGCTGAAAAATATCGCCAACAGTATCACCCAAAACCATCCCGAAGTGAAATTGATCGTGCTATTGATCGACGAGCGGCCGGAAGAGGTCACGGATATGGAGCGCTCTGTGCACGGCGAGGTTGTGAACTCCACCTTTGATCAGCCTGCGGAAAACCACGTGCGCGTGGCGGAGTTTGTCCTGGAGAGAGCCAAAAGGCTGGTGGAACAGAAGCAGGACGTGGTGATTCTGCTGGACAGCATCACCCGCCTTGGCAGAGCCTACAACCTGGTGGTGCCTCCCAGCGGCAGAACGCTCTCCGGGGGCATAGATCCCACGGCTCTTTACAGGCCTAAACGTTTCTTTGGAGCCGCCCGCAACATCGAGGAAGGCGGCAGCCTGACTATTCTGGCCACGGCTTTGGTGGAGACGGGCAGCAGAATGGACGACGTGATCTACGAGGAATTTAAAGGCACGGGCAACATGGAGCTGCATCTGGACCGCAAGCTGGCCGAACGCAGGATTTTCCCGGCCATTGATGTGAATAGATCCGGCACCAGGAAAGAGGAACTGCTGCTGACAGACGCCGAGCAGGAGTGCATGTTGGTGCTCAGGAGGCTGCAAGGCTCCTTGGGGCCCCAAGATACAACAGAGCTCCTGATCGAACGGCTGACGAACACCCAATCCAACCAGGAGCTTGTGGAACTCATCACTAAGTCTCAATATGCCGAAAACCTGCGCAGTTAATTGCCTAAATCGTACTGCAGATTAACCTGGGCCGAGATTTTGATCTGCCCGGGTTGAATGGGAGTGCTATCATAAGCCGCCTTCAGCGCCCCATAGTCTTCCCGGAAGTTAATCCGGTAGGGAATGACGGAGGTGGCCGAATCGCTCAGGTCCAAAAGCTTGCCCATCTTCACACCCGCGGCCTGGGCCAGCTTCTCAGCCCGCTGCTTTCCATTGCCTACAGCTTCAGCCAACAGCTCCAGCTGCAGTTCTTCGCTGCGCTGGACGCTGAAGGTCACATTCTGGACCCTGTTGGCGCCCGCTTTCGTTGCCAAATCCAGCACTTCCCCCGCGCGTTTTAGATCCCCGCGCAGCGTAATCTCAAGCACGTTGCTGGCTCTGTAACCTGTGAGAACCGGCTCCGAGTCCTTGGGATAGCGGTATTGAGGCGCCAGGGAGAAGGCGGAGGTTGTCAGGTCTGCCTCGGGAATTCCGAAATTCAGCAGCAAATTCCGCACTTTCGTCATCAGGGTAGCGTTTTCTGTCACCGCTGCCTGGGCAGTGTCTCCTTGAGTTTCCACGCCCAGCTCAATGCGGGCCAGATCCGGCTGCACCATCCGTTCGGCTGTGCCTGTGACGGAGATGCCTGCGGCCGAGGCTGCCAGTGATGCCAGGACTAAGATTGCGACGGTCAATAAAGTTTTTTTCATCTGGCTAAATCTCCTTTCTTCATGGTAATAATTAGATCTTCGCCGGTTGCGGCCGGATTCCTTCCAGGACAAATTTGAAAAATTTGGGACAACTTCTTCTATTCGCGGCCTCTCCTGCATAGACATGAAGGAGGAGGATGAGCGATGAGAAGGAAATGGCGGAAAATCGGCAGAGCCTGGCGCGGAGAGATTCCTTGGCGGCCTTTTTGGCTGCTGTTCGCCCTCTCTTTTCTGCTGACGTTTTCCCTTCGCTATTTCAGCGAAGGGGCAATGCGCAGCCAGGCGAAGTTACATTTGCTGCAAGGACTGTTTGCTTGGCGCCAAGACCCCAAAGTTTTGCTCTCTTTCCAGCTTGGTTTCCTGGAAGGCGGCAGGCGGCAGCCGTTGGCCGT
>DIPB01000095.1:8173-11664 GCA_002426275.1 Firmicutes bacterium UBA5499
AGATCCGCAAGCCGCTTCCTGCCTCAGACCAGCCGCTGGTCGCCGTCTTTCACACGCATACCGGCGAATCGTATGTGCCTTCTCGCGGCAAAGACCGGACGGTGGGAAAAGAAGGAGATATCGTGCAGGTGGGAGCGGCATTGGCCGAAGGATTGCAGACCCATGGCATCGGCGTGATTCACGTGCGGAAGGTTCACGACGGGGACCCATGGCACCTGTCTTATACCCGTTCCCGGGTTACAGTGCGGCAGCTGCAGGCCGAATATCCTTCGCTGAAAATATTCATTGATGTGCACCGCGATGGGATTGCAGATCCCAAAACTCCTCGGGACGTTACCACCACGACTTTAGGCGCGCAGAAGGTGGCCAGAATCATGCTTTATGTGGGAAGCGAGCGGGGAGGCAAACCTTTCCCCAATCGCAGCAAAGTTCTGAGCTTCAACCAGAAGTTGCAAAAGACCATGGAACAGCTTTACCCAGGCCTGGCCCGTCCCATGTTCACCAGAGGCGGCTTTCCGCATAACCAAGATCTGGCGGACGATTTTCTTTTGGTGGAGATCGGAGACGCGAGGCTCAACAGCAAACAGGAGGCTGTGAAAGCGGCCGGGCTTTTGGCCGACTCCTTGGCGCTGCTGCTTTATCAGGAAGGCAAGAATGAAAAAGCCCCCTGATCCTAATCCTAGGATCGAGGGGGTTATTATGCGCAGATATTTGCTGATTTTAAGTTTGGGAGCGCTCCAGTTGTGGGGCGGACTTTACCTGGCGACGTTGGGCGGCAATCAGTTGCTGGGAAGAAGGGCCATCCCCCAGGCCCTGCAGGTGACGCGGGAGAGGCCGGCTACGTATAAAATCGCCATTATGGGCAGAGAAGTGGCGGTCGGCAAAGCCGTGGTTCTGGGGAAAATGACGGAAGTCCAGAGGAGCAAACTTTTTTCCCGCCTGACAAAGCTGCGCCTGAGAGTGCCGGTGGGAAGATTGGATTTGCTGATCGAGCAGCGAAACCGCCGCCTCGGGCAGCAGGAAAAGAGGAAGTAATGTGGAATAAGTAGTTCTGGAAGAATTTGGAAGGGATGAGTTTTATCGTGCAAGAGTCGAACCGGCGCGTGGCTAAAGCGGCTGGCCTGCTGATGGCGGCCATCACGCTCAGCAGGATTTTAGGGTTTGTCCGGGAGCGTGGCATCGCCCAGATTTTTGGCAGGACGCGTCTGACTGACATTTTTTTCGCAGCTTTCTCTATTCCGGATTTAATGTATTATCTTTTGGTGGGCGGCGCCCTCAGCGCGGCTTTCATCCCCGTGTTCACCTCGTATTTGGCCAACGACAAGGAAAAGGAAGGCTGGTATGTGGCGAGCACTTTCATTAACGTGACCGTGCTCTTGCTATTGGCTTTCACAATTGTGGGAATCATCTTTGCGCCGCAGCTGGCGCCCCTTGTGGCTTACGATTTTTCGGGCAGGGATTTGGCGTTGCTGGTCCGCCAAATGCGCTTCATGTTTCCCGCTGTTTTTTTCACGGCCCTGGCGGGGCTGCAAATGGGGATCCTCAATTCCTATCAGGTTTTCGGACCCCCTGCCTTCGGTCCCATCGTCTATAATTTGGCCATCATCGTCGCCTGTTACGTTTTAGGGCCCTCTCTGGGCCTGACAGGCCTTGCCGTCGGCGTGGTGGCCGGCGCCATCGGCAATTTTTTCGTGCAGCTGCCCTATATTCGCTCCCACAACCGCGGCTACCGGCTGGTGATGGATTTTCATCATCCCGGGATCCGCAAGATCTTCAGGCTGATGATTCCGTCGCTGGTGGGCTTATCAGTGACGCAGATTAATCTGATCATCAACCAGAGTCTTGCCAGCGGCCTTGCCGCCGGTTCCATTACTGCTCTGCGCTATGCCAACCGCCTGATGCAATTGCCTTTGGGCATTTTCGCCATGGGAATCAGCACCGCCATTTTCCCCACTTTGGCCCGGCAGGCCAGTCGCAAGGAAATGGACGATTTCCGCGCCACTTTTTCTCTAGGCTTGCGCTCGACGTTCTTCATCACCATCCCTTCTGGGATTGGCCTTTGGGTCTTGGGAGAGCCCATTGTCCGGCTCCTGTTTCAGGGAGCGGAGTTCACGGCTGCGGATACTAAAGCCACTGCTTTTGCCCTGGGCTTTTATTCACTGGGATTGTTCGCCCAAAGCGGGATCCAGATCATCACCAGGGTTTACTATTCCCTGAACGATACGGCCACGCCTGTGCTCACAGGCCTCCTTACAGTGGGCGTCAACGTGCTTTTGAATCTGCTTTTTCTCTCCCAGACGAATCTGTCCCACGGGGGCTTGGCTTTGGCCTTCTCCATCAGCGGCATCATCAACTTTTTCGCTTTACTGTTTTTCCTGCGCAAACGCATCGGCTCCATAGACGGCGGCAGGATCAGCTGGAGCTTTTTGAAGACCGGGGTTGCTTCCTTGGGCATGGGCCTGGCAGTGCTCTGGTTTGCCGACAGGATTAATCCCTTTTTGGATTTACATACTGTCATGGGTCAGCTCCTGGAGGTGGGAGGAGGAATGCTTGCCGGAGTGCTGGTTTTCCTGGTTGCCGCCTATCTGATGCGCATGGAGGAGCTGAATTTGATTCTGGATCTGGTGAAGAGAAAAATCAAACGTCAAAAATAGCAAAATCGTCCCTTCTGCTTATAATAAAGGCAGGGGGGATTTTTTTTGCGCGTGGCCAGCTTAAATATTCACCGGGGGCGGGGCATAGACGGCAAAGTGGATCTGGAAAGGCTGGCGACTTTTCTTGCCGAAAGCCAGGCGGATCTCATCGGCCTGCAGGAGGTTGCGCAAACTTCGCGGCAGAATCAGCCGGAGATTTTGGCCCAAGCTTTAGGCATGCAAGCCGCTTTTTTCCCGTCTCTCAAGCGCTGCGCCTTCCGCTACGGCAATGTCATTCTCAGCCAGCGACCCGCTTTTCGAGTGGAAGGTTATCCCCTGCCCAGCCTCAGGGAGAAGCGTTCCCTCTTGGTGGCGCAATTTAAGCAGCCTGCCTTCACAGCCGCGGTTGCGCACCTGGGGCTCAGCGGCAAAGAACGGCAGGAACACGCAAAGCGGATCCTGGAGCTGTTGCCGCCTTCCGGGCCGGTGATCTTGATGGGGGATTGGAATGCCAATAGCAGCGCGCCTGAGGTGCAGGCTGTTCTGGCTCGTTTGGGCGACGCTTTCCAGCTGGGCCAGCGCTCTGAAAACGATACTCATACCTTTTTGAGCCGTCAGATCCTGCCTCACCGGATCGATTATATTTTCGTGCGGGGCCTGCGGGTCTGCCGCTATCATACCCGGGGCACGATTGCCACGGATCACCGTCTGGTGGCGGCGGATCTGGATTTCAACTGAGCGGTGCCGGATGCGGCTATCGTGAATAAAATCTCAATCTTGGCAACGAAAAAAATTTTTAAAAAGTATTGTCAGAGACAATGTCTTTATTGTATATTCCCGTTTTCGACACTTGTAAAA
>DIPB01000200.1:0-15471 GCA_002426275.1 Firmicutes bacterium UBA5499
GTAGCCAAACTGAACAATATAACCCCTCACCGGTTACCGACGGGAAACAAGAAGTTGGTCCCAACAAAATGTGGGTGAGCCATTCTGTTTCTCCCTATACCCCCCAGTGGCTGGCAGTGGATTTAGGCCAGGAACAGACCATCAATACCTCCAAAGTCTACAGTTCCGGTTATGGACAGCCAGTTAATGGTACTTTGCAGTATTACGCGCCCAAGCGCGGCAGAATAGAGGGATCCAATTACGCAGCTGCCTGGCTTCGCCCGGAGCGTGATGCTTATTGGACGCCCATTGCCTCCTTCGAATACCCAAATAGTCCCCGGGCGGAACTGGCCACCAGCTTTGCTCCGGTGAGTTATCGCTATCTCCGGTTTGTGATCACAGAAGGCTGGGTGCCCAATAATAACGTCCAAATCACCGAGTGGCAGCTAGGTTTCGATCCGGCAGTTATCTTAAACCTCTCCACAGGAGTCAGCGGCAATGTCTTTATGTTAGAACAGCCGGTAAAGGTAGCAGCGGAGATAAAAGTGCAGGCAACAGAGCTGAGCTGGCATCTATTAGACGGCGTCTCGCAGCAGATTGTGGCTACAGATAAGCTGCCTTGCCAGGGAGAGAAGCTGGAGCTAGCCCTGCCTATCGCTGAGCCTGGTTATTATGAGCTGGATGTGCTATTGATGGACGGAGAAGAATTATTGGCAAACAGCACATTGCCTTTGGCTGTGGTGAGAGCACAGCCATATTTAGACAGTCCCTTTGCCAGCGATGGGGCTATCAGCTGGCTGGTGGCGCCGGAGCAATTTACTCCCACTGCTTCCTTAATGCAAAAAGCCGGGATCAGTTGGATTCGGGATCGCATCAATTGGACTGAGGTAGAATCCCAGCGGGGCGTTTTCAAGTGGGGAAAGTATGAAAACAGCGTGAACGCACAGCACAGCTCTGGGGTGAAAATCAGCATGACCTTTCACGATGCACCGTCTTGGGCGAAAAAGCCTGGCCATAAACTGCCAGAACCCGAAGCGATGTATCACTTCGCTTATGAAGCAGGTAAACATTTTGCCGGCAGAATTCAGGCTTGGGAAATCTGGAATGAGGCAGATATTGGTTTTTCTGCGGCTATTGATACCCCAGCGCACTACGCTGCCGTTCTTAAAGCTGCCTATTTGGGCTTTAAGGCTGCAGATCCATCCATAATCGTCCTTACGGGTGGCTGGACCCATTTATTTAAGAAATTTGTCAACCAAGTGCTAAGGAACGATATCCAGCAGTACTATGACGTTTTCAATTTCCACAACCACGTAGGCAAACCCAGCAAATTCAATGTGGCTGTAGTTGATAGATATAGGAAGCTTCTAGAGGATTTTAAGATCAATAAACCCATGTGGCTCACAGAGGCAGGATACGCAATTCCCACAAACCCTGAAGCAATTTTCAGCCCTGCTGATGCCCGGGATCAGGCTCGCTTTTTAGTGCAAAGTTTCGTGGAGTCCATAGCCCATGGCGTTGATAAACACTTTTATTTTGTCTTTCCTTACTACCTTGAGGGAATCAATGATTGGGGAATCTTGCGCAAAGATCTCACAGTTTATCCTTCCTACGTTGCCTTGGCCAATTTAACAGATACCCTGCGAATTGGGCAATATGTGGGAAGACTGGCTGGGACTCCAGACGGGGCAGAGAGTTTTGTCTTCGAGACAGGACAAGGGAAAGTGGCGGTTCTCTGGAGCGAACAGGAGCTACTCTGGCAAGCGCCACGGCCTTTGGTGGTTCGGAATTTTATGGGTCAACAGCAACAGGAAAGTACGCTAACCATCGGTCCGGATCCAATTTTCGTCTTCGCGGTAGATGACATGCTTGTTCCAGAGCAAGCAGAGGAAAAATTCAGTTACCCTGATCCAAAGCGGCAATCACCTTTGATTCCACTGTTAGATTGTCAGCTGGACTATAATAAGGAACAAGGCGGCTATGCCAGCATGGGAACAGAAGCGTTCCAGGTTACCTTAACTCTCTACAATCTAGGGGGGAAAAGTTATGAAGGTACCGCCGGCCTCCAGCTGCCGGATCTGTGGCAGGTATCGCCAAAGGTGCAGGACATTGTTGTGAAGCCAGGTGAAAATGCCATTTATTCCTTCACTGTCCGGCCTCAGGCAGCGATTGAAGAAGAGATTGTAATCCGCAGCCTAGTGGAAGTTCTGGGGGAACCTGTTTCTCAATCTGCGCTGATGATTTTCCCGTCAGGACGTTTTGCGGTGGAGGCGCCACAGCGGAAAGAAAAAGTGTGTATAGATGGCAAGTTAAATGAGTGGCAGACCTATCCGGCCTCAGCAGCCCAGGCTACAACATTTGCACCTTTAGATCTGGAAGCTAAATTTTGGCTAGCCTGGGATGAAGAACATTTGTATCTTGCCGCAACCGTTCAGGATGATCACTTTCGACAAACGCAAGAGCCAGCAGGCATTTGGCAGGAAGACAGCATTCAGATCGGGTTGGATACCAATTACGACCGCGCCTCTGCCTTCCAGGAGGATGATTATGAGCTGGGCTTTGCTTTAGGTCCAGACGGACCCATCAGTTACTGCTGGGCAGGTCCTACAGCTGGCAGCCCCCTAGCCGGCGTGGAAGTAGCCATCAGGCGGGATGAAGAGCAGAAAACCACCAATTATGAAGTGGCTATTCCTTGGCAGTCCATCGCCCCTGCCCAAGGACAAAGTGGAAAAGTGATGGGACTTTCCATCCTCATAAACGATTCGGATGGCGGACAAGGGCGCGAGATGCTAGAGTGGGGCGGCGGGATCGCAGCTGGTAAGCATCCCAGCTCCTTTAATAAACTGATTTTAAAGTAGGAATTACCTAAAGACATGAGTAGTTACTGGAAAGGGGTAGGGGCATGGGTAAAGTAGTGAGGTTTATTTGTTCTGTGATAGCAGCAGTTCTGTGGTTTCAGGCTGCTCAAGCAGCAACCTGGCAGGCCAGTAGCCATCAGGAGGAAGCGGCTTTGGCCGGAGATGGGCTTGCTACATCAGTTTGGGCCTCGGCTGCTGTTAGCGCTTATACCCCGCAGTGGCTGATGGTGGATTTAGGTGAGAAGCTGGAGTTTTCTGCGCTGAAGTTGCAAAATAGCGGCCAGGGCGAGGGAGGTAACTATTACTCCCCTCGCAAAAGCCTTCTGGAAGGTTCTAACGATCCTGTTGCCTGGTTAAGTCCTAAAGAAGCGAATTGGACGAAAATCGCGGACTTCAATTTACCTAATGCTAGTGGCAGCCATACCTTATCTTTTGCTAAGGTAAGCTTTCGCTTTGTGAGGCTTTCTGTGCAGTCCAGCTGGGTAGAAAATGGCAGGGTGGAGATTGCGGAACTGAAGCTTCTGCCCTCCCTTCTTGCCTCAGCGCAAGTGAAAGGGATCAAGATCAGTTCCCACGTAGCAGGACACGCTGTTACCCTTGCTGTTGACGCAGAGGTGGCGAAAAATTTCCCGGAAGCTGTAGTTGTGGAGCTGAGAGTGAAAAAAGACGGTGAGGTGCTGGCAGAGAAAACTGTCTCCCTGTTGGTCAGCCAAAACCTCATTAGCCAGAACTTCTCTGATCTAGCCGGAATCGATCTCTTCCTGCCCCCTCCTAAATATGAGGTGGAGGTGAAGCTCCTGCGAGGGACGATCTTAGCGCAGGCGCAGACTGCTAAGGTAGTGGGGATTGAAGAAGCTAAGGGGATTTTCACCTCTCCTTTCAACTCAGCTGAATTTGATCGCTATGGTGGTTTTCGCGGCATCAAAGGTCAGCAGACAGGTTTTTTCCATACAGAAAGGATCGGCCAGCGCGATTGGTTTATCACGCCGGAAGGCAATGCTTTCTGGAGTCTTTCCATCGACGTATTGATGATGCTAGAACATTGGTCTATACCACATGTAGATTTTTGTCAGGACAGGTACGGTGACGATTATGGTTTTGCCAAATATAACGTGCCTAGGGTAAAGGCATTAGGTTTCAATAGCGCTGGCTTTTGGACCACCCCAGCCATCCGCAGGCAAATGCAGGCCTATGATTTCCCCTATTTTATCAATTTAGGTCTGATGCCTCGTAATGAGGTCTATCAATTAAAAGATAAAGACGGAAAATCCCTTAGCGCCAGGGACTTAAATGCAGTTGTGGATCCATTCAATCCTCAGTGGCGCCAGCTAGTTCTTGATGCCACTGCTAATTTAGACAGCAGTGATCCGTATCTGATTGGCTATTTCATCGATAACGAAATCGGAATCATGTGGCCTACCCATCATCTGTATGATTTCTTTTACAGTCCATATACCTATAGCGTATTTGTGGAAATGTTGCAGGGCAAATACTTAACCATCGAGCGGTTAAATCAAGCCTGGTCCAGCGAATATCATCATTATAACTACACCAGCTTCACCCAGATTAAGCAAGATCCGCCTCAGGTGCGGGGAGAAGACGATCCGGTGGCCATAGACCTTGCCCTGATGGAACGGCGGATCATAAAAGAGCTAGTGGAGTTTCCCATCTCCGCCATCCGTAGGGTAGATCATAATCATTTGATCGTTGGCCTGCGGTTCGCCGGAACTTTTTATCCGGAGTATATGGATTTATTTGCTAGCTATGATGTGAACTCCATTAACATCTATAATAGCGCCTATAGCTCACAGTTGGGCTATCACTATTACACCATGCCTAAACAAATCGCGCAACTCACTGGCAAACCCGTGATCATTACTGAGTTTTCCTTTAAAGCTGACGATTCAGGCCTGCCCAATGATCGAGGCGCCGGCTGCAAGGTAGAAACGCAAGAGGAGCGGGCAAAAGGATATGCGGCAGTGTTAACTGCCCTTGCAGGGCAAGGATATGTGATCGGAGCGCACTATTTTTCCTGGCAGGATTCGGAGACATCAGAACGCTCTAACTATGGGATTGTAAACTGGCAGGAGAAAATGTATCGGCCGTTAGCCGAGACTATGAAACAATTAAATCCCCATCTCTACCAGTTAACAACCCAGGTGAAGGACCCCACAGAGGCACTTGAGCTGCTCTTTACGCCTGAGGAAGGCACAACAACCTGGATTCGGGGTAAGATTCCGTATTTTGTCAATTACACTTATCAAAAACAAGCTGATGATAGTAGCTGGCTTTATGTAGGAAAGCCATATATCGGGTCTTTGGCAGCGGATACAGACTTTCAAAATCTCTTGGCGCGACCTAAGACTGTTTTTTCCTTTACAGATCAGCTCACAAGCTCAGGACGAAAGAGCTGGCAGGCACCGCTTTCTCGATTTTTCAGCAGTTACCAGCTGGGCACACCTAGCGAGCTAGGTGCGGAATCTGTCTTGGTTGATGATTTTGAAAGGGACAACGCCTGGCAGATCACCACTTGGCTAAATACTGGCGAGACTGCCGGCTCAGCTATCTGTGTGACAGATTCTGAAGCATTTACAGGTAGCGGTAGCTTGCAAATAGACTATTCTTTGACCAGCTCTGGTTTGGACCATTTTCTCATTGTTAAAGAAGGACAGTGGAATTTAAAAGAGTATAACGGGTTAGAATTTGCCTTCAAGGGCGATGGCTCAAATCTTCGCCTGGCCATCTTCTTAATGGATAGCCGTGGCGCTGCCAAAGCCCGTTATTATGGCTACAATGCGCCCTTCACAGCAAAAGACGACCAGTGGGTTAAACTGGCCATCAATTTCGCTACCGATCTCCCTTTGGCAGATGGTGGCGCTGACATGGAAAAGATCAGTTATATCGCGATCATGTTCAATGATGGCAACAGCAAAGCCCCCCTTTTGGGAACGGTTTACCTAGATGACATCCGGCTGGTAAAGTTGCCTGCCTTCCAGGTGGCAGGCAGGCAGGTAGTGTGCGATCCCCTTGCTTTATTAGTAACCGGCACCCCTAAAGCTGGGGTGGTGCCGGTGCTCACAGACAATAGCGGCCGCTTTGCCCTTCTGTGGCACAATCGGCAGACCGAGCAATATTTCCTGAGCAACCCCAGTTTTTTAGCGCGCTCTTTTGAGCTAAGCAGAAGCTTTTTCAGTTTTCTTCAGGAGAGACTTGGCGGCACCCAGGTGCCTGATGATGGGTTTATCAGGTTAGGCGATCTATTAATCCGCTATTTGCCCCCTGCTTCTCCGGGGGACAGTTTCCATGAAGAAGCATGGTTTTATTACGACAGCAGTGCTTTGAAAGTGAGCGATGCCAGCTGGAGCGATTACTGGCAAGCGGAGGAAGAAAAAGGTTGCTTTAAGTTATTGCGCGTGGTAGAGCAAACCAGACTGGAATTTACTGTGGTGGGTTTAACTGAGGTGACCATTTACCCTCGGGAGGTTATCGCCGGCTGGGACGATGCCAACACCAAACTTTATCTAGTAGGCTCCCGAGGGGAGCTTTTGGAACATCCCTTTGCGGTGATAGGTGACGGAATAAAGTTTACTCCTGCGCCTGAAGCCTATAATTACCTCTTGCTCAGCGAGCCGTTGCCAAAGACTAGTTGCCAGCTCAAGGATTTGGCGCTCTTTCCCAATCCTTTTTCTCCCAATGCGTCCGGAGGCAGAGATGAACTTAATATCGTCTATGAAATCACAGGCCAGATGTGGAGCAGCGCTTTGGTCCGGGTTGCGGTTTTTAACTTAGAAGGGAAGCTAATAAGAGAGCTCTGGTATGGTCAGCA
Organism: Firmicutes bacterium UBA5499; assembly: GCA_002426275.1. Lineage (GTDB taxonomy): Bacteria > Bacillota > DTU084 > DTU084 > DTU084 > UBA5499. The sequence goes on from DIPB01000200.1 coordinate 6,664, forward strand.
AGGGCCAGGAGGCCAAGTGGCGCGTTGGGATGGCAAGGATAGTAAGGGCAGAAGCGTTCCTAGTGGTCTCTACCTATGCAGGGTGGAAATACAAGGCACCAAAGAGGTACTGCAGAAACCCTTTGTGGCGGTTAAATAAAGTGAATTGGAGGAGCCATGAAACGGTTAACAACAATTTTCGCTTTGCTGTTAGTGCTCATAGTCAGTCTGCATGTAGACGGTGCAGTCAGCACTCATTTAAATACCTATGACTGGACCTTAGCTGATAAGCTCAGCCCCCTGCTGGTAGGACGGGAAGGGAATTGTCTGGGCAGCGCTGTCTCCATAAGCCCGCAAAGTCAAAGGCAGGATGTCGCCCTTGAGGTTAAGTATCAGTTCAACACCCCGCAAAGCTGGTTCACTTTCAGCCAAAAGGGAGCGTGGGATCTCACTGGGCAGGACAGTTTCAATTTTTCCTGGCGCCAGGATGGTTCTGGGGTGGGCCTGAGCATCTATTTTTTAGACAGCTCTGGCAAATACCTTCTCTACAGCTATGGTTCAGGCCAGCGGCAGTTGCGGGCTGTAGGCACAGGCTGGGCAAATGTGAAGATCGATTTAAAACGTCCTTGGGCAAATACTGCGCCTAATCTAAGCGATATTGTGCAGGTGGCCTTTGGTTTGGATGGGCAGGTCAGCCTGAAAAACAGCGGTCAACTAACTTTCAAAGAAATCTTTTTCCAAGGCAGAATCGAAGCTGAGAAGAGGATTTTTTCTCTGGGCTACCAGTGGCTGGAGGGTGAGGAAGCACGGGAACACAATTTTTCCGGGGTGGTGAATAAGCCCGGTACAAGCGCAGGCAAACATCTGTCGCTTTGGAAAGCTAACCCTCCGGCAGCAGAAGGCTATTACGTCACCTATGAGCTAGTTGCGCCTAACGCCGGCAGCTACGATCTGCTGTTAGCCGGAACTCCGGATAATGTGCCTTGGGCTTCACCGTATACTTGGTCCTTAGACAATGGTGAGTTTCGCAAACCTCTAAAGACCGGTGAGAAGTTATATTCAGACAGCTTCAGCTGGAATGTTTTGGCTAAAGATTTACAGCTACCGAGGGGCAAGCACTTCCTTACCATTAAGGTGTCAGATCCACGGGCCAATGACGCGCGGTACGTGATGTATATCGACAGCATCTTATTGCAGGAAAGTGCTTATCCTTTTCCTCCAGAAGGTCCAAATAAACCCACAGGTTTGAAGCTGCAGACAGCAGAAAGCGGCAACGTGTTCCTGTTAAATGAGCCCATTGTGATCTCAACCCATTTTTTTGCGAATATCGATGCCCTCAGCTGGCAGGTGAAAGACACTTTTTCCCAAAAGATTATAGCCCGCGACGAACAAAAAGTTTCCAGCCAGAGCATGCAGCTGCGCTTGCCTATAGCGGAGCCAGGCTGTTATGAACTGACTGTCTCCATCAAGCATAAGGGGATCGTGGCAGGAAGCAGCGGATTGTCTTTTGCTGTGGTTCGACCCAGTATTTTTCGGGAAAGCCCTTTTGCCAGCGACGGAGCCATCAGTTGGCTGGCAAAGCCGGAACAATTTGCCCCTCTAGCCTCCTTAATGCAAAAAGCTGGCATCAGCTGGGTGCGGGATCGGATTTCCTGGGGGGAGGTGGAACCTCAAAAGGGAGTATTTCATTGGGGTAAATATGAAAAGAGCGTAAATGCCCAGCACAAAGCGGGACTTAAGATCAGCATGGTATTCCATGGCGCTGCGGATTGGGCCAAAAAACCAGGTCATAAGCTGCCTGAGCCCGAAGCCATGTATCATTTTGCCTATGAGGCAGGGAAGCACTTTGCTGACAGGATTCAGGCCTGGGAGATCTGGAACGAAGCCGATCTCGGCTACACCTCAGGAGCAGATACCCCTGCTCAATACGCTGCAGTCTTAAAGGCTGCCTATCTGGGATTCAAAGCAGCAGATCCTGAAATTCTGGTGCTCATAGGCGGCTGGGCTGGAATTAGGAATTTTGCAATTCAAACTTTGTATAACGATCTGGACCAATACTATGATTATTTTAATTTCCACAGTCACGTACGGAAACCTAATCCCTTTACCACAGCAAAGATTTTAGAGTGGCAGCAATTACTCGGGAAGCTTAAGATCCAAAAGCCCAGCTGGCTCACTGAGGCGGGTTATGCTATCCCCACAAATCCTGAAGCCCTCTTCAGTCCTGAGGATGCCCTAGACCAGGCGCGCTTTGTGGTGAAGAGTTTCGTGCAATCACTAGCCTTGGGCGTGGATAAGCATTTCTTTTTCGTCTTTCCCTATTATTTAGAAGGCAGCAGCGAATGGGGGATCCTGCGGAAGGATCTCACCGTCTATCCGGCTTATGTAGCCCTGGCTAACTTGACGAATACTTTAGGCACAGGACGCTATCTTGGCAAACTTGCCGGAGTCCCGGAAGCGGTTGAAAGTTTCGTTTTTGACACAGGCTTTGGCAAAGTAGCGGTGTTGTGGTCTGAGCAGGAACTCACCTGGCAGCCAGAAGAATTTGCTAGTGCGCGGAACATCTTAGGTCAACAGATCGCTAGTGACTTAGCCGTGGGTCCGGATCCCATTTTCCTGCTGGGAGTGGATGAGCTGGTGCCGCAAGGTGATGAGCAGGAGCTCACCTCTCCTGACCCTAAGGGGCAATCCAGGCTGGTTCCCGTTCTTGAGTGTAACCTCGACTATAACAGGGAACAAGGTGGCTATGCCAGCATGGGAACAGAGGAGTTCAGCGTCACCTTAACCCTTTATAATTTTGGCCAGGAAGCTTTCCAAGCTGAGGCAAGCCTTGCTCTCCCACAGGCATGGCAGGTATCTCCCCAAAAGCAAGTGGTAAGGGCAGAGGCAGGGAAGGCCGCTACTTGTACCTTCCTTGTGAATCCACATGAGGCTGTGGAAGAAGAGGTGCTGATCCATAGTCTCATCCAGGCGCCAGGGGAGCAGATTTCCCAATCAAGAGTGATGATCTTCCCTGCAGGTCTCTTCACGGCAGAGGCACCCTATCTGCAAGAAAAAATCCAGATTGATGGCGACCTAGCAGAATGGAGCAGGAAGCCTATTCAGGTCCGGGAACCTGCCATTGAGGCTTTATGATCCGGTAGGGCTACTAGCAAAAGATAGGACGGTAACTTATAACCTTGGCTTTAAGAAAAAGACAAATCTCATAGACATTTCAAACTTAAGTATTGATTTAATTGGCAGGCCTTATGATCCATATTCACCATATCTAAACAGAGTCTACAATTGGAATATCTCTCTCCATCCAATTGATTGGCTAACTGTAGTTGGTTTAACGAGAGGCAATGTTTATAGCAAGGAGAAAAATCAGATCTCCACACAAAACTGTTTAGAAGTGCACTTGACACCCGATGTTCGTAAGGTTCCATTGCTCCGGTATATAGATAACTTTTCCACTGTCGTAGCTTATGAAACAAGAACAGACAAAGCAGTCGCGGCTAAACCAATTCACTTTGGTCAAATGACAGTAGGGCTAAAATCATTAACAGCTAAATTTACTCTCTTTGATCGTCCAGCAAAGGAAAAGACTATCTTTTATCAAGAATGGATTTACAAATTGACATCTTCCAGTCAAATCATGTTTGCTTATAAATTACGCGGCGATAATATAGAAAGAGTAGGCGCTGGGACTAGAAATGCATTTATCCAGTTCAGCAATAAATTGTTAGGCGGAACGCTCTATCTTAAATTAGGTGAAGATGGCTTAGATCGGGACATTCCAAGAAGCGGTTTGCCAGAAGAGGATTGGGGAAAGCTGTGGGAACGCTTTGTTGAAGCCGCAAATGGTAGCAATACCACCCAAAGAACTTATGGAATAGAGTTTCGGATTAATTTCTAGAACTTTTGTTGATTGTTAAAGAAGAGGCCAATGATTTATTGAAGGATCCTGGGGCAGCGAAGAAAGGGCTATTCACAACGTTTACGAGGGGAGAATTAGAATGAAAAAAATAACGGTATTACCACTTTTGTCTTTTTTAGTTTTGGCTTTTCTAGAGATTAGCTATGCAGCACCACCGGCAAAGCCGGCACACACTGTTTGGATTGAGGCTGAAACTGCTAAGGGGCCAGGTCTTAAAAAGGAAAGTGGCGACAATTATGGAGGCGGCAGATACGAGGTTTACGGGCAAGCAAGTAGTAAGCATGAGATGTACTGGGACTTTATTATCCCGGAAACTGGTTACTATTCACTGCAACTGGGTGCTCAGTCAGTTTCGAACTTTTGCTCTCCTTATTATTGGTGGATCGATACTAGCGATAAACAGTTTTTTAAGGGTGGAAAAGGGCGAGAAGTTAACACCTATTCAGAAAGTGGCTTCTGCTGGCATGTTTTGACAATCAATGCTGACGAATGGGTGCTCCTGGAGAAGGGACCTCATCGGTTTTACCTTGAAACTAGCGAGAGTCGAAACTGGGAGGACGAAGCAGTTAGTTTAAACCTTGATGCTATTTTTCTAAAGTTACAAAAAAAATAAGAGCTTAAAGTTCGCTAGAAGAGGCAGTTGAGGTTTAGGTCTGAGCTCAAAACCTATAAAGTCTTTCAAATGATTATGTTGGCTAATAAAATGAAGTAGGAGGGTTAAGATGAATAAGAGATTTACAGAACAGCTTCTTTGTACCTTGCTCATGTTGGTTTTTCTTGGAGTTTCGCAAGCATTTTCTCCAGACTCTCCGCCAACCCCTCCAGAAAAACCTCCCCACACAATTTGGATTGAGGCGGAAGATGGGGAAGGAACATTTATAACAAAAGACAACAGTGCCCTTTATGGGGGGCGGCACATTGAACAAGCTGGTCCGGGGACCATATATTGGGATTTTGTAGCTCCCGAATCAGGTTATTATTCTTTTCTTTTAGGAGCTCAATCTACTACAACTTTTTGTTCTCCTTATAACTGGTGGATTGATGTTGGGGCTCAAATCAACTTTAATGCCCACACAGGAAATGGACAAGAAAGTGCGTTTTATTATGAAACGGGCCATTGTTGGCATTTCTGGACGCCGGAGAGGAGTGATTTTGTCCTTTTAGAAGAAGGACCCCATCGACTTTATATTGAGTTTTCAGAGCCACGTGCTTTTCCCGGTGGGGCTATTAATATCAATTTCGACGCAATTGCTATAACTTTTGAGGGAGGGATAGCTGCTGGGAAGATTTCAGATCTGAGGCTTTCATCCCCTAATCTTGTCTTAAATTCAACAGATCGGACCTATGTTGATTTAAGCTTTGATGTAACTTCAACTAAGGAAGGCACTCTCACAGAGGGTGTAGAAGCTACGTTAGAAATTTTCGACCTAAAAGGGAAGCTGGTTAAAACAATAGCCAATAACCACGTCTACGAAGAAGGTCAGCAAAGCGAAAGATGGGATGGCACTGATAATAATGGTAAAAAAGTAACAAGCGGTATGTATATTGTGATGTTCTCGTATAAAGATGTGTCATATGGGAAATTCCAAAAGGCTAAACCTAAAGTGATTAACGTGTTTTTCAAATAAGGCGCATAAAGAGCTGTGGGAGATTTCGGTAATTAGGGAGCGTCTAGCTAAAAGGCTATTAACGGTGTTGCGGGAGCACTCACAACTTTTTGCAATGCCCTCGCTGGCTGATTCCCTGGCTATGGAGCTGGAGGATCTCTCTGTAATTTGTCATACGCTGACCCCCCTTAAATTTATTACACTAAACCAGTGCATAAATTCAATATCACACAAAAACTTGCTTGGCTAAATCCGCGTGAGCATGGCTCAATTATTGCTCATTTTGGCCGAAATAAACATTACGGACAAAAAGCCCTGCGAAGCCTTGTGCCTATAAGGTTTGCGGGGCTTTTGTTTTTGGTCATCTATTGTGAGATTGTCCCAGGTATCATGGAATTTACGCTAATAAAATTTTATGACGTTTTATGACGGAAAAGTTAAAAAAGTATTGCCATAATGATAAGCACATGATATAATTAAAGCGATTTAAAAGAGGAGAACAATTTATGATCGTTAAGCTGAAGGATATTGCTAAACGCGCGGGAGTATCGCAGGCGACAGTATCGCTGGCGCTGAATGACAGCCCGTTGGTACGTGTCGAGACAGCCGAACATATTAAAGAATTGGCGAAAGATTTAGGCTATCAGCCCAACACGCTAGCGCGCGGCTTGGCCCGGCGCAGGAGCGGCACTATCGGTTTGGTGGTCCCGGATATTGAAAGCGCCTATTATGCTCAGCTCATTAGGCATATTGACGACGCAACGCAACGCGCGGGGTATAAGCTGCTTTTGGCTATATCCAATGATTCGCTGCAGAAGGAACGTTCAATTTTAGGCGGCTTTCTTGCCAATAAGGTAGAAGGTGTGCTCATAGCTCCCATTAACAAAGAACAAGATGATCTGACTTATTTGGAAGCGCTGAAGATGCACGGCACTCCTCTGGTTTTCACTTCCGCGTATTATCCGGGTGTAAACGCACCGTTTGTGATGACGGATCTGGCAGAAGGCACTTATTTGCTGGTGAAGTATTTGCTGTCTTCAGGCCACAGAAAAATAGCGTTTCTCTGCGGTTCGAAGCGGGTGAGCACCACGTATTTGCGCTTGGAAGGTTATGCCAGGGCTATGCAGGAGTTTGGGCTGAAGGTTGATCCGTCCGCTTACTTGGAATGCAGAGCCGTAGATTACGATCAAGGTTATAAGGCAGCCGTGGACATCGCCGCTCGGAGGCCGGACGCAATTATAACCATGAATGATATGATGGCGCTGGGCGTGATCAATGCGCTGCTTTCTTTGAACATCCGCGTGCCGGAAGACATTTCCGTGGCCGGCTATGACAACAATATTTTCTCGCGCATCAGCTTCGTTCCCATCACCACTGTGGCGCAAGATTTAAAGAGCCTCGGACGGTACAGCGTGGCCATGCTGCAAAAGATTTTGCAGGGAGAAGAAATCGTAGCCGGCCAGAAGCTGGAGCCTAAGCTGGTGATCCGGCAGTCTACGGCCATAAAGAAATAAAAAAATTTCACAAATAATTAAAACGCTTTAAGAAAAGGAGGCTAGGCAGTGGAATTTGAGAACTTGTGGTGTGAATATCAACAAAATCCGCTTGGGATCGGGGTCGCCAGACCCGAGTTTGGCTGGAGTTTTTCAGCCGCGGAGCGCGGAGCTGCGCAAAGCGCTTATCGGCTTACAGTGTCTTCCAGTTTAAAGTTGTTGCAGGCCGGACAGTACCTGTGGGACAGCGGCAAGATCCGTTCCTCGCAGAGCGCACATATCGCCTATCAGGGGAAAGAGCTGGCCAGCCGGAGTACATATTATTGGCGGGTTCAAGCTTGGGATGAGCAAGAGCAAGAGATCGGGTTCTCCGAAGCAAGGTCTTTTGAAACAGCTTTGTTATCCCAGAGCGATTGGCAGGCCAGCTGGATCCGCAGCCGGAGAGAGGCGGTCACGGATGAAGGCTTAGAGCTTCTCCACTCCGACGGCCAAGAACCGGGCGGCTTTCCCGCGCCTATGTTCCGCAAGGACTTCCGGGTAAACAGGAAAATACGCAGCGCCCGGGCGTACATTTGCGGGTTGGGCTATTATGAGTTGCAGCTCAACGGCGAGAAGGTAGGGGATCTCCTCCTGGATCCCGCTTTCTCCGATTATGAAAAAACAGTGTACTATCAGACTTACGATGTCACAGAACAGCTGCGGCAAGGCGAAAACGCGGTGGGGGTAATCTTGGGGGACGGCTGGTATAATTGCTTTACAAATGTCGTCTGGAATTTTCACCACGCTTCTTGGCGCGACGATGTGAAGCTGCTTCTCCAGATCCAGCTTGATCTGGAAGACGGCTCCAGGCAGATCATCGTCAGCGACACATCCTGGCGGTTTGCCATGAGCCCCATTACCTTCTGCGGCCTGCGCAACGGCGAGTATTACGATGCCAGACGCCAGGTTCCAGGCTGGAGCAGCCCCGGCTTTGACGATCATCTCTGGCAGCCGGCCCTGCTTGCCCGCTCGCCGGGCGGAGAGCTGAAATCGCAGCAGATGGCGCCTATCAGGTGTACGGGCTCCTTGAAGCCCATTTCCTGCCGGCAGGTAAGACCGGGGACCTGGCTTTACGATTTGGGCCAGAATATTTCGGGCTGGGCTAAGCTGAGGCTCACAGGACAGGCCGGCACTGCCGTCACTTTGAAGTATGCCGAAAAGCTCACAGCCGACGGGACCCTTGATTCGTCAAATATCGATAAATTTGTCCGCAAAGGTGCCTTTCAGACGGATCGCTATATTCTGAAGGGAGAGGGCGTGGAGACCTGGGAGCCCCGATTCACTTATCATGGGTTCCGTTACGTTCAGGTCACGGGGTATCCCGGCGCCCTGACAGAGGATAATCTCACCGGGCAAGTGGTGCATACGGACTTTACCGCCTGCGGGGAGTTCGCTTGCTCCAATGAGCTTTTAAACAGCATTCAGCGCTGCGCCCGCTGGTCTACCCTGACGAATTATCACAGCATCCCTACGGATTGCCCGCACCGGGAAAAGAACGGCTGGACAGGAGACGCGCAGCTGTCCGCAGAGCAGGTGCTGCTCAATTTTAATCCCATGACCGCTTATGCAAAGTGGCTGGCGGATTTCCGCGACGCTCAGCGGCCTTCCGGGCAATTGCCCGGAATCGTGCCCGCCGGAGGGTGGGGTTTCAATTGGGGCAGCGGTCCAGCTTGGGACAGCGCGCTGATTCTCATTCCCTGGTATCAGTACGTTTATTGCGGCGATTTGAATATCTTACGGCAGGCGTATCCCGCCATGAAAAAATACATGG
>DIPB01000200.1:15563-26298 GCA_002426275.1 Firmicutes bacterium UBA5499
GACCATGGCGGAGGATGGCATCGCGGACTTTGGCCTTGGAGACTGGTGCCCGCCCGAAGGCAACCAAGACATGAAGACGCCCGCCGCCATCACAGATACCGCGTATTTTTACGCGGACAGCGTCGTGCTGGCGAAAATAGCGGCTCTTTTAGGCGATGAGGAGCGGGCGGAAGCATATGAGAAGCAGGCTGCGGAAATCCGCGCCGCCTTCCACGCGCGGTTCGTCGATTCTGAGCAAAAAAAGGTGGGGCCCAACACGCAGACCGCTCTGGCTTGCGCGCTCTATCAGGGACTGGCTTACCCCGACGAGACAGGCTGGATATTGGCGCAACTGATTGCGGAAATCGAAAAATGCCATTGGCATCTGGATTTTGGCATTTTAGGCGCCAAGTATGTGCTCCACAGCCTCACAGAGCACGGCCGGGCGGATGTGGCCTATGCCATAGCCGCGCAAAAGACATATCCCAGCTGGGGCTATTGGATCGCCCAAGGCGCCACCACCCTCTGGGAGGACTGGCAGGGCGAGGCTTCACGGAATCATCACATGTTCAGCGATATCAGCGCTTGGTTTTACAAGGGCTTGGCGGGAATCAACCCCGATCCGGACCAGCCTGGTTTTAAGCATATCATCATCCGTCCCAATCCCGTAGGCGATCTCGCTTGGGTTCGCTGCTGGCATGAGAGCTTGTACGGCAAGATAGTCTGCAATTGGCGGAGAAAGGGAGATCAGTTTCTTCTGCAGCTTGAGATCCCCGCCAACAGCCACGCCACTGTCCTCTTGCCGGTGAAAGATCCGGCGCAGGTTACGGAAAGCGGGAAGCCCATTGCCCAAAACGACGCTATCGCTGTTGCGGGACAGCAAGGGGAGCGCCTGGCCTGCAAGCTCCCTTCCGGCAGCTATGAGTTTACGGTAGAGAATTTTACTGTCTGACGGCAGCTACGCAAAGGAGAGAACGTCCATGCGCGATCAGGAGTTTCGTCTGGGAGTCAATTACTGGCCCCGCCACAGAGGTCTTGCCATGTGGCGGGACTGGCATCCTGAGGAAATTGAGGCGGAGTTTGCCGAAATGGCCGGAGTTGGTCTGAACACGGCGCGGATTTTTCTGGTCTGGAATGACTTCCAGCCTCTGCGGGAACAGAGGGGGTATTTATTGGCGGAGCCGCCATTGGACGTTTTTTTGCGCAGCGATAGCTCGCAAAATGAAGAGGTTAATCCGGCGCTCATAGATCCGGTGATGATCCACCGGTTCGATGAACTTTTGGCCATTGCCGGGCGTCATAAAATCAAATTGATTCCGACCCTGTTTGTGGGCTGGATGAGCGGCACGTCTTTCGACGTTGATTTCCGGCAAGGGAGAAACGTCTTCTCCGATCCCACGCTGCTGAAATATCAGGCCAGGTATGCGAGCTTCTTTGCCCAGAGGTATTGCCGAGAGGAAACCATTCTGGCTTGGGATTTGGGCAATGAGCAGAATTGCCTGATGCCTGTGGAAAGCCGCGACTCTGCCTGGCTGTGGACCAGCTTTCTCTGCCAACAGCTCAAACGTTTCGACAAAAAACATCCTGTAACTTCGGGCATGCACGAGCTGGGCATGGCCGCAGGAAGGGAAGGAAAGAAATTTTTAATCCGCGATTTGGCTGCGGAAGTTGATTTTCTCTGCGTGCATCCTTATCAGGAATTCATGCCGCTGAAGAATCCGGAGCCGCCGCATTTCCCGCGCAACACGTACATTCCTGCCTGGCAGACCAGGCTCTATCAAGGAATCGGGAAAAAGCCCGTGCTCTGCGAAGAATTCGGCACCTTGGGCCACTCCATGATGTCCGACGCCATGACCGCAAAGGTGGCGCGCACTGTTTTTTATAGTCTGTTGGCTAACGATGACGGGGGATTCTTATGGTGGTGTCATACGGACTTTACCTGCTCCCGCGAGCCGCCTTATGAGTTTTGTCTCATGGAGAACGACGGCTTGGGCCTTTTCACGGCCGACGGCCAGCCCAAGGCGGTGGCCAAGGAGTTTGCCGCCTTTGCCGCGCTCTTGCAGAAGATACCTTGGGGACAGGTGGAAAGGCAACCCCGGGAAGCCGCCATTGTCACCCCGTGGCGGGAGGAGGAACATGCGGCGGTCTTCAACGCTTTTGTGCTGTCAAAACAAGCGGGCATTGAAGCTGAGATCGTGGGGCCGGAAGTTGATTTCTCTCAATATAAATTGTTGATTCTCCCTTCCGTCCGAGGGGCTTTCGCCTTCAAACGCAGTCAGTGGGACCGGATGCTGGATTTCGTCAGGCAAGGAGGAGCGCTGTATCTTTCCTATGACGGCTGTTCGCTGCCGCAGATGGAAGAATTATTCGGGTTTGCCGTAGACTACCGCTGGCAAAACCTTGCCCAAAAGCACGCCCTGTCTTTAAGCGCGGGAGAAGAAAGACTGAGCTACCTGGGAAGTCTCAACGCCGCCTTAAAATTGCGGCCGCGCGGCGCCTCTGTGCTGGGAAAGGATGAGCAAGGCGAGCCAGTTTTGCTGCAGAACCAGTATGGCGAAGGCAAAAGCGTTTTTTGCGGCTTGCCCGTGGAAAGGCTGCTGGGCAATTGCGGTACGGAATTTATCGCCGACCGAACCTTCTCAATTTATCGTGATCTGAAAGAGCTTGCCGGAATCGATTCTCTCATAGAAGTGGATAGTGCGTTTGTGGAGAGAGTAGTGCACACTCTGGGCGAAAAGAAACTCGTCATCCTGGTAAATCATAATCCGAAAGACGTGAACGTGGAGGTGCTGGTCAATCGTCTATGTGAAAAACGCCTGACAGTCCTCAACAGCGGCAAGGTATATGAATTGGCGCCAGTGGATTATATGGTACGCTTATCAATTCCCGGCAATGACGGGCTAGTCTGCCTCTTGGAATAGAGGCAGACTCAACAATTGGATATATCCAAAATCCCAATCTCCTGTTTTAAAGCTTTTTTGCGTTCGATTTAGTTCTCCGGAGCACAGGCTCCGTTTTTTTTCAATGCAATTAACAGAATCTAGTTTCTATTTGATTTTATTGTTGCAAGCCGCCGCCTTGCGGCTTCCTCGAAAAAAATGCAAGCGAACTGCTGCTAAGCCGCGTCTCCGTAAATTTTGTTTGGAGAGCGAAGCGGATGCTCTTAAGGCTTATTCACAGGGATGTAACAATAATTTAAAATTTTTTTGCTTTATGGCAGGAATTTAGACTTGAGAAAAGAATAATATAAACAACTGGATATATCCAATATACCAATTGTAATTTGAGGATTTGAAAAAATCTCTTTTATTGCAGAAAATTTTACCGAGGCCAGTTGTCGGCAGTCAAGAGAATATAATGCCAAAGGATGATTTATGGCTATGGAGAAAGCGAACAATAATGCAGATTTGGTGAAACAGCTGGAATGGGGGATCAATAAGGAAGCGCACGTCCCTCTTTACGATCAGGTGAAGAAGATCATTTACAATAAAATCATGGACGGCTATTGGGCGGAAGGACAACTCATTCCATCAGAGCGAGAACTGGGTCAGATGCTGGGCGTCAGCCGGATCACTGTGATTCGGGCATTTAAGGAATTAACGGACGAGGGTTTTTTGAAGCGCGAGAAGGGCAAGGGAACTTTTGTGACCGGGCTTAACGCCGCCGGTGTTTCCGGTAAGAGAATTGGCGTAGTGATCCATCAGGCTGAATTTTTCGCCGACTCTTTTTTCAGCGATATTGTGGCCGGTATTCAGGATATAGCCGCTAAGTTGGGCTTCGAACTGGCTTTGTTACCGTACGCCGATAATTTATCCGAGGTAAAAGAGGGTTTTTTTTGCATCCAAAACGCATTGCAGAAAAAGCTCAGCGGGATCATCATCACCGTGGAAGAAATAAACGAAGACGAGTTGGCCCGCCTGAGCGAGCATAAAATACCTTTTGTGGTCATCAATAAAGAATTGCAGAGCCTAGACGGCGATCAGCTGCCTATCGATTGGGCAAAGGGAACTTATGAGCTGGCAAAGCATCTGGTCAAGCGCGGACACAGGAATCTTGGCTATTTGGGAGGCCTGTGGGGGAAATATCGCTCCGACAGCGCAAAATATTCAGGGTTTCACCAGGCGTTGGCGGAAGCGGGTCTGAAGCTCAATACCGATTGGCTGGTGGAATGGGAATATCAGAGGCACGAGGGCATTTCCAAGGCGCTGGACAAATTGCTCCTCGGCGATCCTCGCCCCACGGCAATACTGTGCTGCGATGATCACTTGGCTGCGCAATTGATCAAAAGATGTTATCAACGGGGGCTGAAAGTCCCCGCTGACGTAGCGATAGCGGGAGTAGGGGATCTGCAGATTGCTAACAATGTTTATCCTGGGATCACCACTTTGCACGTTGATCGTTATAAGTTAGGACAGGATGCGGTGCTCATGATCAAAAGCAGGCTTGATAACTATGGCGCGCAGTATGTGCATAAAAGGTCCGTGCCGTATATTGTCGTTCGCGAATCCACCGGCGAAAAAGATCATCTTTTAAAAAGCTCGAGCGGCTCTTAAGCGCCGGCTGGAAGCTAACTTTTTTGACAAAAAAAACCGAGGTAATTCTCTACATTTTAAATGACATAAGTTTTCGCCAGCAACGGATAGAGGGCAGCGTTTAAGATTGGAGGGAGAGCTATGACTTAAAGCCGCGACAGGTTGCGTTTCAATTTTGAAAATTAAGGAGGGGATAGGCGTTGAAAAAAACTAAGTTAATTATTGTGCTGCTGGCGGTCGCGGCCTTAGCGATTGTAGGCGGATTGCTGTCCACCCAAGGAAAGAAGCAGGAAGCGACCGGTTCGAAAAAAATCGTTGTCACCATGAATAAGGGCCCTGCGGAGACCGATGTGGTAGAGGTGCAACGCCTGAGAGAAGACATTGCGCGGTTCAATAAAATTTATCCTGAGATCGAGATTCGCTGGACAGATCGTCCTTATAGTCCCGACAATTTCAGTACTAGCATGGCCGGAGGCACAGCTGAAGACGTGATCAATCTTTGGGCCACCGAAGGATACGTGATCGACCGAGGTTACGCGGTGGATTTAACGGATTTCATCAAAGACTGGGAATATAAGGATCAGCTGAATACGGAGATTTTAGCGCCCTTTATCCGCGATGGAAGGATCTATGCGCTGCCCATCATGGCTTATGTGCAGACCTTGGCCTATAACAAAAAACTGTTCACGCAGGCTGGGATCGTGGACGCAAACGGCGAAGCTAAACCGCCCGCCACGTGGGAAGAATTTGCCTCTTCCGCCCAAAAACTCACCAATCGCCGGAAAGGCGTCTCAGGGTTCGGGATGATGGGCCAGGGGGCGGAATGCGGCTGGGGCTTCATTAACTGGGTCTGGCAGGCCGGCGGTGAATTCGAAAAAAAGGTCGACGGCAAATGGAAGGCTGTCTTCGACAGTCCGGAGGCCATTTCCGCATTGCAGTTTATTAAAGATCTGCGCTGGAAGCATGATTGCTTGCAGGCAAATTTATTGGCCACCAGAGAACAGTTGACACAATTATTCGCTGCCAATCAGATCGGCATGCTGATTGAAAACCAAGGGGTAGTGAGCGGACTGGCCAATAAGTATGGCGCAGATAAGGATGATCTCGGCATCGCGCTGCTTCCCGCGGGTGCCGGGGGTCGCGTTAATCAAATGGGAGGCGACTTTTTCATCATCAATCCCAAGTCTTCCAGAGAAGTGCAGGAGGCTGCGTTCAAGTGGATCTCCTGGCGGATTTTAGGTTCTGTGGATCCTAAGCGCATTGTGGAAAAAGGACAGGATTTGCGCAAACAAGGGCGAATCGGCACTTTACCCGCGCCGCCGCCGTTTATCGGAAAACTATCTGAAGAATACAAAAAAGCGGCCGAACCATATGGCGATGTGCTGGTGGATTTTCCGGACGTTTGGCTGGAAGCGATCAAATATGTGCGCCCCGAACCGCCGTTTTTCTGCCAGCAATTGTATTCGGAGATTTTGGCGCCTGCCATTCAAGCGGTCGTCACCAAAAAAAATTCGGCGCCGGCAAAGCTGATGCAAGCCGGGGCAAAGACGTTTCAGACCCGCTTCTTAGATCAAGTTAAAGATTAAAATTTTCGCGGGAGGAGGTTGCACGTTTGGGCATCGCAAGGCAGTTTTGGAAGCTTGCGCTTTTGCTGTGGCTGATCGTTCTGCCGGCTTTCGGAGAAGTGCGAAGCGAAGTAATAGTTCACCAGAGCAGAGTATTGGGAACTGAAAAGAAGTTTTATCTGTTATATCCGGAGGATTATAACGCGAAGCAAAACTATCCCGTGCTGTACCTGCTGCACGGCGCGGGCGGCGGTTACCGGGATTGGGCGCAAGGGAGTTTGAAGAAAGCTTTAGCCAAGTTCGCGATGTTTGTGGTCCTGCCGGATGGCAAAAACAGTTGGTATGTCGATAGTATCGATCCGACTTCTCAATATGAAACATATCTCATTGCAGAATTGATCCCTTATATTGACAGCCACTATCCGACGCTCAAAGACCGAAAAGCCAGAGCGATCGCGGGCCTGAGCATGGGAGGACACGGAGCCGTCACTTTAGCGCTTAAACATCCGCAGCTCTTTGCTTCCGCTTCTTCGCTCAGCGGAATTTTGGATATTATGCGGCATCCGGGCGAATGGGATCTGGATCAGCACCTGGGCAAGCTGGAGGAAAACAGAAAGCGCTGGGAGGATAATTGCGCGCTGGCCATGATTCCCAAGTGGAGAGGCGAGAGCGATGTTGCGCTCTTCATTTCCTGCGGCCTTTCCGACTTCGCTTTGGAGGAGAACCGCGCTTTTCACAAAGTAATGCAGAATTTTCGAATTCCCCATCTGTATGTGGAACACCCAGGTTCGCACTCTTGGGATTATTGGCTGGGGCATGTGGAGGAACATTTGCTTTTTCATAACTTCATTTTCTCACATTAGCGCGAGAATTTACGGGAAAGCGAGGTTGATAGTTTAGATGATTGAGAAAAGAGCGCGTTTGCTATTGGTGATTGTGAGTTTAGTTCTGGCCGCAAATGTTTGCGCCGGCTCCCTGACCTGGTTTGATTATAACCAAACTGGGGAGCAGTTGGGAGCTAACCTCAAAGGGGCCTGGGAAAATAAAAATTGGGCGCAGCATCCTCGCTATCGGGAAGCGGCGTGCCCCATCAGCGGTTCGGTGGGCGCCTCTCCCGCGGCTTGGTCTGTGTGGAAACTGACGCCGCACGAGGCGGACGAGCTGATCGAAAGCTTCACAGTCTCGTCCACAGCGCGATTCGAAGTTGCCGATGATGAATTTGACGGACACGCTTACTGTCAGTGGGCAGCCTCGCCCCAAGGTCCGTGGCAGACGATTTACAGCCATCGCTGGGAGCAGGCGGGGACTGCCAGCGCGGAGCAGGGCGCCGTAAAGTTAGAGACGCCTTTGCCAGCGGTCTATGTGCGGCTGGCGGCCGATAGAATCGGCATTAATAAGTATCAAATCGGCGCTCAAGCCAATCTGCTTTTCACGCAGTGGAAAGCCACAGGCGAAACCTTGAGCAGGTTCAAAGAACATACCTGGTATGAATTCGGTTATGGCGGACCGACTTTCGGGGAAAATCTTGACAAGGCGTTTCACAATGAGAATTGGGCCCAGCATCCCGGCTACAAGCAGCTTGCAGGCCCTGCGGGAGGAGATAACGGCGAAGCCGCGGCGTACTCAGTCTGGCAATTGTCAGCGCTGCCCGGCACGGGGATAAGCAGCTTTACTGTTGCCACCAGCGTCCAAAATGAACACGCCAAGGACTATGACGGACACTCCTATGTCCAGTGGTCGCAGTCGCCTGTGGGACCTTGGACCACAATCTACTCGCACAGCTGGGACGCCAGCTGGTCCACCACTGCCAATTTCGGGACTGTGAAGCTGGATAGTCCCTTGGCTAAAGTTTACGTGCGCATCGCAGCCGACAAATTCGCCTGGAATCATTATTATGTGGATAAAAACGGAGCTAACCTCCGTTTTGACAAACTCAAAATCACAGGCCAGCTGCTGCCTTTGCCTGCGGAACAGGAAAAAGCCCTTCTTCAGCAGGCCCAGCAGTATTTGTCGGAGGCCAGAAAGCAGGGCGTTCCCAAGGCGCAATATACCTACCAAGGGAAAAACTACCGCTTGGAGCTGGGAGAACAGTTGACGATCACGTCGCTTACTCCAGGGGGACCGCGGGAGATCCTCAAAAACGTTAAGATCGATGTTTTTCAGTCCGGCTGGAAAGGCGCGTTCAATCAGGGCAGATTGTTATTTTACGATGTGCTGGAAGAGAACGACGGCGACATTGTCCTCGACACGACTTGGAAGCCGGGCGGTCCGCTGCGAGAGCAGACGACGGTGAAAATCCTTTTTCATTTACATCCGTATTACTTTCAAGCTGATTTTGACGTACTTTATACGGGAGAGGATATAAAATGGGGCGAGCGGGGACTGAGGCTGCAGGTCGGCAAAGATCGGATAGAATCGTTCTCCGGCAGCGACGCGGGATTACATATCGCCTTTACGCCTAAAGAAGATCACCTCTGGTGGAACGGCTCGATCGCGGTCTACGTAATGCCGTGGAAAAAGTATGAGCAAGGCCAGGGGGCAAAGTTCAGCATGTTCGTGCAGCCGTATGTGGCAGGCGAGCCCGAGAGCATTCCAGCGCCGGCTCATCTCACAGGAGATCCCAAAGCCGGTTTGCTGGGCGTGAGCTTGACTCCCACAGAGCAGAGGAATGTTTTTGTGGGCGACCAAAAGCCTTTCGTCACCCTGACGGTGCAGAATCATGCCCGGCAAGAACAAGTGCTCTCTTGGACACTTGAGGCCAGCGACTTTTTCAATGAGAAGCACTTTACGCAAAGCGGCCAGCTCTCTGTTCCTGGAGAAGGGACTATTCGTCAGCAGAAAATCCAGTTGCCGGCTTGGAAGGGGCATATTAACGTCAAACTCGCGGCTCGGACGGGAGAAGAGCGGGTGGAGCAGACCAGCCAATTGGCCGTGATTCCCGATCCTGAGCGGCATTATAAGGCGCAGTCTCCTTTCGGACTCATGTTTTGGGGCACAAATGAGCTGAGCCTGGATTTGGCAAACTGGCTTGGTGCGCACTGGATTCGCTACTTCAATCCGGCAAAAGAAGATCTGTCCAGCTATACCAGCCGAGGCTTGGAGCCAATTCCAGGAGCCAATGACTTGTTTAAGGCGCCGGCGGGGACGTTTCGTTTCACAGAGATGGCGAACGAACCTAATTTCGGCACTTTGGGGGCCGCTTACGCAGAAAAGCTGAAGATCAGCTCCATTAAGCAAAGACAGCACGATCCGAAGATCGCCGTTGGCCTGCCCGGAACTGCCGGCGTAGATATAGCCTGGATTCGGGAGCTTGCGGAAAACGGCTGTTGGGATTATCTGGATTTGATTACCGTTCACCTGCATTGCTTCCCGTATGCGCCGGAAGTAGATAACACCCTTACCCGCTATTACTGGTTGGCAAGCGCGGTGAAAAAACTATTCCCAATTATGGAGGAGTACGGGTACAAACCCGTGATCGATTCGGAGCAAGGGTATCTGGGCTTAGATCCCAATGTGCGCGTGGAGGGTTACGGTTTAGGTCAGGTTAGCAAGGATAATACTACAGCTGCTTTCCTGGTCCGCAGCTATTTGGAAGCCATGGCTTACGGCCTGTTGGGCAAACACTGGTTCACCCTTAATCAATATGGCGGCTTTGGCCTTTTCTATTACAATACTCCTCGTCCCGGGTATAGCGCGTACGCGGTGATGAGCAAGATGCTGGACGGCGCCCAGTATTGGGGAGAAAACGTGGATTTGGCGGCGTATGCTGGAAAAGAAAAAACGGGCGGACCTTTGATCACCTGGTTCGGCCAGGCGACTTACGGAATGGAGAAGGAGTTTGAAGGAACAGATAGCGGAGATCTGGCTCTGGAGGAAGATCAAGGCTTAGCGCCCAGGCTATATCAGAGGGTATTTAAGATGCCGGACGGAGAGCCTCTTTTGGTCGCTTGGGCGACGCTGCGCCGGACGGACGTGATCACCGAGCCTGTGGATACGCCCGCTTGGCGCAACGTAAAACCAAGTAAATCCTATGCTTGGGACGGAACGGAGCTTACAGAGGAACCGGAGCCTTTGGATGTGACGATCGACGTGGGCGTCCCGCAGGTCACGATCGTGGATCTGATGGGCAATAAACGCGCGGTGGATTGCCCGGACGGGAAATTGCAATTGGCGGTGGACGATTATCCGCAGTATATTTTCGGCGCCAGTAGAAAGATATTGGATGTGGCGGCCAAGTATCGTTATCCAAGGTTTCCGCAAGAAGCGACCCTCAGTCACGGCAGCGAGGTTGTGCAGGCGCTCCTGCCGCCGGCCGGAGAGTATCCGCGGCGCAAAAACGTCTACGATCAAGAAAATATCGCAGCCAATTTGGTCGTGGGACAGACGGCGGAATTCACAGTGCGGATCACCAATCTCTCTAAGGAGCCAGTCAAAGGGGAAATCTCCTTGGAGTTACCCGCCGGCTGGAAGAGCGAGCCTGAGAAGATAAGCTTTGAAGCGCCTCAAGGAGAGCAGATCATCAGCGCGCCCATCAAAGTGACACCGGCGCAAACCGGCCGTCAGAAAATGCGTTCCGTGGTCACAATCGCGGGCGAGCGAATCTCCGATTCGGTGATTAATGTAAAAGTGGCGGCCAAGTAGCGGCCGGGGCCTTTGGAG
>DIPB01000200.1:26405-26732 GCA_002426275.1 Firmicutes bacterium UBA5499
GGATGAACTGCATGAAAAACAAGGCGTGTCTCAGGATAGCGGTTTTGCTCGCTTCGCTTTTTGGCCTGTTTGCCGGTCAGGCTTTCGGGAAGGAAATCACCTGGGATGATTTTACAGCGAAAGTCAGTAGGACTGGGCCAACCGCAGGCGCGGTTGGCTCCGCCCTGAAAGCCACAGCAGAAAACGGAGCTCTTGCCGCCTCTGTCGCCACCCTGCAGGATAGCGGTCCGCAGCAAGCGGAGCGAACCCTGTTGGGGGATAGGAAACAAAGTATTCTTAACGCTTCGTATATCTATCAAGGGAGAAACTACCGCTTGGAGCTGGGAG
>DIPB01000200.1:26913-27339 GCA_002426275.1 Firmicutes bacterium UBA5499
TGTTTTTCAGTCCGGCTGGAAAGCAGGCTTCAGTCAAAGCAGATTGTTATCTTGCGGCGTGCAGGAGGAGAATGACAACGTCATTCTCGATACCACTTGGCAGCTGGGCGGGCCGCTGCGGGAGCAGGCAACGCTGAAGATCCTGTTCCATCTATATCCGTATTACTATAAGGCAGATTATGACGTGCTATATACAGGAGAAGCTGTAAACTGGGGCGAGAGAGGACTGCGGCTTTTTTTCGGGAAAGATTGGCAGCAGGGTTTTTCCGGCCAGGATGCAGGGCTGCACGTAACCTTTACGCCTAAAGAAGAGCGGCTTTGGCAATCCGGAGATTACACTGTTTATGTAATGCCGTGGAAGCAATATGAGCAAGGCCAGGGTGCAAAGTTCAGTATGTTCGTACAGCCGTATGTGGCAGGCGAGCC
>DIPB01000200.1:27452-27809 GCA_002426275.1 Firmicutes bacterium UBA5499
CAGCCGTATGTGGCAGGCGAGCCAGAGAGCATTCCGGCGCCTGCTCATCTCACAGGCGATCCCCAGGACGGGCTATTGGGCGTGAATTTGGCGCCCACAGAGCAGAGAAACGTTTTTCTTGGCGAGCAAATACCTTTCGTTCGCCTGCAGGCGCAAAATCATGCCCAAGAGGCAAAAGTGCTCTCTTGGACTCTTGAGGCCAGCGACTTCTTCCATAAAAAGCGCTTTACGCAAAGCGGACAGATTTCTGTTCCAGGAGAAGGCGCCATTTCCCAGCAGCAAATCCAATTACCTGCTTGGAAGGGCCATATCAACGTAAAACTCGCGGCTCAGGCGGGAGAAGAGCGGGTGGAGCAG
>DIPB01000200.1:27899-28063 GCA_002426275.1 Firmicutes bacterium UBA5499
GGGAGAAGAGCGGGTGGAGCAGATCAGCCAATTGGCCGTGATCCCCGATCCCGCGCGGGCAGGTAAGGCGCAGTCGCCTTTCGGGATCCTGCTGTGGGGCACGAATGATCTGAGCCTGGATTTGGCGAACTGGCTCGGCGTGCACTGGATTCGCTACTTCAATC
>DIPB01000127.1:0-618 GCA_002426275.1 Firmicutes bacterium UBA5499
CCTCTGCATTCGGCCAAAATCTTAACCCTTACCAGTTCCCCCTCGCGGAGAACGATGGGTTTGAGCTTTTCGATTTTATCTTTGGCTCCCAGCTGCTGACGAACCTGGCTCAACGCTTGCTGTCTGGCCGTTTCCTCAGCTGTCAATCGCTTTCGCTTCAATTCCGTTATGCCATAACTTTCCACTATCCGCAGCTTCAGAGGATAGCGTTTTGCGCTTTCCTCGCGTTCAATTCTCGCGAAACCCGTCTTTGGGGCCAAGCTGCGCTTCCAGATTCTGACTTTGCCCAAATAATACTCGCGAACCAGCAAGGTACGTTTTAGCTGTTTTTGCATTTGCCTGCCGCTTGCCTCGCCGTATCCCTCCAGCCAAAACCTGCCTTCCGCGAAAGCGCTGGCCCTTACATTCTTCACAGTCGGTTCTGTGAATTCCCGGCCTGTATCGCGCACCAAGGGATTCGCTTCGTCAGGCTTGTATAAGACTTGACCTGTGACCAGAATCTGGCCTTTTTTCACCATTTCTCCGGCCTGCGCCAAGCCTTGCCCGCTGTAGACGATTAAATGGATAAGCTCAGCGTCCCTGGTGGCCACCAGATGACATGGCCCCTGTTCCTTTTCC
>DIPB01000127.1:701-2889 GCA_002426275.1 Firmicutes bacterium UBA5499
CATGGCCCCTGTTCCTTTTCCTTCGCTATCAGCTTAGGCACTACTCGCACCCTGGCTAGAGTACCGTGAAACTCGACTCCCGCCCAAGCCAGAGCCTCGTTCTGTGTCAAAAGCTTTTCCGCGATCTGGTTGGGATCAAGCTGTCCTTTATTGGCGCCAATGGAAAGGCCTGCTGAGGCTAATTGTGTTTTCACCTCTTTTTCCAGCCTTTGTGGGCAACCTACAAGTTGAATGAACCAAACCTGTCCTGTGAGCAGGCAAGCCGCCACGAGACATAACAGCGCGCCGAGACACAAAGCCCAGCGTCTGCGCAGCTGCGCTCCCAAAAATGGAAACCCAGCTTTTCGTTTAATTTTGATCTTACAGCCAGTCTTCCTCACCAGCGGATGCAGCTGACGAAAGCCTCCTACCCTGGTGGAGACGATCAGCACGTCCCCCTGCAATCTTTTGATATTCCACAAGGGAATCCGCCTTTGGCTGGCCAGGTTCAAAAACTTCTCCAAGCCAGGGCCTGTCACCATGATTATAACATATCCCAAAAGATATGACCATAGCTTCAAAACCACCGGTCACACCCCCCAATCGCCGAAACTCACGGCTGAGATCCTGCCGGCGATGGTGATTTCCTCTGGGAAAATAGTGACTATAGAGAGCCCACTGCCGTAAATGACAACCTCCCCCAGCCGGGAGTTGACCCTGATCTTACCAGGACTGTATTCGATGATCCCCTTATGATTTTCCATGATCAGCTGATTGTTACCGCTCAGCACCATCCTGGGGAGATCGAAAACGATGTCCCGCGGCAGCTCCAAGAGCTCCACAAGAGCTTTTCCTACTTTTTTT
The DNA here is from genome assembly GCA_002426275.1 of Firmicutes bacterium UBA5499. Taxonomy (GTDB): domain Bacteria; phylum Bacillota; class DTU084; order DTU084; family DTU084; genus UBA5499. Next base: position 1,545 of record DIPB01000127.1, read on the forward strand.
CCAGGTGCCTTCATAAAAGCGCCTCCGCATGTGTTCTCTCTAAATAACCTATGCCGCGGCGCTTGCTTTTAGAATTGGCCCCCAGTTCTTGTTCCGATCCCAAGCTTAATATTCAATTCCCAAGCGCGCTTTTTCGCCTTGGGCAAAGTGATGCTTTACGGAGCGCATTTCTGTAATCAAATCAGCTGCCGCCAAGATCCCAGGCGAAAATTCCCTGCCCGTGAGCACAACCTCCACAGCCTCCCGTCTCTGCGCTAAAACGGCTAAAACCGTTTCTTCAGCTAGATAACCCTTGCGTATGGCATGTCCAATTTCGTCCAAGACCACAAGTTTGTAGCTGCCGCCGGCAAGCGCCCGTTCCGCGGCTTGCCAGCCAAGCCTAGTCAAATCCCGATCCTCAGGCGCTTCCTGAAAGCAACTGCCGCAGCCTGTGCATTCCCAAATTCCCGCCTTGATTGGTCCGGCATAAGGGCAGCCTCTACCAGCCTGGATCACCTCTAGATACGGCGCAAGACGTTCCGCTGCCCAGAGCTCTCCCGAGTACAGGCCGCCTTTGAGAAACTGTACCACCAGACAGGAAAGCCTGTGCCCCGCCATCCGCATGGCTTGTCCCCAAGCGGCTGTAGTTTTTCCCTTTCCGTGGCCATAGTAGATTTGCACTAAGCCCTTGTTCATCAAGTCACCTCCTGATCGAAAAAGGGGGAGCCCCTCCCCCTTTTAGTTTATTCTGAGATCCCGCGCGCAAAAAGCCGAACAAAACCTTCCACGTCATCTGGCTACCCCCGACCCTTCACGTTTTCAGGACGGGAGGAAAACTCCTTTATACTTTATAGCGATAACAGTACGGAAAACGAGCCGGCCAGATTGGAGGATTAGGCATCCTTTTGGGCCGAACCAAAAAAGCTGCGGTTCTGCCCTTTAGATTTCGGACGGCGAAATCACAGGCAGCGAGACTTTTCCCCAGGTACCTGCGGCCGCATGTCTCCTTTGAACCTTGGAGCAAACAAACGCGGCGATGCTATCCGCGCAGCCGGAAGGCTGAAGCAGAGCGCCGCCAGAATGATCAAACAATCACTTTGCCTTTGGCCATGACTTTCCAACGCCTATATCAAGAGCGTAAAGTCAACCCCAACTCATAAAGTTCGTTTCGCTGCCAGCCGGAGCAAGCCGCCACTTGCCGGCTTGCTTCTTTCAGGGGAATCCCCGCCGCCAAAAGCCGCGCTAAGGCCTCCGCGGCTTCAGCCTGCCGCCACCGGCCTGCTGCTTTTTTCCCTGCCACCACAATGACAAATTCGCCGCGTAAGGGTATCTCTCGCTCCAGGCTTGAAGGCAGCTCCTCCAGCTT
>DIPB01000127.1:3098-3682 GCA_002426275.1 Firmicutes bacterium UBA5499
ATGGGGCGCTTCATAGAAAATCAGCGTGCGCTCTTCTTCGGCCAGTTTTGCCAAAATCAGGCGCCTCTTGGTTTCCTGTCTGGGCAAAAAACCTTCAAACGCAAACCTTTCCGTTGAAAGTCCTGAAAGCACCAATGCTGTTAACGCCGCATTAGCCCCTGGCAGCACCGTGACTGGAACATTTGCCTCAGAGGCCAGATGCACAAGCTCCGCGCCGGGATCGGAAATCCCTGGCAGGCCTGCGTCGCTGACCACAGCCACCGGACCTATCCGGGCTTTTTCCAGCAGCATTCCGCTTTGCCGCCGCCAATTGTGCTGATGATAGCTCACAAGAGGCTTATGCAAGTCGAAATGAGTCAGCAGGTTTCTGGTTTTCCTTGTATCCTCGGCTGCCACAAGCTCCGCCGCCTCAAGGAGTCTCAGCGCCCGCAATGTTATATCTTCCAAATTGCCGATGGGGGTAGCGCACAGATACAGACCTGCGCCGAAGCTCTCCACTAATCTTCCTCCGCTTTAGGACACCTACAGCAGCCGGCACACTGCCCTTTTTCATACAATTCCGATTCATATTTCAGGCAGCACAT
>DIPB01000127.1:3887-4129 GCA_002426275.1 Firmicutes bacterium UBA5499
ATTTTAATCGAAACCGGTTCGAAATCTCCCAAAAAGGTAGCGCAGCACATAGGTCTGCCGCACGGTCCCAAGCCGCCGATCATTTTTGCCTGATCGCGCACGCCAATCTGTCGCAGCTCAATGCGAATCCGAAAATGCGCAGCCAGGTCCTTGACCAATTCCCGAAAATCCACTCTACCGTCTGAGGTGAAATAAAAGATCAGCTTGCTCCCATCGAAGGTGTATTCCACATCCACAAGCTT
>DIPB01000127.1:4405-6453 GCA_002426275.1 Firmicutes bacterium UBA5499
TTGGCTTTCTCCTCATGCTCTTTCACCTTAGCTTTGTCCGAGGCCTTAGCGATGCGCACCACCGGTTTATAAATGGTTTCTTCTTCCCTCTCTTTGGGTTCGGTGACTACTTCTCCATATTCCATGCCCCGGGCTGTATCCACAATCACGTACATGCCAATTCCCAGATCCAGCTGACCGGCATTGAAATGGTAGATTCTGCCTGCGGACTTAAATCTGATGCCAACTACTTTCTGCTTCAAGCGCTCTCTTCCCTTTCTCTAGCTAATGATAATAACAGCTGCTCCAAAGCCAGCTGCACGTTCGCGTTTCTGGACAAGGCCGCTTCTGTCTTCTCAATGCTAACCAATGATTCGTACAGCTGATCCAGCTGCGGTCTTTCTATATTCTCCCACAAGCTCTGGCGATAAAGCAAAGTCAATATTTGGAAAAATTCCCCTAGCTCGTCTTTTCTGCCGCTCCACGCCTTAGCGATGGTAAAGGGCGCCAGATCGTCTTTCCCCAAGGTATTAAAAATCTCTTCCACTTCTTTTACCCGGGCCAAGGCTTGATCGTCTTCCAAGTAACGACAAGCACGCCCCAGACTGCCTTCTGCCAAAGAAGCCGCCAACTGTCTCCTCTTCGCTTCCAGCTGGGGGTAACGCTCCTCCAAACGACGCAAAATCTTTTCCTCCCCGATTGGCCTGAAATTGATTTGCTGACAGCGCGAACGGATGGTGGGGAGAATTTGATCAACTTTGGCGGTAAGCAGAATGAAAATCGTCTCTGCCGGCGGTTCCTCCAAAGTCTTCAGCAGACTATTTGCCGCCGCATCCGTGAATTTATCAGCTTCTTCCAGCAAATAGACTTTCCATTTGCCCTCATATGGTTTATAGACGACGCTATTCTGCAACTGGCGCATCTGTTCGATCCGCACAGACGAACCTTTAGGCTGCAGCAGGTGAATATCAGGATGGTATTCTTTAGTACAGGATCTGCAGCGCCCGCAAGGTTCAGCTCCGCCCTCGACGCAGTTCAAGGCGCGGGCAAAAATCTGAGCACAAGTTTTTTTGCCAACTCCGTCCGGTCCTGAAAAAAGATAAGCATGGGCCAATCTCTCCTTAATTATTGACTGCTTAAGGAGTTTAACCGCGTGCTCCTGTCCTATAAGTTCGCTGAATTTCATTTGTGCCTCCGCTAAGAGTATAAATCCAAAACCATCCCGCGGATTTCATCCAATTTTGCCATCAGCGAGATTTCGTCTGTTTGCTCCGCCAGGATACTTTTGGTTAGCTCCTCTAAAGATTCATCAATTTTCTGGACAATAGAATATACCCTATGGCGTCCGGCGCCCTGAAAACCGGTGGTCTTTATCACTTGGTACAGCCTTCGCACGGCTGTAGCCACAAAGTTGGCCACCAATTCCTTGTATTGGGTCAACTGCTCCATAGTAGGCGATTTAGCAAAGCGCTTGGCTTGTTCGTCCAATTCCTGTCCTATGGTCTCCAGACGCAGCTCTCCTTCTCTGGCGACTGCACCCACGGCCTCGGAAAAAGTTAGCGGCCTTCCCGCTGAAGGCCGCCCGTCAATTGATCTCAACCCAGGGGAACGAGTACCGGTTTTTTCTACCTTCATCTTGTTCTCCTTCAGATATGCTCAAATTGCTCGACATTCAATACGAAAATGGTAGCGCCGCCCACAGAGACTTCAATCGGCCTGGGGATAAAGGTGTTAACCGCTGTCATGGGGGTTACCAGCTGTTTGCGGGTGTGACATTTATCGCGAATGATCCCGAGCACTTCTTCCAAGCGCTCTTCTTCGACGCCGATCATTAAGGTTGTGTTGCCTTCTCTCAGAAAACCGCCAGTACTGGCAAGTTTTGTGGCGCGGAAACCTGCTTCTAACAAACTCTCGATGAGGCTGTTCGCGTCTTGATCTTGCACAACCGAGATGACCATTTTCATCTGCACACCCCCCTAAACTCCTTTTTATCCTCTATCACCATTTTAAGCATGCCGGAGAATTTTGTCAAATTAATAATGGGCTCGGGTCGCGTCAAGTAACTGTAG
>DIPB01000162.1:0-329 GCA_002426275.1 Firmicutes bacterium UBA5499
TCCTGGTCTGGAGGGAGACCTCCTGGCGCCAGCCCGAGAGGGGGAGCAGATTGATTATGTTCACGACCTTGCTGTTATTCCCCACATAAGGGGTCCGGTGTTCCAGGAGTCCCTCGGCATCGTAGGAGGATATGGACCCGGATGCCGGACCCTTGTCGAGAGCGCTGGTCAACAGCAGCCCGCCCAGCAACAGCACACATAATACCCCCAGTGAGGCGACAGCCTTGCGCTGGCCCTGAAAAAACTCTGCCATCTTTATCATCTTCAGCCTCCTTGCCAGGTTCTTCTGGTCATCAACCATGCCCAGCAGCCGGGGAGCAAGGTTAGCT
>DIPB01000162.1:543-851 GCA_002426275.1 Firmicutes bacterium UBA5499
TACCAGCACCGACAAAACATACTGGTCAGTCGCTGCCTCCATGTCTTCTCTGACCCGTTTAAAGCAGTACCAGATGACCGGGTTGAACCAGTGGATGACCTGCAACAGGATCAAGAGGTAGTTAACCAGCACATCCTTACGGCGGTAGTGGGTCATCTCATGCAGCAGTACATACCGGATATCATTATCACTCAGGCTTGCCGCCTCTGGTGTCAGGAGGATCCTGGGACGCAGGATGCCAAACAGCGAAGGGGTCCTGACCACTTCCTGCACCACCAGGGTCAGGCTGCTGCCGATCCCCATCTTGG
>DIPB01000162.1:952-5272 GCA_002426275.1 Firmicutes bacterium UBA5499
TCCCATCTTGGACTTGCAGGATTCAAAAATGGCTGCAGTCCTTTCATCCGCTTCCCGGCATCCTCGGGATAGCTTGCGGTTCAGCGAATAGCAGGTTAATACCAGCCAGAACAGCATAAGGCTCATGCCCAGAATCCAGATCCAGGGCAGAACCTCCTCGATATTAGGCGTTATCTGCTCCACTGGGGCAACCACCGGTGCAGGTTGGATTTCTATTGATGTACCGGCTGTAACTGGGGGCGTTTCTATGGGTGCCGGTGCCTGATATGTATCAACCATCATGCTATCCGGCGGAGTTATGTTCGGCATGATATTAAAGAGGCTCACCGCACTGGCCGGGCCAAAGGGCATGATTAGTTTCAGGATAAGCACAATCCAGATGAGATAATGCCACTGGGCATTCAGCCGGTTCTTGAGAACTGCTTTCAATAAAATGATGACCAGCCCTACCACTGCAGCATATAATGAGGTCGTCAAGACGGTCTGAAACGCATCCGCCACCATCATACCTCCTCATCCAGGATTTTTTTCAGGTTCTCCAGTTGTTCCCTGGATATCCTCTGTTCCCTGACAAAGCTGGCCAACATGAGGTTTACCGACCCGTTATACATCTTCTTCAGAAAGGAGCTGTTGGCATAAGCCCGGTACTCTTCTTTGCTGACCAGAGGGAAATACAGGAACGCCTTGCTCTCTGTCGATTCGGCCTTGACAGCACCCTTGGCCACCAGGCGGGTAATGAGAGTCTGAATTGTTTTCGGTTTCCAGTCGGATTGGGGAGCCAATCTCTCCACCACCTGAGAACTGGTAGCCGAGCCCAACTCCCAGAGGACTTTCATAACTTCCAGTTCGGATTCTGATATCTGTGGCACCTGCACCTCACTGACCTCCTTTGGATTACATCTGTAATCTTGTTTTAAATATTACAGATGTAATCCACCGCGGTCAAGCATAAAATACAGCTGAACCGGTACCATTGTGACTCCGGTATTGCCTGTGCCCAGCAGCACTGAGCTTACATCGGCATTAATAGCTTTTTCGAAATCTAAAAATGCTTCCAGCCGAGGAAATTCCGAAGCGCAATTGCGCCGTCATGCTCCCCGGACTTGTGGTCTCCTCTATAAAACGTGAGTTTCCAATCCACAGCGGACATAAAACCCGGTGACAACCTCCCGGAACTCGGCCGGCAGCGAACTCATCACCGTATCCTTTATATGAGGAGGGATCTCCTTATAAAATGCCTCCGCAATCCCTCCGGCAATCGCCGCGATGGTATCGCTGTCGCCGCCGATGGAGATGGCATTGCGGACGGTGTCCTCGTAGTCGCTGGACTCCAGGAAAGCGGCGATGGCCTGGGGTACGCTTCCCTGGCAGGAGACATCGAACTGATAGGTCTCCCGGATTCCATCCAGGGAGAAGTTCAGGTCGTATCCAAACCTGTCCTCCACCAGCATCCTGATCGAAGCCTGGCTCTTGCCATGCAAGGCCCAATAAACACAGGCTGCTGTCGCCTGGGCCCCTTTTATCCCTTCCGGGTGGTTGTGGGACACCGCTGCACTTTCCCGGGCTTTGGCCAATACCTGCTCCAGGGAGTCATAAAAACACCCCACGGGGCTTACCCGCATCGCCGAACCGTTGCCCCAACTGTTGTAGGGTTCGCGGTCATCGGAATTTATCCAGCTCCCAAACCGCCCGCCGTAGCCGGCGTTTGGATAGAGCTGTCCCCACTTCTTGTAAGCGTCTATAAAGTCGTCGTTTTTACAGCCATGCATCAAAGCGTCGGCAGAGGCAATCGTCATCACGGTGTCGTCCGTGAAAAAGCAGTCATCGCGGAACAGCGGGAATTCTTTTGTTTTTAAGTTATGCCACTCGTAGACCGAGCCTACGATGTCACCGATAATCGCTCCGAGCATACGGCGCCTCCGTCACTCAATCGTCCAGACGACGATCACGCTGTCACTGACGTCAATGTCATCCGGCTCTATGTCAATCCCCGGCGCAGACGATTCAGCCAGCATCGGCGCACAGCACTTCATATCCATATCGGTCTCCGAATAAAGATGGATTTCTTCCCAGTTGCAATCAATCCGCTGAACCGCACCGAGTTTCACGTTCGCCGCTTTCGCCAGCGTTTCAGCTTTTTTGGCGGCATCCTTTATGGCTTTGGCGAGCAATTGCTCCGAGACGGCGGTCGGGTCTTTAACCGTAAATCTGATTTTGAACTCCGGATGCGCTTCGCATTCCGCAATCGCAGACAGCACCGAAGCAAGCGTCTTCATATCAAGGGCGAATTCCAAACTTAACCGATGGACGCAGGTATAGCCGATAAACCGTTGCTGATAGTTATTGTTCTTGTCCCTGTAACTCTCATACTTCGTATCAACGCTAAAGCCGGTAGTTTTCAGGTCTTTGCCGTCAAGCCCCGTCTGGGAGATGGAGGCGCGGAGCGCAGCAAGCAGGCGACCTGATGTTTCCATCGTTTGCTCGTATTTCGGCTCGGTAATTTCAAGGTCAAAGCTGATTGTAATCAAATCTGGTGATGCAGACACCTTACCCAGACCTTTAACTGTAATAGTGCGTTCCATTATTTACGATCTCACCTTCTTCTAACGTCTTTATGTATTTCCTCAAAGCAAGCCTCATCGGCCGCTCCGGCTTCGCGAAAGCGGCAACCGCCGCGCTCATTGCCTTATAGTCGAGTTCCGTCCCTCCGCGGTCGGGAGGCCAAAGCGTCCCGCTGTCAGCGTCGATATTCGAGCCAAGAAAAATTAATTCCCAGCCGTACTGCGGCTTTTGCCGCTCAATTTGCGCTTTGACCTTGTCACTTGAATACTCGCGGCTTGAGTTTTCCTCGCCGTCCGTGATGATGACGTACCTTTTCGGCGCGGTAGTCGTCAGCGGTGTGCTGCTGGGCGTTCCCGATTTTGTGAATCGTCCTGCCCATTGCGTCAAGGAGTGCGGTCGAACCGCCGACTTGGTACTCCGGCTCGGTTATCGGGCCCACCGCCTTGATGTCAACGCGGTCGCGGAGCAGTTCGTAGTCGATATCGAACAGCGCTGTCGTGAACCCTCCACCGCCTGTTGCCCGGCGAGCATTGAATGGTAGCCACCGATTGTGTCGCTCTCCAAGCCGCCCATCGAGACGCTTCGAGTATGAATACCAGTTCTGTTAATCCTTTGTCATTGCCGCGTCCCCATCGAAGATTGCGTCTTCAATATACAACTTCGAGGAAGGCGGCTGGTCGCTTCAAAAGCGACATCCATTTTGCTGACTTCACAGCCGGGTCTCAAACTCAAATTCGTGTTGCAAAGGAACGCAGGAAAAATCCACGCCGCTGGTAAAAGCGGATTGCATTTATGCTGTCGTTTGTCGTTGTGAGACAACCCCGGAATGAACAGCAAGTTTTTCCATCGCCGAAATCAGCGTAGTTCCTATACCGCGATTGTGCCGCATGGTTTCTAACGCCATTATCTCGCAATTAGTACAGACGGTAGAAGCAATAGCCCATAACAGCGTCACCGTTAAACGCGTCCAAGCAAGGCAATTCGCGCAGATCGAATAACTCGCCGTGAACCGCAATTTGCGGTCCAGCCCAAGTTTCGTTTGCTATCTCCAAGACAGCATGACTGATTTTCTCTGTGACAGCGATTATTCAAAACCGTTGGACCATTCAGTCGCGATCTCATAAATACGGCTCGGCTCGCTATCAGCTCCATAGCTGTTACCAATATACTCGCACCCATATCGCTCATAGTAACCGATGTGGCCGGTGCTAATATACAGTTTATTAAAACCGAGTTTGGCGGCTTCTGCTCTGCCGTATTCGAGCAAACGCGCTCCGAGCGCATGACCGCGTTCAGATTCTTCCACATACAACGCACAGAGCCACGGATATAAGTCTTGACGGCTGTTGAAGTCATTATTTATTAGTCCAAAACTGCCGATGATCGTGTCGCCTTTAAGCGTCAGATACCAACGCGGCAGTGGACTGTCCGTCGTGATGCTGTGTGATATTGCGTCTTGATACACAATACGCGGCACCCACCACTTGCTTGCAAAGTAGTCGACCGCGCGGTCGAGGTATTCCGGGTGTTCACGAATATTAATAATTTCCAAAATTTTACCCACCCAACAGCGGCTGGTCATATTTGAACAGCACCTCGTNNCCCACTGACGATGAAATACTCGACTATCACGTCAAATTTCTGGCTGTGAGACAGCGCGTAGCCTGCCCGCTCCAAAAGGTCGCCGGTTTCATTGAGGTCAAGTTCCAGCGCCACGGCAAGGGCGACGGCTGTACGCTTGCTGGGCATATAGCCTTT